>JAVHQT010000074.1:0-10590 GCA_036171275.1 Gallionellaceae bacterium | reverse complement strand
TTATTCCACGATTTTTGCAACGACACCGGCACCGACAGTACGACCGCCTTCACGAATCGCAAAACGCAACCCTTCTTCCATCGCAATCGGTGAGATTAGGTTTACGGCAACCGATACATTGTCGCCGGGCATGACCATTTCCGTGCCTGCAGGGAGTTCGACTGCGCCCGTTACGTCGGTGGTGCGGAAGTAGAATTGTGGGCGATAACCTTGGAAAAATGGTGTGTGACGACCACCTTCTTCTTTACCTAATACGTATATTTCAGCGGTAAATTTGGTATGTGGGGTGATGGTGCCTGGTTTTGCCAAGACTTGTCCACGTTCGACTTCTTCGCGTTTTGTGCCGCGTAGCAGCACGCCAACGTTGTCTCCGGCTTGGCCTTGGTCTAGTAGTTTGCGGAACATTTCAACGCCAGTGCAGGTGGTTTTGAGGGTTGGTTTTAGTCCGACTATTTCGATTTCTTCGCCTACTTTGATGATGCCGCGTTCGATCCGTCCAGTGACAACGGTGCCACGTCCAGAAATTGAAAATACGTCTTCAACTGGCATCAAGAAGGTGCCGTCTAGCGCGCGTTCCGGTTGAGGAATGTAGGCATCCAGTGCGTCTGCCAAGCGGAAAATCGACGGTTCGCCGTATTCGCTTTGGTCGCCTTCGACTGCGAGTTTGGCGCTGCCGTGGATAATCGGGGTGTCGTCGCCTGGGAAGTCGTATTTGCTGAGCAGTTCGCGGATTTCCATTTCAACTAGCTCAAGTAGTTCTGCGTCGTCAACCATGTCGCATTTGTTCATGAATACGATGATGTACGGTACGCCGACTTGACGTGCTAGCAGGATGTGTTCGCGTGTTTGTGGCATTGGACCGTCAGCTGCAGATACAACCAAGATTGCGCCGTCCATTTGCGCCGCGCCTGTGATCATGTTTTTTACATAGTCGGCGTGCCCCGGGCAGTCTACGTGCGCGTAGTGGCGTGCGGCAGTTTCATATTCTACGTGGGCGGTGTTGATGGTGATGCCGCGCGCCTTTTCTTCCGGCGCTGCGTCAATTTGGTCGTAGGCCTTGGCTTCTCCACCAAATTTCTTTGACAGCACCATTGTGATCGCTGCCGTTAGGGTGGTCTTGCCGTGGTCAACGTGGCCAATTGTTCCTACGTTTACGTGCGGTTTTGTCCGTTCAAATTTGCTCTTTGCCATTTTTTAGCTCTCCAATTGCTTTAAATTAACCTATTGATTACAAACAATAATTTACTTCTTACTCATAATTGCTTCAGCAACATTTTTGGGCGCTTCAGAATAGTGCTTAAATTCCATTGTGTAGGTTGCACGACCCTGCGTTGCAGAACGCAATGAGGTAGAGTAGCCAAACATTTCTGCTAATGGAACTTCAGCCTTAATCGATTTACCGCCCCCCATCATGTCATCCATTCCTTGAACCATACCACGACGAGAAGATAAATCGCCCATCACCGTGCCAGCATAATCTTCAGGCGTTTCCACTTCAACCGACATCATTGGCTCAAGTAAAACTGGATTTGCTTTTCGCATTCCATCTTTAAAGCCGATGGAAGCAGCCATTTTGAAGGCATTCTCGTTAGAATCCACTTCGTGATAAGAACCGTCAAACAAAGTGACTTTAACGTCAACAACAGGGAATCCTGCTAGAACACCATTGGGCAATGTTTCGCGAAGACCTTTTTCTACTGCAGGAATAAATTCACGCGGAACTGCGCCACCCTTAATTGCATCGATAAATTCAAAACCTTTGCCGGTTTCGTTTGGTTCCATTTTTAGCATTACTCGACCAAACTGCCCTTTACCACCGGACTGTTTAACGAATTTACCCTCAACTTCAACCATTTTACGAATTGCTTCGCGGTATGCAACCTGAGGCGCTCCGACGTTAGCCTCTACTCCGAATTCACGTTTCATTCGGTCAACTAGGATTTCAAGGTGCAATTCACCCATACCAGACATAATTGTTTGACCGGATTCCTCATCGGTACGAACACGGAATGAAGGATCTTTTGCAGCTAGACGTCCTAGCGCAATCCCCATTTTTTCTTGGTCAGCCTTAGTTTTGGGCTCAACTGCAACGTGAATTACTGGCTCAGGAAAAATCATGCGTTCCAGGATAATCGGTTTAGCAACATCACACAGCGACTCGCCCGTTGTTACATCTTTCAAACCAATGCACGCAGCGATATCACCGGCGAGAATTTCGTCAACTTCTAAACGCTCATTCGCGTGCATTTGCACGATACGACCAATGCGCTCTTTCTTGCCACGTATTGGGTTGTAAACCGTATCTCCTTTTTTAAGTACGCCAGAATAAACACGCACAAAAGTAAGCTGCCCAACAAAAGGATCGGTCATTAGCTTAAAAGCAAGCGCAGAAAAACTTTCGCTGTCATCTGCTTTTCTAGTAATTGCCACACCCTCTTCAGTTTCGCCAGTGACATCCGGAATATCCACGGGAGAAGGCAAGTACATAATCACAGCATCCAACATGCGCTGAACACCTTTGTTTTTAAAGGCTGATCCACATAACATCGGTTGAATTTCGCAAGCGATGGTACGGGTACGAATACCTAAAATAATTTGCTCTTCGGTCAATTCACCATTTTCAAGATACTGATTCATCAACTCTTCAGAAGCTTCAGCCGCAGTTTCAACCATCTTGCCGCGCCATTCGTTTGCAGAATCAACAAGATCAGCCGGAATCTCTTTGTACTCAAACTTCATCCCTTGCGAGGCTTCATCCCAAATGATGGCTTTCATCTTTAGTAAATCAACAACGCCAATGAAATTTTCTTCTGCACCAATTGGAATCACCAAAGGAATTGGACGAGCGCGCAAACGGGTTTCCATTTGCGTGACCACCTTGAAAAAATTTGCCCCTGTTCGATCCATTTTATTGACAAAGGCCAAACGAGGAACTTTGTATTTATTAGCTTGACGCCATACTGTCTCTGACTGAGGTTGCACACCACCTACTGCGCAATACACCATGCACGCGCCGTCCAAGACCCGCATGGAGCGTTCAACTTCAATTGTAAAGTCAACGTGCCCAGGGGTATCAATGATGTTAAAACGATGCTCTGGGTAGGAGTTATCCATTCCCTTCCAAAAACAGGTTGTTGCAGCAGAGGTAATGGTAATTCCGCGCTCTTGCTCTTGCTCCATCCAGTCCATGGTGGCCGCACCGTCGTGCACCTCACCAATTTTGTGAGAAACGCCTGTATAAAACAGAATTCGCTCAGTTGTCGTTGTTTTTCCTGCATCAATATGCGCACTGATGCCGATATTGCGATAGCGTTCAATTGGTGTTTTGCGTGCCACGATATATTACCTAACGTAAGTTCTTAATTAGAAACGGAAATGCGAAAATGCTTTGTTCGCTTCAGCCATACGATGAACTTCTTCACGCTTTTTCACCGCGCCACCACGACCTTCAGACGCATCAATCAACTCACCCGCTAACCGCAGACCCATCGATTTTTCACCACGTTTACGAGCAAAGTCTTTTAGCCAACGCATTGCCAAAGCCATCCGACGTGAAGGACGAACCTCAACTGGCACTTGATAGTTAGCACCGCCAACGCGACGACTTTTAACTTCCACTTGAGGCTTCGCATTATTCAGCGCTAGATTAAACACCTCAATTGGATCTTTGTTGCTTTTCTTGGCAACTTGCTCCAGCGCGCCGTAAAGAATGCGCTCAGCAACTGATTTTTTACCCGCCGTCATCAGCACGTTAACAAACTTAGACAAATCTTGATTACCAAATTTAGGATCTGGCAGAACATCACGCTTGGGTACTTCTCTACGTCTTGGCATATCTAAACCTCAAATGTATAAACTAACTAAAAACCAGAAAACAACAACGACTTAAGCTTTCTTAGGGCGTTTTGCACCATACTTGGAACGAGACTGCTTACGATCTTTCACACCCGCAGTATCTAAACTACCGCGCACCATGTGGTAACGCACGCCCGGCAAATCTTTCACACGACCGCCACGAAGCAAGACAACGCTATGCTCTTGTAGATTATGGCCTTCACCACCAATGTAAGAAATAACCTCAAAGCCATTGGTCAAACGCACTTTAGCAACCTTACGCAACGCCGAGTTTGGCTTCTTTGGAGTAGTAGTGTAAACGCGAGTACAAACGCCGCGTTTTTGTGGACTTCCTGCAAGAGCAGGTACTTTACTTTTGGTTATTTCAGCTGACCGAGGCTTACGCACTAACTGGTTAATCGTTGGCATTATTTACGTTCCTAAAAAACTCAATATAATCAATGTGTTGCAAAAAATATCGTTGCGTAACTATTTTTCAGTTAGGCAGCGTCTAAAAAGACCGCGCATTCTATTGATGAAGGCACGGTCTGTCAAGCTAACTACACACTTCCTTGCGCTTCTTCTGTGATGACCTCTTCGGTCAACCCAGTACCTGCTGCCATATCGACTCCTTGGCGTTGTTTTCGTCGCGCTGTATGAAAGGCTAAACCGGTTCCTGCTGGAATCAAACGTCCAACAATGACGTTTTCTTTTAAGCCGCGCAGGTCGTCTTTTTTGCCCATGATTGCAGCTTCTGTCAACACACGCGTAGTTTCTTGGAAGGAAGCCGCCGAAATGAACGAGTCAGTTGACAAGGATGCCTTGGTAATTCCCAACAACATATATTGGAAGGTAGCAGGCTCTTTTCCCTCTGCAACCACGCGTTCGTTTTCACGAAGCAATTCAGCCCGTTCCACTTGTTCTTTAGGAATGAAAGTAGTATCGCCTTCATCGACAATCGCAACGCGTCTGAGCATTTGCCGAACAATTACTTCAATATGTTTGTCATTAATTTTGACGCCTTGCAAACGATAAACGTCTTGTACTTCGTCGGTAATGTATCTTGCCAACGCTTCAATGCCCAGCAGTCGCAAAATATCATGGGGATCAGCCGGTCCATCGACAATCATTTCACCCTGCGTGACAGTTTGACCATCGTGAACCAACACATGCTTTTCTTTTGAAATTAAGAACTCATTGGCAACACCATCACCATCGGTAATCACCAACCGTTGCTTACCTTTGGTTTCTTTACCAAAGGAAGCGGTTCCTGTTACTTCTGCCAGCATACCGGCGTCTTTGGGTGAACGTGCTTCAAACAGCTCGGCGACACGCGGCAAACCCCCTGTAATATCACGCGTCTTAGAGCTTTCTTGCGGAATCCTTGCCAGCACATCGCCCACGCCAACATCTTGTCCGTCTTCAACGGTGATAATCGAACCAACTTGGAAAGTAACTGAAATTGGGGTTTCAGTTCCAGCAATCTTAATCTCATTGCCTGATTCATCTAGCAAGCGAACCAGAGGACGCACACCCTTGCTTTGGGCTGTGCTACGTTTTGGATCAATCACCACCAAAGTAGAAAGCCCTGTCACTTCGTCGATTTGCTTGGCAACTGTGACGCCTTCTTCCATATTTTCAAATCGCGCACGACCGGCGTATTCGGTAATCATTGGTCGCGTATGCGGGTCCCAAGTTGCTAACACTTCGCCAGCTTTAACTGTCACCCCTTCACGAACGGTCAGCATTGCACCGTACGGTACTTTATGCCGCTCACGTTCGCGTCCATGATCGTCGGTCACCATCACTTCGCCACTTCGTGCTACCACTACGACTTCATTGCGTGCACTGATTACGGTGCGCATATTTGCGCTAAATTTCATTATGCCATTAGACTTACTCTCAACCTGGCTCGCCACGACGGTACGAGATGCCGCACCACCAATGTGGAAAGTCCGCATGGTCAACTGAGTACCTGGCTCTCCAATGGATTGCGCCGCAATCACACCAACCGCCTCGCCCACATTTACTTGTCCGCCGCGTCCCAAATCACGACCGTAGCATCTTGCACACAAACCATAGCGCGTGTCGCAGGTCAAAGGAGTACGAACCCGTACTTCATCAATCCCCAGCGCCTCAATGGTGTCAACCATATCTTCATTTAACAGCGTACCTGCCTCATACAACGTTTCGCTGGTTTCAGGGTTAACGATATCGGAAGAAACAACCCGACCTAAAACACGGTCACGCAATGCTTCAATCACTTCACCGCCTTCGACCAAAGCCTTCATGGCACGACCATTGCTCGTTCCGCAATCGATTTCGGTAATCACCAAATCTTGCGTTACGTCAACCAAGCGACGGGTCAAATATCCAGAGTTTGCAGTTTTAAGAGCCGTATCTGCAAGCCCTTTTCGCGCACCGTGAGTCGAAATAAAGTACTGCAACATATTCAGACCTTCGCGGAAGTTTGCGGTAATCGGTGTTTCAATAATCGAACCGTCCGGTTTAGCCATTAAACCGCGCATTCCAGACAATTGGCGAATTTGCGCAGCAGAACCGCGCGCACCTGAGTCTGCCATCATATAAATCGAATTGAAGGACTCTTGTGTCATCACCTTGCCGGCGCTATCCAATTTACGTTCACCGGTGAGCGGATCGATAATGACTTCGACACCCAGTTGATCCATCATCGCTTTCGCAACTTGATCACCGGTACGTCCCCAAATATCAACCACTTTATTGTAACGTTCGCCTTGCGTAACCAAGCCAGAGGTGTACTGATTTTGTATTTCCAATACTTCTTTTTCTGCGGCAACAATTAAGTCATTTTTTTGTTTAGGGACTAACATATCATCCACGCAGATAGAAATGCCAGCACGCGTTGCATAGGCGAAACCGGTGTACATCAATTGATCCGCCATGATGACCGTGTCACGCAATCCGCAGCGACGGAAACTCGCGTTAATCAGTCTTGAAATCTCTTTCTTTTTCAGCGCTTTATTGACAAAACTAAACGGCAAATTAGGCGGCAATAATTCAGATAAAATTGCGCGACCTACCGTGGTTTCATAGCGCGTCACTTTCGACTGAATTTCAGCGGAGTCGCTGAGCGTTTTTTCGGTAATACGGACTAAAACCTTGGCTTGCAAATGCACATTGCCGGAACGATAAGCGCGCAAAACCTCAGAGACATCCGCGAAGTACGATCCCTCGCCTTGCGCTGCAACCTTCTCGCGCGTCATGTAGTACAGCCCCAACACAATATCTTGCGATGGAACAATAATCGGTTCGCCGTTAGCAGGTGACAAAACGTTGTTCGACGCCAGCATTAAAGTTCGCGCTTCCATTTGCGCTTCCAGCGACAAAGGAACGTGTACCGCCATTTGATCACCGTCAAAGTCTGCATTGAACGCAGAGCAAACCAACGGATGCAACTGAATAGCTTTTCCTTCAATTAAAATGGGCTCAAACGCCTGAATCCCGAGTCTGTGCAAAGTCGGTGCGCGGTTCAGCATCACCGGATGTTCGCGAATGACTTCCTCCAAAATATCCCAAACAATCGGTTCTTCGGCTTCAACCATGCGTTTACCGGCTTTAATAGTCGTTGCCAGACCCATTTTTTCCAGCCGTTCAAAAATAAATGGTTTAAAAAGTTCCAGCGCCATTTTCTTAGGCAGACCACATTGATGCAATTTCAGTTGCGGTCCAACAACAATGACTGAACGACCGGAATAATCGACCCGTTTACCAAGTAAGTTTTGACGGAAGCGTCCGCCTTTACCTTTGATCATATCCGCCAAGGACTTCAGCGGGCGTTTGTTCGCACCTGTCATCGCTTTGCCACGTCTGCCGTTGTCTAGCAAAGAATCGACGGATTCTTGCAACATCCGTTTTTCGTTGCGGACAATAATGTCTGGTGCTTTAAGCTCTAGCAAGCGACGCAAACGGTTATTCCGGTTGATCACACGGCGATATAAATCATTCAAGTCAGAAGTAGCAAAACGTCCGCCGTCCAACGGGACTAATGGGCGCAATTCGGGTGGTAACACAGGCAACACTTCCAGAACCATCCACTCCGGTTTAATGCCTGACTGCAAAAACGCTTCCAGCACTTTTAGGCGTTTTGCATATTTTTTAATTTTTGTTTCAGAGCTGGTCGCTTCTAATTCAGCGCGAATTTTTTCGACTTCAGAAGGCACATCCAAGGCACGCAATAGGGCTCGCACCCCTTCAGCACCCATAACCGCTGAAAATTCATCGCCAAACTCTTCAACTTTAGCAATATAGTCATCTTCAGAAAGTAACTGCCCGCGTTCCAGAGGCGTCATACCAGGCTCAGTCACCACGTAGGCTTCAAAATACAACACACGCTCGATATCGCGCAAAGTCATATCCAAAACCATGCCCAAACGCGAGGGCAAAGATTTCAAAAACCAAATATGCGCCACCGGCGATGCCAGTTCGATATGACCCATCCGTTCACGACGTACTTTAGATAAAGTCACTTCCACGCCGCACTTTTCGCAGATAACGCCGCGATGTTTAAGACGCTTATATTTACCGCATAAGCACTCGTAATCCTTTACCGGCCCGAATATTTTCGCGCAAAACAGGCCATCTCGCTCCGGCTTAAAAGTACGATAGTTAATGGTTTCAGGTTTTTTAACTTCGCCATAAGACCATGAGCGAATTTTTTCTGGGGATGCAAGACCGATTTTAATCGTATCAAACTCTTCTTTTTGCGTTACTTGCTTAAATAAGTCCAGCAATGATTTCATGGTGTAACTCCTAAATCAGGTTGGTAGATCTGCCTAGCGTTGGATTATTTGTAAGTGTTTTGCTTATGCTGCGCTTGGCAATAAGGCATTAAAAAATCCCTAATAATCAAGTACTTACAAATTAAATTTATCGACATGGCCGAAAAATTTGCGTCTATTCAACACTTCGTCGGGCAAATACCCGACGTGCTCACAACACTTAATGACGCTCTAAATCAATATCAATCGCTAGAGAGCGAATTTCTTTGGTCAACACGTTAAATGATTCCGGCATACCGGCATCAATTTTATGGTCACCCTTAACAATGTTTTCATAGACTTTGGTTCGTCCATTCACATCATCGGATTTCACGGTGAGCATTTCTTGCAAGGTATAGGCCGCACCATAAGCTTCCAGTGCCCAAACTTCCATTTCGCCGAAACGCTGACCACCAAATTGGGCTTTACCACCCAACGGTTGTTGCGTAACCAAACTGTAAGGTCCGGTTGAACGCGCGTGCATTTTGTCATCCACCAAGTGATGTAATTTAAGAACATGCATATAACCCACGGTCACTTGTCGATCAAACGCATCGCCAGTGCGACCGTCATGCAAGGTTAGTTGACCCGAGCGCGGCAAATCAGCCAGGTCGAGCATTTCTTTAATTTCTTCCTCGCTCGCTCCGTCAAATACAGGTGTTGCAAACGGCACACCTTTTCTTAGGTTGCGGCAAAGTTCGATCACTTCAGCTTCCGAAAATGAGGCGATTTGTTCCGCCTGATCACCTTTGTAAATTTTGCCAAGGAATTTACGGACTTCAGAAAGTTTCGCTTTAGAATCCAGCAGCAAGCCAATTTTCTTGCCCAAGCCTTTAGCCGCCCAACCCAAGTGAACCTCCAAAACCTGACCGATATTCATCCGTGATGGCACGCCCAGCGGGTTCAGCACGATATCAACCGGCGTTCCGTCAGCCATGTAAGGCATGTCTTCCACCGGAATAATGCGCGACACCACGCCCTTGTTACCATGACGACCAGCCATTTTGTCACCTGGCTGCAAGCGACGCTTCACGGCCACATAGACTTTGACCATCTTTTGCACGCCGGCCTGAAGTTCATCACCTTGAGTCAGCTTTTTCTTCTTCAAATCGAAGGCAGCATCAAATTCCAGTCGTTTTTGAGTTAAACCGTCTTTGACTTGCTCTAATTGAGTCGCCACTTCATCATCAGCCATCCGCAAGTCGAACCAGAGGTGATGTTCCAAAGTTTGCAAAAATTCTTTGCTCAGTTCAGTGCCTTTGCTCAACTTTTTAGGTCCGCCATTCACCGCTTTACCGATCAAAAGTTTTTCCAAGCGAGTAAAAACGTCTGCTTCCACAATTCGCATTTGGTCAGATAAATCCTTCTTGTAGCGACCCAATTCGTCATCAATAATTTGCTGAGCGCGATTATCGCGTTGTAATCCTTCGCGCGTGAATACCTGAACATCAATCACCGTTCCCGAAATTCCGGCTTTAACACGCAAACTCGTATCTTTAACGTCTGAGGCTTTTTCGCCAAAAATTGCCCGCAACAATTTTTCTTCTGGCGTCAATTGAGTTTCACCTTTAGGGGTAACTTTACCGACTAAGACATCGCCAACGCCCACTTCTGCACCAATGTGAACAATGCCACATTCATCCAGTCGCGCCATTTGCCCTTCGGACAAATTCGGAATGTCACGCGTAATTTCTTCAGTACCCAGCTTGGTATCGCGCGCCATTACGGTCAATTCTTCAATGTGGATCGATGTGAAGCGGTCTTCTGCCACCACGCGTTCCGAAATCAAAATCGAGTCTTCGTAGTTGTAGCCATTCCAAGGCATAAACGCCACCAGCATATTTTGACCTAAAGCCAGTTCGCCCATATCAGTTGAAGCACCATCAGCCACCACGTCGCCACGGGCGATAATTTCACCAACCTTGACGAGAGGACGTTGATTGATATTGGTATTTTG
>JAVHQT010000073.1:0-34907 GCA_036171275.1 Gallionellaceae bacterium | reverse complement strand
CAGCTCGCCACCTAAATTCACTTACAAAAGTTGCACTTCAGAGTTGAATCCGCCGGTTGATAAAGTCTGCTTGAAAAATAAAATGATTTCGGTCAATAGTCGCACCAATTACCCTAGCGGGTAATTGAGCAACAATTGATTATTCGCCTTCGACTCATTAAACCAAGCAACAGCACAAGGCAGGAAAAAGCTGACCACCGCGCTTTTTTCCTGTTCGAGTTCTCCAACATTTGGTGGTTATTCCTTCGTTGTCGAGTTCAAGAACCAGCTCACTCATCGACTCCAATTCAACAAGGCGCTTAAATATCAGCTGGACAATTTTTGCTTCGGACTCATTGATAATGAGATGCTGATTTTTAACGTCATACCCAAGTGGAGGAACGCTACCGATCCACAGTCCTTTTCGCCGCGTAACAGCAATTTTGTCGCGGATCCGTTCACCAATAATCTCCCGTTCGAATTGGGCGAAACTCATCAAGGTGTGAATCGCAAATCTCCCCAGCGCATCCTGACTATTTAAATGCTGTGTCACCGAAACCGGTACGACTTGATGCTGATCAAAAACTTCCATCAGCTCGCTAAAATCCTTCATGCTGCGGCTAATACGATCAAGTTTGTAAACGACCACCACATTAATTTCGCCAGACTCGATGTCTGCTAACAGTCGAGACAGCGCATTTCGTGCCAGCGTGCCACCAGAAATATTAGTGTCGTTGTATTCGCTGGCAACCGGTGCCCAGTTTAATCCACGCTGACTGGCGATGTAATTGAGGCCCGCCTGGCGCTGAGCTTCAATCGAACTAAACTCATCATCAATAACTTCCTCACCGGAGGTGCGTGCATAAACCGCGCAATTTAGTGTTATTGATGTTGTCATGAAGGAACTGGCATATTCGAGAATCTCATTACCGACAGATCAACAAGGCTCGCATTGGGATGAGGTTATCCAACATCATCAATTAAAAAATGGACAATCGTTAGCCGTTTGTACTAACATTGCAACACCAAATAAAAATTGGAGTTTACCCATGAATACCGCCACTGCTACCGTTCCATCTTTTTCTAACACAGCACGCTCGGCCCGTCTTGGATTGCGCGCCACAACAGAGCAAGAGGCTGTTCTGCGTCGCGCCGCACAAGTCGCGCATAAATCTTTGACGGATTATATTCTCGATAGCGCTTGCCGCGCTGCTGAACAGACGTTATTGGATCAGCGCTTGTTTATGGTCTCAGGCAATCAATACCAAGCCTTGATGGACTTGCTTGACGAGCCGGTTCAAGAAAACGAAGGGCTTGCCAATCTGTTTTCTCGATCTGCGCCTTGGGCTAAGAAATGAGTCTGCGGGAACCAGAGCCGCTTGCATCGCACCATCAGCTTGAAGCATTTGATTGCGGAACACCTTCGCTGAACGAATGGTTGCTGCGACATGCTCGTCAATCTCAAACGAGTGGGTCTGCTAAAACTTTTGTTGTTGCTGACGATGATCGTGTTGTCGGTTATTTTAGTCTGACCGTTGGGCAAATCGACATTCTTGATGCGCCTGATCGTATTCGCAAAGGTATGGGGCAATATCCATTACCCGTTGTTATCCTGGCGCGACTAGCTGTTTCAATACAAGGCCAAGGGAAAGGGATTGGCTTTGGATTATTGCAGGATGCAATCAGACGCACTTTTTTGATTGCTGATCAAGCAGGGATTCGTGCGATGTTGACACATCCCATCGACGAAAATGCCGTTCGTTTTTATACTCATTTTGGTTTTATTGCCTCGCCGCTCAGAGAACAGCAACGTTTACTGTTGCTTAAAGATGCGCGGCGCTGGGTCAAGTAACTCAATTTTATTTACCGCACATTCCCTAAATCGGCCAGTTTTCGGTCGGCGTCAACAAATTCAAAACAGAATCCCAAAAAACGCCGTTTTATGCTCAGATTGTGTGGTTAACTTTAAAACACTAGACAACAAAAAAGCCTCCGAAGAGGCTTTATGTTTTTGTGATGGTCGCCAGTATTACAGTTAATGCAACTTCATCAAAATTCCCACGAGTATTGCAATTTGCCCTAAAGCCAAACCGACAATCCATTTTAACAAGTCTAATTTAAGTTCTAATAAATCGCTCTTTGTTGCCAAGTCTTTAGTTTTTGTCAGCTCTTCAAATGCCTCGCTTTGTGCCGATGCGATAGCCTCAGCGCTTGCCTGTGTCCTTCCTGCGGATTGTAATTTTTTAACAAACCTCAACGTATCAAAAGTAATGGTGCTCATGTTTTATTCTCCTAAGTTGAAAATAGTTTAACTCAAATTTTGCAAACAAACAAAATCTAGCCAGCCTGTGACATTCTCAAACCTTGGCTTATCTCCATAAAAAATTTTTCTCCAGCCTTTTCTACAATCAGTCACGAACTTTATTATCATTGCATAACCTTCAGCAGAAAAAAACTCAAAGCAACTCTGCCGTTCTAAGAACTCAGGTTTTTGCATGTAGCTTTTGCTTCTGATGTTCACGCATCACTCCTAGATTGCGAGCCCGCTTTTGAATTCCTGCGGTGCAGACCTGCTCGGTATTTATCTACATCGCTCCTGAGTTGTTTCGCCCTGCGACATCAGCACACGGCTCAAAAAGAATGTGCCTGAGTGGTGCGGTCAGCACGGAAGAAATAGCTTTATCATTTCTGAGTACTGCCACTGTCATGCGCAAGCCCCTCGCTTCATCCTCGAGGGGCGTGTCTTTTTTAGCTGAGTGAGGATTCGCGTTTAGGGGGGGAAAAAACAGGAACGATGCAGATATTCGGAGTGCTACACCGTGAGGCAAACAGAAAAATCAGCCCGAAGGGCTTCAACAGGCTTTTGACGTTCGCTTTAAAAAAGGGCTTTTGATTTCCGCCTTAAAAGAGGCATTATCAATCTGATTCATCAGGTTGATTCAAAGCCAAAAAGCGCAAAGCGGTTAAACCAAAAAGGCTTTTGAACTGTCCACAAATAGACCACGCCATAGCGTTACGAAGTGGCTATATTGTGCAATGACTTGCCGCAAGTCATTGGAGGGTGTAAGAAATTTTGTGCGAATGTTCATTCGGCAAGAAACTGTCACCACCAAAAAGGAGTGATCTTGAACGCAACACCCAAATCTGTTGCAACGGAATTAATCGATCAACTCATCTCGGTGTATCAAAAGCCGAGAAAATTAGGTAGCGTAGAGAACAGTCTCTCACCTGGGGCGAAACAAGGGGATTGGTCTTGCCCTGTGCATTCGCGCGGAAGCTAGACCAAGGGTAATCATCCGGTTGCGCAACCATGTTGGCACGAACCGGATTGGTCATTAACGCATAGGCGTGGACAGAAAGTTGATGTGTTTCAGCAGCTTCTTGTAGGCAACGAAGATAAAACATGTAATCTTGCTGCGTGGCAAAAATAAGATTGCGATTGTTGCCACGCTGAATGACGTGCAGCGGCTGATCAGGCAGATATAAGCGAGGGAGGCGCGCCATTGGTAAGGTTTTTTTAAAGAAGATGAAAGATCGTAACCGTTCAAATCGAGTCTGACCCTAATTATTCTTTTTAGAAAAGTGTTGCGAGAAAAACTTCTGGCGGGTGATCTGATTGTCGCGAAATCGTATTTGAATTTGCTGGTCGATCAGATTGTGGTGAACGACCACACTGCGCAAGTCCAAGGCAGCTACAGTACAGATGGTAAAAAGTGCTTTAAAATCAGTGCCCACTTTTAACCTTGATTGGTGCGCTCGGCGGGATTCGAACCCACCACCTCAGCCTTCGGAGGGCTGCACTCTATCCAAATGAGCTACGAGCGCGAACTGGAATTACTGTGTTTGATTGCATCGAACAATCAAAAATGCTATTCACCTTAATCGAATGACTTTACATGCCAACTGAATCAATTCAGATATAACAGAAAATTATTGAATACCCAGAAAACCTACACGACTTTAATGCTTGGTCTTTATTCTACAACATTTCGACGGAATGACCAAAGACAGCGCCGATTTAATCAGATTTTTGCAAACCCTTAGCAATATCAGCGCTTGCAAGTGTCACCTCTCTAAATTTACAAGCGCGCTCAAAAAAATATAACCTGAACACCTGTTGAGTTTTAATGGGATCTTAAAATCCGGTAGATTAAGAACCCCTCTAAGGAAGCACTGAATTATGGGGTAGCGCTAAAAATTAAATTGACTGCGCGTTGCTGCGTGACTCTCAAAAAATGACGCCTTACCTATCCTGATATAGGCTGCCCAATTTTTTGCTCGCGCCTTGCCTGCTTCGGAAATTAAATTTTTAGAGACGCCTTTTACCGTTCGGGGGTGAGTCCGTGTAGCCATGATAGAATAAATCAACGCTTCCTTAAATAAATCAATAAGTTATTTTTTGTGCATAACAAGTTACCTTGCGGATATTTATGCCTCTTTCGCATTTTTACATAACCTATTGATTTTACTATTAAATTCTTACCAACAGTGGGGCAACTGCTTTGCTATATTTAAATTGCACTGCGCTAATCCTTACGGTAGCAGGTGCGTTACCCTTAACGTCGAGTTCGCTAAAACACGCGACAGTCAACGCATGAAATCAACCTCACTGATCACAATCAGTGTTTGATAAACTTGTGTTGATGATCTTTGAACTGTATGGATTGGGCTAAAACATGGAACAGGGTTTAACCGCGATTTTTGTGATTGCTTATGCCGCGATTGCTTTTGAGCACGGGCTCAAAATCAACAAAACCGTGCCCGCGCTGATTGGGGCTGGATTGTTGTGGATTGTTTACGCCGCTTATAGCGGTCAAGTAAGCGAACAACTCAGTGCAAGCATCGCTTCAATTGCGCAGATTATTTTTTTCTTAATGGGAGCGATGACGATTGTTGAGGTAGTGGATGCGCATGATGGTTTTGATGTCATCACGGATAGAATTAAAACCAAGAAAAAAACCACTTTGTTATGGCTCGTGGGTTTTATCACCTTCTTTCTGAGCGCGATTCTGGATAATTTGACCACCACCATTGTCATGCTTTCTGTCACTCGCAAACTCCTTGCGGAAAAAGAAGATCGGCACTTTTTTGCCGGCATTATTATCATTGCAGCGAATGCGGGTGGCGCTTGGTCACCCATTGGGGATGTCACCACCACCATGCTTTGGATCGGCGGACAAATTACCGCGCTGGCGGTTATGAAAGGAGTTCTGATTCCCTCGTTTGTTAACACGCTAGTGCCCATCCTTGTCATTAGCTATTGGTATCAAGGGAAAATGGTTGTGAGCCCAGTAAAAATAGCAAACGACCAAAAAACCACTCGCAGCATTTTCGAGCGAACTTTCATGTTTTATGCGGGAATCGGTTTGTTATGTGCCGTCCCCATCTTTAAAACGCTGACGCACTTACCACCGTTTATGGGCATCTTGTTTGCCCTTGGACTACTTTGGTTGGCAGGCGATTTAATACATCGCAACCAAGCAGAAAGCGAAAAAGCGAATCTAACGCTAGGTGCGGCACTGCAACGTATTGACCTCTCTTCGTTGGTGTTTTTTATTGGTATTTTGCTGGCGGTTGCAACGCTTGAACACAGCCATATTTTAAATTCGCTGGCGCAATGGTTAGACAAAGCGCTGGGGAATCAGGCCGTAATCGTGATGATTTTTGGCTTAGCGAGTGCGATTATCGACAACGTGCCTTTGGTTGCTGCTTCAATGGGAATGTATCCGCTCAGTGAATTTCCGCCGGACGCTTTCTTGTGGGAGTTTTTAGCTTATGCCGCAGGCACAGGCGGATCGATTTTAATTATTGGTTCCGCTGCCGGCGTGGCGGCAATGGGCATCGAGAAAATTGAATTTTTTTGGTACATCAAAAAAATCAGCTTGCTCGCTTTACTAGGCTACCTCAGCGGCGCAGGTGCTTACATTCTACTTAGATAATTCATTAACCACTTGATTATATTGAGTATTTTCAGATCCTGCGCATTTATTTTAACCCAGCAATTTCGCTTTCAAAATATCATTCAACTGCACAGGATTCGCTTTGCCTTTGCTGGCTTTCATGACAAGCCCGACGAAAAAGCCGAATAATTTATCTTTTCCGCTGCGATATTCCGCCACTTTCTCGGCATTGTTGGCAATAATTTCATCAACCAAAATCTCAATTGCGCCGTTGTCAGACACCTGCTTCAACCCTTTCGCCGCAATAATGTCATCGGCCGCGCCGCCTTCACTCCACACGCTCCGAAACACTTCTTTCGCGCCAGAATTGGAAATCGTGCCATCGACAATCCGCGTCAACATTCCGCTCAATTGCAGCGCACTGACGGGGCAATGCGCCATGTCTAGTCCGTCACGATTGAGTTGCGCACTCACTTCGCCGATTAACCAATTGGCGCACAATTTTGCATTTGTCATGCCTACTGTACTGACGCAGGTCTCAAAAAAATCCGCCATTTCACGCGATGTCGTCAACGCATTCGCGTCGTAAACGGTGAGTGCGTACTTGCCGACATACCGTTCACGTCGCGCTTGTGGCAGCTCTGGTAACGTGGCTCTAACCTGTTCCAACATCGCTGGCGTAATTTCTAGTGGCAATAAATCGGGGTCAGGAAAGTAGCGATAGTCGTGCGCATCTTCTTTGCTGCGCATGGATTTTGTTTCGCCAGTATCGGGGTTAAACAACACCGTGGCTTGCTGAATTTTGCCGCCACTTTCCAAGGTGTCGATTTGATATTGCACTTCATAATCAATGGCTTGCTGCATAAAGCGGAATGAGTTCAAATTCTTAATTTCACGGCGCGTTCCTAGCGGCGCCCCCGGTTTGCGCACAGATACATTTACGTCACAGCGAAACGAGCCTTCCTGCATATTGCCATCGCAAATACCAATCCAGCGCACCAAAGAATGCAACGTTTTGGCATAAGCAACGGCTTCGGCGGCACTGCACATATCCGGCTCAGAAACAATTTCCAGCAACGGCGTTCCGGCGCGATTCAGGTCAATGCCCGTCACGCCTTGCGATTCGCCATGCACTGATTTGCCCGCATCCTCTTCCAAATGCGCACGAGTGATTCGCACCACTTTTTCGTAAGCGGTCGCATTACCCGACAACGGCTCAACCTGAATTGTCAGCGCACCCGCGCCAACCACAGGCAAATCCATCTGGCTAATTTGGTAGCCTTTGGGCAAGTCAGGATAAAAATAATTTTTGCGCGCGAACACCGAACGGGGTGCGATGTGCGCGCCGACGGCTAGCCCAAATTTAATCGCCCGTTCCACCGCGCCAATGTTTAGCACGGGCAATACACCCGGCAGCGCGATACTCACCGCATCGGCTTGCGTGTTGGGTTCTGCTCCAAACGCGGTGGATGCGCCGGAAAAAATTTTGGTATTGGTTGAAAGCTGAGTATGAATTTCCAGCCCGATAACGATTTCCCAAGTCATGAGTTTTCCTTACAAACCTTCAGGCGAACGTTGATGCCAGTCCGTCACTTGTTGATATTGATGCGCCACATTTAACATGCGCGCTTCGTCGAAATAATTGCCGATAATTTGCAGTCCCACCGGCATACTGTTGGCACCGAAACCGCACGGAATCGACATGCCGGGCAATCCGGCGAGGTTGACTGCGATGGTGTAAATATCCGACAAATACATTTGCACCGGATCATCCCCTTTTTCGCCTAACTTAAAGGCGGTAGAAGGTGACGTCGGCCCCATAATCACATCGCAATGTTGATAGGCTTCGGTGAAATCCTGCGCAATTAGTCGGCGAATTTTTTGCGCTTGCAGGTAATACGCATCGTAATAACCATGCGACAGCACGTAAGTGCCAATCATGATGCGGCGTTTCACTTCCGCGCCAAAACCTTGCGCGCGACTTTTTTCGTACATATCGGCGAGGTCGTCATATTCCGGCGCCCGATAACCATAACGCACACCATCAAAGCGCGACAAATTGCTGGAGGCTTCGGCAGGCGCAAGGACGTAATAAACCGGAATGGATAACTGGGTATTGGGCAGACTGATTTCGACGATTTTTGCGCCTAATTTCACATATTCTGCAATCGCGGCGGATACCGCCTGCGCGACATCAGCATCCAATCCTGCGGCAAAAAATTCTTTCGGCAGGCCAATGCGCAACCCCGCTAAAGGTTGATTTAAAGCGCGGGTGTAATCTTCTTTTTCGCGCTGCAAACTGGTGGAATCACGCTCATCAAATCCCGCCATCACATTCAGTAACAAAGCCAAATCTTCTGCACTTCGCGCCATTGGCCCGGCTTGATCCAAGCTGGAAGCAAACGCAATCATGCCGTAGCGAGAGACAACGCCGTAAGTCGGCTTTAATCCAGAAATTCCGCACAAGGCTGCCGGTTGGCGAATCGAGCCGCCAGTATCTGTGCCGGTTGCGGCAGCACACAAACGTGCAGCAACGGCGGCAGCCGTGCCACCGGATGAACCGCCGGGCACGCGCGCCGTATCCCACGGGTTTTTCACCGCACCAAAATACGAGGTTTCATTCGACGAACCCATGGCAAATTCGTCCATATTGGTTTTGCCGAGATTGATTGCAAGTGCTTGATTAAATTGAGATATTACATGTGCATCGTAAGGTGCGATAAAGTTTTCCAGCATTTTTGAGCCGCACGTGGTGCGCCAATCTTTGGCGCAGAAAATATCTTTTTGCGCCAATGGAATTCCTGTTAACGCTACCGCGTTTCCTGCCGCCAATGCGTCATCTGCCAGCCGCGCTTGCTGCAAACTACGTTCAGCATTCAAGGTAATGAAGGCATTGAGCGTCGGATTGTGTTGCGCGATTCGGCCTAGGTAAAGCTGGGTCAATTCCGCGCTGGAAATTTTTTTGGCGCGCAAAGCGTCGCCCATGTGTTTAAGAGTTGCGTTGATCATTTTTTGAAGGAAAACGATACATTACGAGGGTCAGCAAACACTTCACGTCGCCTTTGTGCTGATTTCGTTTCCCTTTTCCTTTCTTTATTCAATCACTTGCGGAACAAGATATAAACCCGCCTCCACCTGCGGCGCAAGGGCTTGAAAAGCCTCGCGTTGATTGCTTTCGGTGACGGTGTCTGGACGTAAGCGTTGGCTCAGTTCTTGGCTGTGTGACATCGGGATAATCCCTTTGGTATCAACCGCTTGCATCTCGGCAATTAAGCCAAAAATGGTGGAAAGTTGCGTTTGCGCGAGTTGAATTTCGGGTGCGGTCATCGCTAAACGAGCGAGTCTGGCGACTTTTTGAACATCAGTGATGGTTAAGGACATAGTGGAAGGCTTTATCTAAATGATGGTAATAGGTTATCATAAACACCTTTATCAGCGCACCACTTCTCAAATTTTAAGGCTTAGATATGTTGAATTATTTTAATGGTTATTTTTCGAATGATTTGGCGATTGACCTCGGTACTGCCAACACCCTGATTTGGGCACGTGGTCAAGGCATTGTGCTCAACGAGCCTTCCGTGGTTGCCATTCGGCAAGAAGGCGGGCCAAACGGTAAAAAAGTGATTCAACAAGTAGGCTTGGCAGCCAAACAAATGCTCGGGCGCACACCGGGCAACATTACCGCGATTCGTCCGATGAAAGATGGTGTGATTGCCGATTTTACGGTGACCGAACAAATGCTAAAGCAATTTATTCGCCGTGTTCACAAAGCCAGTATCTTTACGCCAAGTCCGCGCATTGTGATTTGCGTGCCGTGTGGTTCAACCCAAGTGGAACGACGCGCGATTCGTGAATCCGCTTTTGGTGCGGGTGCGCGACGCGTTGAGTTGATTGAAGAGCCAATGGCGGCGGCAATCGGCGCAGATTTGCCGGTGGAAGAAGCGACCGGCTCAATGGTGGTGGATATCGGCGGCGGCACCACCGAAGTCGGGGTGATTTCACTGGGTGGCGCGGTGTATTCCGGCTCGGTGCGCGTGGGTGGCGACAAGTTTGATGAGGCGATTATTAATTACATTCGCCGTAACTACGGCATGTTAATTGGCGAGACCACTGCCGAAATGATTAAAAAAGAAATTGGTTCGGCGTTTCCGGGTAGCGAAGTCCGCGAAATGGAAGTCAACGGCCGTAACTTGGCAGAAGGCGTGCCGCGCAGCTTTACCATTTCCAGCAACGAAATTTTGGAAGCCTTGACCGATCCGCTGAACAGCATTGTCAGCGCCGTCAAGACCGCCTTAGAACAAACCCCGCCAGAATTAGGCGCCGATATTGCCAGCAAAGGCATGGTACTAACCGGTGGTGGTGCGCTGTTGCGAGATTTAGATCGCCTGTTAATGGAAGAAACCGGTTTGCCCGTGGTGATTGCTGATGATCCTTTAACCTGCGTGGTTCGTGGTTCTGGCAAAGCGCTCGATCGTATGGATAAATTCAGTAGCATTTTCGCCACTGAATAAGCTTCTCCGTTGGATAACACTCAATCTTTCCGTTTTTTTAATCGTGGACCAAGTGCGGCAATGCGCTTGGTTTTTTTTGTTACGCTATCGCTTGCTTTAATCCTGGTTGACGCGCGTTTTAATTATCTTGAGCCGATGCGTCAGGTGGTGTCGGTGCTCATTTATCCCTTACAACGCCTCACCACTTTGCCTGCCGTTATTTGGCACGGCATGGGCGATTATTTTCAAACCCAAACTCATTTAACGCAAGAAAATGCCCAGTTAAGAAATCAACGTATCCAAGATGCCGCGCAGCTAAATGCGCTTAAAGATGTTCAATATGAAAACGCGCGTTTACATCAGTTATGGGCGATAACAAAACGAGTGAATTACCCGATGCAACTGGCTGAAATTGTCGCGGTTGAACGTGACTTATTTAAAAGAAAACTCTTTGTAAACAAAGGGATACAAGATAAAGTTGAAAAAGGGCAGGTCGTAATTGACGATACCGGTGTGGTCGGGCAAGTCACCCGCGTTTACCCTTGGCTAGCTGAAGTCACCTTGCTTACCGATAAAAATCATGCCGTCCCCGTGCAAGTGGAACGCAATGGCTTGCGCGCCGTGGTGTTTGGTTCTGGCGACATAAATGAACTGACTTTGCGCTATATCCCGATCAGTGCCGATATTCAAAATGGCGACGTACTGGTCACCTCTGGCATTGATGGCTTATATCCTAGCGGGTTGCCGGTGGCAAAAATTATCAAAATTGAGCGTGATCCAGCCTATCCGTTTTCGCGCATTGCCTGTGTTCCGCTGGCGGGCGTTGAACGCAATCGTCATTTATTAATCGTGGGTGCAACCCCGATTCCCGTTTTGCCGCCAGTCGAAGAAACGGCGGCTGAAAAATCAAAATATAGCTTGCATCAGGTCACGCCATGAATAAAACCCTAGCCAGAGACCAAGAATTTTTCCTGCCGGCAAGCAAATTATTTATCGCTCTGACCGTTTTCATTGCCCTGCTTTTAAATTGGCTACCGTGGCATGGCTGGATGCTCGCTATTCGTCCTGATTTTGTCGCCTTGATTTTATTGTATTGGTGCGCGCACAAACCATATCGCGTCAGCATTGGTATCGCCTGGGGCGTGGGTATGATTGCCGATGTCGCCGATGCCAGCTTATTTGGTCAGCACGCTTTAGCGTATGCCGTCTTAGCTTTTGGCGGCACGGTGCTGCATCGCCGAATTCAAATGTTTGATTTGCGCCAACAAGCAATGCAAATTTTCCCTTTATTATCAGTAAGTTACATTGTTTATGCCTTGCTGCAATGGAAATTAAACAGCTTCATAGCATGGTCATATTTCTTAGGCTGCATGAGCACCGCTGCACTGTGGATTCCGCTCACTTTGCTGATGCAAAACCTACGTCAACCTCATTCTAGACCGAACGATTTATGATTCACCCGATTGAGCTAAAAAATCATCAGCAGGAAATTTATTATTTCCGCCTGCGTTTAGTCTTAAGCTTGGTTTTCGTCTTGATCATGTTGCTGATCTTGCTTGGGCGCTTTTTTTATTTGCAATGGGTGCGTCATGATTATTTCCAGACTATGGCGGAAAGCAATCGCATTGCCGTCGTGCCGGTTGTCCCTAATCGCGGTTTAATTGTTGACCGAAATGGCATTATTCTGGCGCGAAATTACTCTGCCTACACCTTAGAAATTGCCACGCGTAAAGTGGAAAACTTAGCGCAAACTATCGCTGAACTGTCGGTCATCATTGACATTCAACCTAAGGATTTAAAGCGTTTTCGTAAGTTAATGGCGGAAAGTCGTAACTTAGAAACCCTGCCGATCCGTAATCGTTTAAACGATACCGAAGTTGCGCGATTTGCGGCGCAAAGTTATCGCTTTCCAGGGGTTGAAATTAAAGCGCGGCTATTTCGTGAATATCCTTATGGCGAAGGAACTTCACATCTTATTGGCTATATTGGACGGATTAACGAACATGACATGCAGCAACTCGAAGAAAATGAAACTGCTTCAAATTATATTGGCTCAGATTACATCGGTAAAACCGGACTAGAACAAAGTTATGAAGCGGAGCTGCATGGCACCACCGGTTTTGATCAAGTTGAAGTCGATTCAGGCGGACGCGCAGTACGCGCACTGTCGCGCAGCGCACCGCAATCCGGTAATACCTTAGTGCTGACTTTAGATGCCAAACTGCAAGAAATTGCCGAACAAGCTTTTGGCAGCTTTCGAGGTGCGTTAGTGGCGATTGATCCGAACAACGGCGATGTCTTAGCGTTTGTCAGTAAACCCGGTTACGATCCTAATTTGTTTGTCGATGGCATTGATTCAGAAAACTGGGAAGCTTTGAATAATTCACCCGACGTACCGCTGAATAACCGCCCTTTGCGCGGGCAATATCCTTTGGGCTCGACAATTAAACCTTTTATGGCGTTGACCGGACTGCATTACCAATCGCGCGATCCTTCGCGCACCATCAGCGACCCAGGGTTTTTCACGTTAGCAGGCAATGCTCACCATTATCGTGACTGGAAAAAAGGCGGCCATGGCACGGTTGATATGTATAAATCGATTGTCATTTCCTGTGATACTTATTACTACGGCTTAGCGGTTGAACTCGGCATTGATCGAATGCACGATTATTTAGACCTGTTCGGTTTTGGGAAGAAAACAGGCATTGATATGGAAGGAGAATCGTCGGGCTTACTGCCTTCTACCGCTTGGAAAATGAAGCGACACAAGCAACTTTGGTACGCAGGCGACACCGTTTCAGCAGGCATCGGACAAGGGTATATGTTGGCGACTCCGTTGCAACTTGCTGCTGCCACCGCCACTTTGGCGAATGATGGTCATGGTTATCGTCCGCATTTTATTAAACAAATTCAAAGACATAACCAAAATTCTCCCCTGTTCCAACCGCAGGCCAACCCCGTTGTGCCGATGCTGCCGCAAGATATTGACTTAGTAAAACGTGCCATGGAAGCGGTGACGCAACCCGGCGGCACCGCCGCAAGTGCAAGCGCTGGCGCAGAATATCGCTTGGCGGGTAAAACTGGGACTGCGCAAGTGGTTGGCATGAAACAAGGCGAAAGTTATGACGCCTCAAAACTGTCTGAATACAATCGCGACCATGCTTGGTTTTTAGTCTTCGCACCCGCCGATAAGCCACGTATTGCAATTGCTGTGTTAGCTGAAAATGGCGGACACGGTGGCTCGGTCGCAGCTCCGATAGCGCGCAAAGTATTGGACTATTATCTGTTGGGTAAACTCCCCAAACCGGTGAGTGCGCCCGCCGCAACCGAACCGGAAACGGATCATGATTGAACTCATTCGCAATCCGGTGTTACATCGTCGCGAACTCTTGCGCCGGTTTACCGAACACCTCGATTTGGTATTGCTGAGCGCAATCGGACTGTTGATGATGGTCAGCCTGTTTATTTTATACAGCGCAACCGATGGCAATTGGATGCGCGTTTTTAGTCAATTAATCAATATATTAGCGGCATTTCTTGCTTTGTGGGTTGTGGCGAATATGCCGTTGCATTATTTAATTCGCAGCGCCGTACCGATATATCTGCTGGGCATGATTTTGCTGCTAGGCGTGGCCTTGGTTGGTGACATTAGCCACGGCGCGCGCCGCTGGTTAAACATTGGCATCGCTACCATTCAACCGTCTGAGTTAATGAAAATTGCCGTGCCGCTAATGATGGCGTGGTACTTTGAAAAACACGAAGCCACGCTAACGCTGAAAAATTACTTTATCGCCGCCTTGCTCCTCTTAATGCCGGTAGCTTTAATTGCCCGTCAACCTGATTTGGGAACGGCCTTGCTGATTAGCGCCAGCGGATTTTATGTCTTGTTTTTAGCTGGGCTAAGTTGGCGTGTGATGATTGGCATGGCGATTGCCGCAGCCGCCAGTGCGCCTTTTATGTGGTCAATGTTGCATGATTATCAGCGCCATCGCATTTTGATGCTTTTTGATCCCTCGCAAGATGCACTGGGCAAAGGTTATCACACCATTCAAGGCATGATTGCTGTCGGTTCTGGCGGCTTATTTGGCAAAGGGTATTTAAACGGAACGCAAACGCATTTGGATTTTTTACCGGAACGCACCACTGATTTTATTTTTGCAGTTTGGTCTGAAGAATTTGGCTTTACGGGTAATTTAATCTTGCTGGCAATGTATGTTTTTGTGATCGGTCGCGGCTTTATTATTACCGCGAATGCATCCACTTATTTCACGCGCCTGATGGCGGGCAGCATTACCCTGACCTTTTTTACCTATGCTTTTGTCAACATGGGCATGGTCAGCGGCATCTTGCCCGTGGTGGGCGTGCCGTTACCGTTGGTCAGTTATGGTGGCACGTCAATGCTCACACTGCTGCTCGGATTTGGTATGCTAATGAGTATTCATACGCATAAACAATTAGTTAAAACCTAAGGAATTAAAATGAACAAGCACTTTATCCTAATTGCCTTCGCTACGCTCAGCTTAACTGGCTGCGCTGCTGCATCCGACACGCCTCTGACGCTGACCAAATCGGCGCCGATTGTCGATTTAGACCCTGGCGCTACCACCAACCAAGCGGCAGTGGTAGCGCCAGCGTTGAAACCGATTGCCATCCCTGTTCCCGTCGCCGTGAATGTGCCAGCAGTTGAACCGCAACCCAGCGCGCCACCGATTACATCGGCTAACCCATCCAGCGCCAGCCCGCAGCTTGACGCGGCTTCCGGAGTTGCTCCCACCACGACGCGCGGCGCGTATTTGCCTGGCGACGGACCCGATACCGTTGTTCCTGACAATTTAGATGACACACCGGACGTAATCCCTAGAGCCGAACCCTTAAACCGTATGGCAAATCGCCCTTATGCCGTGCTAGGCAATAATTACGTGCCTTTAGAAGTGCCAGGCAATTATAAAGAGCGTGGTACCGCCTCTTGGTACGGCAAAAAATTTCACGGACAGCCGACCTCGACCGGTGAAATTTACAATATGTATGCCATGACCGCAGCGCATCCTACGCTACCGATTCCCAGTTATGCGCGCGTCACCAATCTAGCAAACAACAAATCAGTAATTGTTCGAGTGAATGATCGCGGACCTTTTTTACATGGTCGCATCATTGATCTTTCCTACACCGCCGCATATAAATTACGCATCATCGAAAATGGCAGCGCAGAAGTTGAGGTCGAAAGTCTCAATGCCTACGATTCCGCCTCACTTTCGGTCAGCACCAACCTTGCCAGCGCTGTCACCACCGAACCCTTGTCAGTCGAATCAGCACCTGTTGCGGCACCCGTTCAAGCAGTTGTGATCACGCCACCGCCCGTTGCTAAAGCGCCCACCGTCACCGTCACCTTAGGAGAAAGTGTTGTGGCAACGCCAACGCCGAGCAAATTGGTTGGCACGATCTATTTGCAATTAGGGGCGTTTAAAGCGCCGACAGGGGCTGAAAGCATGATGGTCAGTCTGCGCGACAAGCTGGATAAGAACGAACGCCCACTGAGTATTTTCAACAAAGGTGGCCTAGCGCGGGTGCAATTAGGCCCATATGCCAACGAAGCGCAAGCCCGTGCCGCTGCCGAAAAACTCAAAGCAGTGCTTGGATTTAAGCCTTTATTATCAAAGAGATAATGATTATTTAACCTCACCATTCCCTGCCATGAAAAAGAAGAAAAAATTACATGTTCCTGTTACGGCGGGGCTTAAAAACAGATATGCCATGGATATGCACGCCGCCTATCAAGCCGCCTGCTTAGGGCGCTTTAATGTCAATGCATTTGGTCGTCTCGCTGCCGCGCTTTCAGTGGTGCGTACCGCTTTAGTGTGTCACAACACGCCGATTTTAAATGCCGTTGAAGCCTTGGATGCGGCGTTGGCAATTTTGCATACGGTGCGCGACGCCGGCGATGCCAGTGATATTTGGGAAATTATTGAGGCGGATCGCCCGACGATTCTGCACGGCATTGAAATGGCAGAACAGTGTATTGGCACCCTGAGTGTGGGCTTATTATCCGAAACAGCAGACCAGCTTTTACAGCAAATGACCTTAAATACTTAAACGGTACCGCAAGGTTTTCGCAGCGAATAATGACGCTCATCCAGCTCGTTGCCCGTACTGCTATCGTCTTCCCCCCAGCAAGGCAAACGTATTGCTGCGCACGTTTTAAGTTTATATTTTGCGCCAAACCAAACTTTAAGCCCACTCAGTTAACTAGGCTAACTACATGATTATAAACGATTTTTTAATAAACTATCACCACACCCAAAGGTGCAAACTCCGCCATAACCACGCTTTTTGCATTGTCAATAGCGGTTAAAAACCCCCATCGACGTTGCCCAAACTTACCGCATTTTATTTAACTCAACAGGATTTTTACTATGAATCACTATCGTTCACGAACCTCTACCCACGGACGCAACATGGCGGGTGCACGTTCTTTATGGCGCGCCACTGGCATGACCGATGCCGATTTTGGCAAGCCGATTATCGCCATTGCCAACTCATTTACCCAGTTTGTGCCGGGGCACGTGCATCTGAAAGATTTAGGGCAAATGGTGGCGCGCGAGATTGAAAAATCAGGTGGAATTGCCAAAGAATTCAATACGATAGCGGTGGATGACGGCATCGCGATGGGGCACGACGGCATGTTGTATTCGTTACCTAGTCGCGATTTGATTGCTGATTCTGTGGAATATATGTGCAACGCCCATTGCGCCGATGCGCTGGTGTGCATCTCTAATTGCGACAAAATCACGCCGGGGATGTTGATGGCCGCGATGCGGCTGAATATTCCGGTGGTGTTTGTGTCCGGTGGCCCGATGGAAGCAGGCAAAGTAAATTGGCAAGGCCATTCCAAGGGGTTGGATTTGGTGGATGCGATGGTCGCCGCTGCCGATAGCCACATTTCCGATGCGGAAGTGGACGCGATTGAGCGTTCTGCTTGCCCCACTTGCGGTTCGTGCTCCGGCATGTTCACCGCCAATTCCATGAATTGTTTAACCGAAGCACTGGGCTTGTCGCTGCCTGGCAATGGTTCACTGGTGGCAACCCACGCCGAACGCAAGCAGCTGTTTTTGCGCGCCGGACGCACCGTAGTTGAATTATGTAAATCTTATTATAATCAAGGAGATAAGTCGGTATTGCCGCGCAGCATTGCCACCTTAGCCGCGTTTGAAAACGCCATGACCCTTGACATCGCCATGGGCGGATCCACCAATACCGTGCTGCATTTACTGGCGATTGCGCATGAAGCCGGCGTAGATTTCACCATGAAGGATATGGATCGCCTGTCGCGCAACGTGCCCACGCTGTGCAAAGTTGCACCTTCGTCCGAATACCATTTGGAAGAAGTGCACCGCGCGGGAGGTATTCCGGCCATTTTGGGTGAGCTAGACCGCGCCGGTTTGCTGCATAGCGAAGTGCGCACTGTACATAGTCAAACCCTGCGCGAAGGCTTACAACATTGGGACATCATCCAGAGTCAAGATGCGGCGGTGCGTCAGTTTTTCCGTGCTGCACCCGGCGGCATCGTCACCACGTTGGCTTTTTCGCAATCCATGCTTTATCCCGAGCTCGACGTTGACCGCACACACGGCTGCATTCGTGATGCCGCTCATGCCTATTCCAAAGATGGCGGACTCGCGGTGTTGCACGGCAATCTGGCGCTGGATGGCTGCGTCGTAAAAACGGCTGGGGTGGACGAGAGTATTCACCGATTCAAAGGACGTGCCCGCGTTTTTGAAAGCCAAGATGCTTCTGTGGCCGCTATTTTGGCGGATGAGATCAGCGCCGGCGACGTGGTGGTGATTCGGTATGAAGGCCCACGCGGCGGTCCTGGAATGCAGGAAATGCTCTATCCGACTTCGTATTTAAAATCCAAAGGACTAGGCAAAGTCTGTGCTCTGCTCACCGATGGGCGATTCTCCGGCGGCACCTCGGGTTTGAGTATTGGTCACGTTTCACCAGAAGCAGCCCAAGGCGGAGCGATTGGACTAGTCGAAGAAGGCGACATAATCGAAATTGATATTCCTAATAGAATCATAAACTTAAGCATTGGCGATGCAGAGTTGGCTGCGCGACGCAACGCCATGGAAGCCAAAAATAAACAAGCATGGAAACCGACTGAAATCCGGCAACGCAACGTCTCAGCGGCGTTACGCGCGTATGCAGCCATGGTGACTTCAGCGGATCAAGGCGCAGTTCGCGATGTGTCCCTCATTGAAAAATGAGGCAAGCCATTCTGGTCGCCAACCCTAAAGGTGGCAGCGGGAAAACCACCTTAAGCATCAACATTGCTGGTTATTTCGCCTCGATGGGCAAGCAAGTCAGTCTGCTGGATTTAGATCGGCAACAATCTGCAAATTTGTGGCTCAACCAGCGCAGCAGCAGCTTACCGATTATTTGGCCGTTAACAGGCGAAACCAGGAAAGACGAATCCAAAAGATCGGCTCAATCTGATATTTTTTTGATTGATTCTCCAGCCGGTTTGCAAGGTAAAAATTTGGAACGCGCGCTCAAATTGGTGCAAAAAGTGCTGGTGCCAATTGCGCCATCGCTGTTTGATATTCAGGCCAGCCAAGATTTCTTGGCTGCGCTAAGCCAGCTTAAGATTGCCCGTAAAGGTCGAATTGAAATCGGCGTGATTGGAATGCGCATGGCGCCACGGACACGCGCAGCACTGACGCTGGAAACCTTTTTAACCCAACTTGATTTGCCGGTTCTAGCTTATCTGCGCGAAGCAAAAATTTACGTCAACGCCGCGTTTGAAGGCAAAAGCATTTTTGATTTACCGGCGCACCTTGCCGCGCAGGATATTAACGAATGGAAAAAGCTAATTACCTGGCTGGAAGAACACGGAAACGACCGCTAAAATTTTGTAAGTATATGACTACAAAGAACTTTTTATACTTAAGCGTGCTTAAAAATCGCCAGTGAAATAAATCAGCTTTCGCCGCGTGTCAAGTCAACCAAAGTTTCAGTCTTGCGTTATTGTGACACCGCAGATTGAAGACTATTTGCAAAGTCTGTGGAGTTGTTTAGAATGCACTCGGGCTTAAAACCCATTTTTTATTTGATGTTCAATATAGAGGGAAAGAATATGAAATCTGTTTTAGTGAGCATGATGGTTGCAGCGGGTTTGATGGTTGCTGGTTCTGCAATGGCAACGGATATGCCTCCTGTGGCAAAGAAAAACAATTGCACAGCTTGCCACGCAATTGACAAAAAGGTAGTCGGTCCAGCTTGGTCTGCAGTTGCTAAGAAATATCAAGGTCAAGCTGATGCAGAAGCGAAGCTAATCGCTAAAATTTCTAAAGGCGGCGCAGGTGTTTGGGGTTCAATGCCAATGCCAGCACAAGATCCAGCAGGTAAGAAACAAGCTGATATCAAATCATTGGTTGAATTCATTTTGGCTTTGAAATAATTCTGTAGCGTTTTGAAAGAAGCCGGCTCAGGCCGGCTTTTTTTCTGCCTGAAAATAGCTTGGATTGTAAATGATTTTTCGGAAATATAATTTGTAACTAATTGATTTTATTGGGTAAATTTTAAAATGGAAAAAGTACGGCTTTCAAAACTGATGTCAATGCAAGGTCTGTGCTCGCGGCGTGAGGCAGATGGTTATATTGAAAAGGGCTGGGTGCTGGTGGACGGCAAACCCGTCAGTGAGCTGGGCACTAAAGTCGCAATTAATCAAAAAATTACCCTGAATAAATCCGCGCAAAATCAGCAAGAAAAGCGCATGACCATCCTACTGAATAAGCCAATTGGCTATGTTTCTGGGCAAGCAGAGGACGGTCATCAACCTGCCGTGGTGCTAATCAAACCGGAAGCACGGTGGGAAAAAGATAACTTGCCAGTTCGCTTTAGCGCTTTGCATTTGCGCGGGCTCGCCCCCGCCGGACGCTTAGATATTGATTCGCAAGGCTTGCTAGTATTGACACAGGATGGTCGGGTTGCAAAGCAGTTGATCGGCGCAACTTCGCCAGTGGATAAAGAATATCTAGTGCGCGTAGTTGGTCAATTAGCCGGCAACGGCTTGCAAATGTTAAATCATGGCTTGTCGCTGGATGGTCAGAAACTCAAGCCTGCCAAAGTGACTTGGCAAAACGAAGATCAATTGCGCTTTGTGTTAATCGAAGGCAAAAAACGCCAGATTCGGCGGATGTGCGAAATGGTTGGCTTGAAAGTGACTGGTCTAAAACGCGTGCGCATTGGCAAAATTAAATTGAGCGAATTACCAGTTGGGCAGTGGCGATATCTGCGCGAGGACGAGCAGTTTTAAGGAGACACTTTTTTAAGGCCGGCGTGACGGCTAAATCTCGTTTTGCCAAAGACACATCAACCTTGGGTGCTTCGACTCGCGCAGTGACGCGGTTGGGCTTTATCCTTTAGCAGCCACGGTCTAGTGGGCGTCCAGACTTTTGTGTCAATGTAGATTTTACAAATGAGGCATTCCGTCCTTGAACAATAAACAGATTGAGTGCGTCCTTCCAAACTCTAAATCGGCATAGATCATTTATTACTGTTGTTTTCAGTGCCAAAAAGAAGCGCTTCATCATTCGGAAATAATCGCCGATTTTTAGCGCTTTTGCGTAACTCCGATTGACCGATTCGGGGGCATTGGCGGTAAAAAAAACCTCTAGTCGTCTTTCTCGTGCTATCCAATCTTCAATGCAAAAAATGATTTTGGGCTCAAATCTGCCATGGCGCGCGCGAGGTATACAGGCCGTTAATCTAAAATAATTTAGCTAACAAATACAAGCAATTGAAAGCGTTTCTTTTTTTAATGCGACAATCAAGGGGTAACAAGGTCAATTTTTAGCTTGTCACCCCTTAAATTTCGGGGGTAATCCAGTTCGTTTTGGGAGGCAGTGGCGTTACATTGTTGCCGAGTAGGGTTTGATTAGGGTTCGCCGTTCGCAATAGCGACCTTTGCTAATAATCAATGGCGCAATAAATATGGCGACTGAATAGGCAGGTGTTTTTTTAACTGTCCCACCAATGCCCCATCAAAAAAAAGACCTAGGCAGTTACGCGCTAAGTCTTTGATTTTATTGGTGGGACGAGCGAGATTCGAACTCGCGACCAACGGATTAAAAGTCCATTTTTTTGACATAGCAGGTAATAGTTTAAATAGTTGTATTTATTGATTATTTTAATTTAAGCCTCTATAATATTCCAGTCTTTTCCAGTCTGTCGAATATTTTTGGGGATTAAGTGAATGGGTACAGTCGTTGTACGAGCAGGTAAAAAGAGTAAGTCATTTGAGGCTCAGGCAAAACGAACAGACCCAATTACGGGTAAGGTTGTTCGCAAAACTTCAACTTTTAAAAGTGAAAGAGAAGCTAAAGATTGGATAGCTGAATTTGAAACTGAGATATTAAAAAGTAAAGTTAAAGAGGTGAGTTGCAATGAGATTTTGCTCAAAACCGCGATTGAAGACTACATTACTCAAAAACTCAGTAAGCTCGAAAAGATTTCAAAAGGCGACGACATAAACAGATTGAATAAATGGAAAGAGTCGAAATACGGCGAATACTCTTTGCCGCAATTGTCCTACAAAGTTTTTATGAGCTATGTGAATGACCGGAGAAAAGATAATAACCGTTCCGGCAAACCAATTGCTGAACAAACAATCAAGCACGAGCTTCAAGTCATTTCGAATTTGTTTGAATGGTTAATGATTGAGCACGAAGACCTTATCAATCCAATAAAGCGAATTCCCGCGAACAGAAAACCTAACGGCTCTCGCGAGGTGGATATTCGCATTAGCCGAGAAAATCAAATGCTACTCTTGCAAGGTCTGGCTTCTTGCAAAGGGAAAGAAGGCATTAAGCAAAAGCAAGTTGAAACTCTGATTTCGAAACAACGAAAAATGTATGCAACTATCGCCGAATTTGCGATTGAAACTGCAATGCGGCAGGGTGAAATTTTAAGGCTGAAAAAGAAAGATTTGCACTTCACAAAACCTGTTTATGTAACCGCCACTGATTTTCGAACAACGAAAGAAGTAACGGCGGCTTACACTCGTGCAGTCGTTTTAACTGATAGGGCTCGAGAGTTATTGCAGTTCGCGGTGAACATTGAAGACGAAAATGCTTTGATTTTTGGTGAAGATTTTAATGAGCTAAAACTAACAACCGCCTTCACAGAGATTGCCAAAACCATACCCGGTATGGAAACGGCCACCTTCCACTCAACACGGCACGAAGCAATTAGCCGAATGGTTGAAGCGGGTATGTCTCGCGAAAACATTATGAAGATTTCCGGTCACAAAACTTCGTCACAATTAAACCGATACTTTAATGCCCGCCCAGAAGGTTTGAGTAATGCGATTGCAGTAATGAATAAGCCTGTGGAAATTAAGCCTGAAAAAAGACTTTATCGGCGGTGGTTTTATTACAAGCAATTTGAATGTCGGCTGGGGGGCTAAACCGTTCCGCCCATGCCTTCAATGAAGGTATCAATGAATTCCTTAATCTTTCCTGCAATCCGTTCAATGATTGGCTTCCGCTCTAATGCCTTTGGTTTAAAAGCTAACGAGCTCACAATCTCTTGGTCGCGGGGTAAGCGGTTGGCGAAGGTGTAATTGTTCAACAACTTTTCAAGCTCTTCGGGGACAATCTTTTCCGCTTGGCACAATTGAGCAAAAGCTTCTTTTTTATGCTTTGACCAATAGCTTTCAAACTCGGTTAGCACATCGTCTGTCGGGTTGAGCTTAGACAAGTTTTCTTCAATAAAGGCTTCAATTAAAGCTCGCTTACTTCGTAGCTGAATATCGCCCGCAATCATATCTATGATTTCTTTTTGCCGTTTCTTCGCTTCTTCCGGTGGCAGTTTTTTCAGGTGAACCAGCAGATTGAGAATATAGGCAACATTGATTTCGTCCCGCCGAATCAAGCTCAACTCAAAATCAACATCTTCAAGGATTGAAGCCTTCTCTGTCGAGGTGTCTTTTTTCACCTTATCGTGAATGTCGAGGTATTTGCTTTTGTAGTCCTCAAACTTTTGAGGCTCTAACGATAGGTCTGCATCGTCGAAGTCGGCAAAGGTGGTAAGAATGTTCTTTAACCGCAACAGTTCGCGGAACTTAGTCACGAAGGCAAGTTGTTCTTTCTCGTCTTTCAGGCTGTCCACACTCTTCACCGTTGGCACGATTTCCAATAGCTCGCGAGTTGCCTTGTTAAATTGCTTTACATAATCCTCGTAGGGTTCGAGCAACACCGTTTCTTTGGCATTCTTATTTGAAAACAGGGCAATCGCCTCGTCAGTCGCCTTTTTCAAATTACGAAAACAAACAATATTGCCCTGTGATTTTTTATCGTTAATAATGCGGTTCGTGCGAGAAAAAGCTTGTACAAGTCCATGAAATTTAAGGTTTTTATCTACATACAAAGTATTCAATCGCGGGCTATCAAAACCCGTCAGGAACATATTCACCACCAGCAAAATATCAACTTCACCGGTGCGAACTCGCTTCGCAATGTCCTGATAGTAGTTATAGAACGACTGGCTATCGTTAGTGCTGTAATTCGTGCCGAATAAGGTGTTGTAGTCAGCAATGTAGCTGTCCAGCTTGTCACGGCTGTTCTGATTGATTTTCGCCTCGCTTGGAATATCAACCGCCTCTTCTTCAATCAGCCCATTCGCCAGCGGGTTTTCTTCATTGGCTGAATAGCTGAATATGGTGGCGATTTTCAACGGCTTATTCGCTCCCGCCTGCTTCTCTTTAAACAGCGAATAGTATTTGTGCAAAGTTTCAATGTTGCTCACACAAAACATACCTGTGAAGTCGGGGGCTTTGGTTTTCTGTTTATGGTAGGCGAGGATATAGTCAGCAATTTTGCCAAGCCGTACAGGGCTTTCTAATAGCTCCTTGGTGTCAATGTCTTCAACTTCAATATCAATTTCATTCAAGGTGTCTTTTTTCTTATACCTGCCGACATATTCCACGGAAAAACGAAGGACATTCTCATCCTTGATAGCATCCACAATCACATATTTATGCAGACATTCACCGAATAAATCTTTGGTGGTTTTGCTTTGTCCTGTGCTGGCATTCGCATTATCGGCAAAGATTGGTGTTCCGGTGAAGCCAAACATTTGAGCATTGCTAAAAAACTTCTTAATGTTTTGGTGTGTGTCACCAAACTGGCTACGGTGGCATTCGTCGAAAATAAAGACAAACTTCTTATCTTTTAAGTAGCTGATTTTATTGAGATAATGCTCTTTTACAATCGCATTGTTCAGCTTTTGAATGGTGGTGACAATCAGCTTAGTGCTATCGTCAGTCAATTGTTTCACCAAATTGCGAGTGTCGGTTGTACTGTCCACACTGTCTTTGCAAAAGCCGTTAAATTCCCGTGCGGTTTGAAAATCAAGGTCTTTTCTATCCACTACGAATAAGACTTTATGCACCTTCGGCAAGTGAGTGATTATCTGGCTTGCCTTGAATGAAGTGAGTGTTTTACCCGACCCCGTGGTATGCCAAATATAAGCATTGTCATTGGTGTTCTTGACCTTATCTACAAGGGCTTCCGTTGCATAGAACTGATAAGGACGAAGGACTTTGATTACTCCGCTTTCGGTGATTACCGTGTAATGAGTAATCATTTTTGAAATATGGCACGGCTTCAAAAAGACGGTGGCAAAATCCTTCAAGTCAGCAATGCGATTATTCTGCTCGTCAGTCCAATAAAAAGTCTGCTGAAAAGCCTGTGATTTATTGTTTGAAAAATACTTGGTATTCACTCCATTGCTGATAATGAACAACTGCACATATTGGAACAAACCCGCTCCCGCATCGTAGCTTTCGTGCTGATAGCGATTGATTTGATTGAAGGCAACTTTAAGTTCTGCCCCTCGCCGTTTTAGTTCTATTTGAACCAAAGGTAAGCCGTTAATCAGGATAGTTACATCGTAGCGATTCTTCCGTTTGCCCTCGATACTAATTTGGTGGGTGACTTGAAACTCATTCGTACACCAATCGTCACAATTCAGAAAAGTCAGATAAATCGTGTCGGCGGATTGCCCTGCAACCGCCTCTCGTTTTAAGGCAAATTTGTCTCGTAAAATCTTCGCACGGTCAACCAAGGTTCCGGTGTTTAAATGGTGAAGCACTCGCTCAAACTCTTTGTCCGTGAGGCTGATATTACCGTTATGAATTTCAAGCTGTCGTTTCAGATTCGCCAGCATTGCCGATTCGTCCTCAATCTGCACTCGCTCAAAACCCAGCTCTTCAAGCTGATTGAGCAAAGTTTCTTCGAGGGCATATTCAGATTGAGTATTCATCGTATTGGCTAAACAAAGAGCTTTTGTAACAAGCCCTGTTTGTAATCCTTGGCGGTTGAGAGTTCGTCTTTGACTTGGCTGATTTTGTCGTCAAAGGCGGTGAGGAAGTTGGCGATTTTGGTTTGCTCGGCTTTGCACGGGTACGGAACTGGCAAACCAAAAAAACTTTCATTTGTAATATTCATTCTGTCGTGTCGAGCACCAGAATTCGAAACACTTTTCATATAATCGTGCCAATGATTTGTTTGGAAGTATTGTTCAAAATAAGTTAATACTCCCGTATTAAATCGGAAGACTGTATACAACGGCGACATTACTCCCGCCACCAAATTATTTCTCTTGAGTGGTCCAACTAGTGCATTCGACGATATGCGAGGGTTATAAACAAAATCGTCATTTTCAACTATGTAATAGCCTCCCAGATTGTCTTGATTAGCAATATCCCGTTCAAAATAATCTGACTGGCTCACCACTCCTTGTATTGCAGAATTGGTTAATACATTATTTAGATTTAAGCCTTTATTTTTTTTGTTGACCTTAACCGCTATGGTGTTCAATTCAACATAATCCCACTCAGGATAATCCCGCCCACCCTCGTCCTTAAACCGGATTTCTTGGCTGAAAATACTTTGCATAACCCCTTGTTTATATTGAGTAATTAGCTCAATCTTTTCGGTTAGCTGGCTTATTTTATCGTCAACGGCGGTGAGGAAGTTGGCGATTTTGGTTTGTTCGGGGAGTGAGGGTAAGGAAATTTCAATTTTTTCAATTGTAGATTTAGACAAGCTTGGAACACCCGAAGCTTCGTTATGGTTTTTCCAATCTATCGTTAAAAAAGTCGCATAAATGAACTTAGGGATACAGTCATTAAATGAATGGGTATAAAAAAGAGTATCGACGGTCCAAAACTTACCAGTTAATAACTTAGGCTTATCGATAGTCCCTTTTCTGCCAATACAAACACTTTCACCATCGTACAAATATTTATCTACGGATAGCATATAACCGCCAGTGCCATAAACTGGAATATCGCCATTTGACAGGTGTTTGTAATCTTTTCCGCTACCAATCGAAAGAGCATTCCCCAATGTCTTCTCTTCCCACTCAGGATAATCCCGCCCGTTCTCGTCCTTAAACCTTAACTCAGGCACGGCCATTTCAATTCACCTTTGCCGTGAACGGCGAAGTTATGCCAAGCTGGGTGCAAAATGAAGCAATGGTCTTGTCTGTTTCTAAGCCCTTCGCTTCAATCGCTTGCAGTTTTTCTGCAATCAAATCGAGGTCTATCGTTGCTTCTGCTTCGAAGCTATCTACATATCGCGGAATATTTAGGTTGTATTCGTTTTCACGAACCTGAGATAGCGGGGCAACAAAGCTATATTTGTCTTCGTTCTTTCTTGCTTTGTAACTCTCAATGATTTTATTGATATGCTCAGGACGAAGCACATTCTGAGTTTTAACTTTTTCAAAATGTTGGCTTGCATCAATAAATAAAATGTCATCAGGTGTTTTTCTGCATTTCTTAATGACAAGAATACAAGTAGGAATAGCCGCACCATAGAAAACATTCGCCGGAAGACCGATTACCGCATCGAGATAGTTTTGCTGTTCGATAATGTATTTGCGAATTTCGCCTTCTGCTCCGCCACGGAATAAAACACCGTGGGGCAATACAACCGCAATCGTTCCGTCTTCTGCTAATTGAGCAATCATATGTTGCACGAAAGCAAAATCAGCCTTGGTGCTTGGTGCAAGTCGTCCGTATTGACTAAAACGGTCGTCATTCATAAACAGCGGGCTGGCACTCCAATTGGTCGAAAATGGTGGATTAGCGACAATCGCATCAAACCGCATTTCTTTATGTTGTGGATTTTCTAAGGTGTCTTCGTGCTTAATGTCAAAATCCGCATAGTGAACACCGTGCAAAATCATATTCATTCGTGCAAGGTTGTAAGTGGTGCGGTTCATTTCTTGCCCGAAAATCTTATCGACTTTGCCAGCCTCCCGCTTCACTCGCAATAATAGCGAGCCAGAACCACAAGTCGGGTCATAGGCATTTTTCAGGCTTCGTTTTTGGCTGGTCACTAGCTTGGCTAAAATCGTTGAAACGGATTGCGGTGTGTAAAACTCGCCCGCTTTTTTGCCTGCACCGCTGGCGAATTGTCCAATCAGATATTCGTAAGCATCGCCTAAAACATCGGCACTGGTATCGGATAGATTGAAGTCGATTTTGTCCAAATGAACCAACACTTTTGCCACTAAGTCATTTTTGGCTTTTTCATTCGCACCTAGCTTTGACGAGGTAAGGTCAAGGTCTTCAAATAGATTGCTGAAGTCGTCGGCACTTTCTGTGCCGAGGGTGGACTGTTCAATGTTTTTAAGAATGCGGGTTAAGTCGGGCAAAATGAAGTTGTGGCTTTGCCCTTCATTGTTGGTGTCGAGCTGGTTGCTTCCTTTCATTGCGATTGAATGAAATAGCTCAGACGGTTTGAGGAAGTAACCCAATTCAGCGATTGAGGCATCTTGAACGGCTTCGATATAAGCTTTGCCTTCGTCTGTGTTTTCTTTCAATTTGGCAAAATGCAGGTTGTCGGATTCAAGCACTTCGTCGGCAAACTGCTCAATTTTTTCAGATAGGTATTTGTAGAAGATAAAGCCGAGAATGTAATCGCGGAATTCGTCCGCATTCATTTTGCCTCGCAAAGTGTTGGCGATATTCCAAAGCTGTTGCTGTAACTGCCTTAATTGCTCTTCTGACATAGTTGGTTTGAGTGTTGACGGTTGGATTTGTCGATTATACAACCCTGTTTAAATCAATCCGCCGTGTAATTGTCCCGCTAAAAAAATAATAATGGATTTAAACGAGTATTTTGGAGGGGTGAATTTCAATATTTGCCGGATTTAAAGGCAACAGCACAGGGCAGAAAAAAAGCGAACACCGAAAAGCAAAAGGAATAACTCCTCGGCGCGCAAGCGCCGAGGGGACTCCACTGGAAGCGATAAAACCAAATATCGCTATATGCCGTTAGGCTTTTCTCGTTGTATATAGATATAAATCGACTTCTTAACACGGGTGTGTAAGATTTTAAAAGTGGTGCAGGGCACGACTTGCCGTGCAGGACACGAGCGATTAGCTGGTGTCGGTTTTGCCCGCTGATTTAATCTTAATCGGCGGGCGGTTTTTACACCGCCCAGCTTGGTAATTGTTTATATGCCGTTGGCATTCGTGCAAGTGTATGTCGTGCCGTTGTGTTCGAACTCGACTAAATCGCCTCCGCTTTCGCAATCGCGGGCAAAACTTTTGTAGTCTATATAAATCCGAAGGTTTTCAGGAATTTCGTGTGCATAAATCTCGTCAAATAAATCGGTGGCGGTGTCTATTAAATTGCTTTCAGCAATGCTCGGCTCGTCAACTTTATCGAGTGCCTGAGTAAGTGTGTATCCGGCATTTAGCAGGAAATAAAGCCCCACTTTTTCATAGTCGTTTAACGGCTCAATTTGTTCAAACCATATCGCGAGGCTGGCTTGATTTATGTCGCAAGCATTGAATAGTTGGGCATCGTCGCCGGCAATAAACTGGATTTCGAATTCTTCGATTAAGTCGCCGTAACAGTCAAAATGGCATTCTGATTTTAAGGTGTAGTCCTCAATACTTTCAAAATAAAATCCGGTGGCGGATAGGTTGTAAGGTGTCGCATGTAATGTTGTCATTTTTTGTGCCTTTCAAGTATCGATTTAGATTGTAGAGCCTGAATTTGATTGAAGACTTGCCCCGTTTTGCAGACTACTGACTCGCATTTCTGCATCGTTTTGAGTTGTTTCGCCTGCCGTAAAGAAGCATTGCCGATAGGAAAAACACACAAACAATTTGTCAAAATCGCAGTCAAAACGAAGTGAGAACCGATTGCCGAAAATCCCGAAGGGCTAGTGCTTGTGTGTTTTTCTGGCAATGCGAATGTCGGCGATTTGGCGAAACAGCGAGAATTAGTGCAGAAAAAAGTGACGGGCAAAAGCGGGGATTGATTTTGATTTGCGGGGTTGAAGTGGCTTTTGCCTTTGTAATTTTTGTCCAAAAAATTATAGGGGGGAGCCGTAAGTAATTTTTCATTCCCAAATGAAAAAAGTCCGCCCAAGTGGACGGTTATTTACGGGGGGCGAAGCCCATCGTCCCGAGCGACTAGCGAACGGGTAAATGCTATTTGCGATTGCGACCGCAACCTGAACGAAGAGAAGGCGAACACAATTTTATCGAGCAAAGCGAAATACAAATTGGGTAAGTCCAAAAAGCATTTACCCGTTCGCTAGGACGGGGACGACATGAGAGAAACGACAGAAAATCGCCCTAGCGATTAACCGCTGACTCGCCCCGCCCTAGCGGGGTAATCCATAGGATTATCAATGGTGTTTCCGAGTTTCTTGATTGCCTTTGACCTGAATGCTTTTGGCGATTATGCGGTTGGCAATTGCGAAGTCGCCTTGCGAATTTCAATTGTGCATTTGGCATTTTGCACCAGCCTCCGCAACAAGCTGAAATTTCAGATTCGCGGTGACTGCTGATAGAATAGACCGCAATCAACGGGATATATAAAGCGACGGCGAATGATAGTTTGGGCGGCATTTACACATAACGACATTAAGTACGACCTGTCGCACTTGCACCCGACTAAGAATTTATACATTCAGGCGGGCAAAGACGGAAAACCGGAACAGAAGTATTGGGTTGAAGTCTGTTATAGCCTGCATTGCTTTTCTCAAAAGCGAGAACCAATTCCAGATACGAGCTTGAATTATAGCGATGCGAAAGAAACTCGCACTTTCGATTTCACCCGCTATGAGCTATCCAAACAGCTTCCGAATATCATACAAAATTTGCACCAAAAAAAGTGTATGCACACCGGAAAGGGCAATTTCTTTCTAATCGAAGTCATTATGCCGAATGGCGAAAAAGCCGATTACGAAGTGTATTTTGATATTCAACGAGCCAACGGCAAGGCAAGATTGTTCGTGCAAAGTGCCTATGTTCGCGATATTGCACACGGCAACAAAACTAAAACGACTAAGAAGATTTCACTGTTTGTAATTTTGCACAATCGACTAACTGGCAAGCCAATAAATATCCAACTGTAAAAACACTTAAAGCCCCTTGCGGGGCTTTAAGTTTGATACTAACCGAACCTCTTCAAATATCCACACTTGGGTGGAAGCCATTGCTGGCGGGGTCACTGCACGGCTTGCACCGCATTCGGTTTATACAATGACAGTGCAAATATAATCTTGAACGGTGAGTAAGTCAATGTCTTAAGTGGTTAATCGAAGCCGTCAGGAACTGGTCTTGTAAATTGCACTGCCGTGCCGTCCGCGAATTGAATATCGTTAGGGAAGTTTTCCAATGTGCCAAACATAAAGCGGTAAGGTCGTTTGTCTGCTAAATTATCGCGGTCAGGGCATTCGCTATCCGGTAATGAGCGGTGCAATTTGATTGCTCCGTTCAGGATTTTCTGAGGGTAAAGATATAGCACAGAGTCTGCCACTAAATCATTTTCCATTGCATCCAAATAATTTTTGTGGACCACGGACAGTCTCTTAAAGGATTTGCACTCTCGCTCGCACTCGATAAATAGCTTACTGCCCAGAATATTCGGGTCGTGCAAATAAATCGAAGCCATACCGTCGGGTATCTTTTTAAGCCCGCGACTTTGAAGACGGATTTTCCGCTCCGGCTTAAAGTCAGCTCCTATTTTTTCAGCAATAATCCGAACTCGCTGGGTTTCTAGCTTGTGCTGTATGTAGTGCGACTTCACTTTGCCTCGCTCAAAGTACGGGGTGTCTGCCTCCGCTCCGCTGGCGACTAAGCCGTGGTGAGTAATGCCGTAAATCTTCACTCTGTGCCCGTCGATAAAGTGGTCTTCGGTAATCAGCAAACCTGACTTCACAAGCTGTTCCAATGCCCGTCTCGAATTCGACTTCGAAATTTCAATCATTAAAGCGACGACCGCGATTGTGGTAAACACCTCAAAATCTGCAAGGAAATTGATAATGCGGCCATGCTTTATGTCGCGAATTTCAATTTTTTCGGCATAAGTCATATCGGGTAAATTATTTTGCATAAAAACCACCTTTCTTACTTTCTTAGAATTTCAATCAAAAACCAAACAACAGCACAAAGCTGACAAAAAAGCGGGTAAATCAAAATCGAAAAGCTTCTTTGTGTGTAACTCAAACATTCGCTATTTCAGGTACTTTAAATTTCCTGCTTTGCTTCGTGTTTTTTTTCTGCTTTGTGCTGTTGTTTGGTTTTGCTTTTTTTGCTTCTTTAATTTTCTTTATATTTTTCAAGCTCTTATTTACCAAAAGAATAAACTAAAAGAATATAAACAAAGTAAATTCAGTGGGCAAAGTGGGGAAAGTGGGCAAACCACACAGCGGATTGCTGGCAAATTGCTGTCAGAATTTGGGCTGAAGCTTGCCCTCTTTCCCCTTCTTGCCCTTCACTTAGCCTGAGTGCCTCACCAACCAGTGCTGACACCCACCCTTCAAGCCGCCGTCTAAAAAGGCCATATTTTGAACGACTTGGTCTTTGTGTTTTCTTATCCAAATTCCGAGTGTTTTAGCTGTTAGCACTGAACCCGGTCGGCGATTTACCGCTTCGTCAGCAACTTCATAGAAACTGCTGTTTTTAAGTGCAGTGCTTGCCTGAACTGCTTCGCTGCCGAACTCTTCTTTCCAAGCCGTCAACACAGTCAGCAGGTCGCCTTTAGCAGGATTGCTTCGCATACTTTCCGACATACGAGCACAAGGGTCGTCCCCTGTCAGCCACATAATCGGTTGGCGACACATTAAGTCCCACTCGCCAAAACTGCCAATTGCGGTGTCCGGTTTTTTAGTTTCACCTGCAAAATGAGCAATTAAAAATGCTTTTTGAATAGTGAGTAACAAGCTCACAAACTTGTTTCTATGCTTTGCCATTTCTGCTGAAGCATCGAAGCTAAACTGTCTTGCCGACGGGTTTTCGCACAACGGATTTAAGCGAATATGCAAAATCCGGCGGGAAGTATCCGCAGTTGGCGAAATATTGTTGCCTGTGCACAACACGAGTGACTTTGTGCTTAAATTGACCTCTCGCATTTGCCCTAATAATCGAGCCGAATATATCTCAGCTGTCGCCAAGGTTCTGATTGCCGGACAATCTAGCTCGCTGAGTGCCAGCTCGTCAAAAAACATAACGGGTTGTGCACTGATTAACGAAGATACAATTGCTTTGTGAACTTCGTCAGGGTTGGCGGGCAGTTGCTTGCTGTTAGGCTTTTGATTTGAGGCGGTACGAGCTATCAGTCCGCCCAAGTAACCCTTGCCACTCCCCGCCACAGGAGCATCTATAAGAATAATAGGTGCGGTTGGAAGGACTGGTCGCGATACCGCCGTTAAAAATGCCGCGAGGGTTGCAACTCGGTCTCCGCCATTTTCGAACTCAAAAGTTTGAAGCAACTCCGAAAACTCTACATAAGCACTGGCGGCATCGTCGAGTGTCGGATTAGCGGGTATGTCAAAATCCGCCATTTCAAACTGTCCAAAAACTCGAACTTCACTATCAAAACCTGCCCCGACAACTCTGCCGGACGGTGTGATAACGGGGTGGTCTGTAATGCTATCAATTTTGGGTATCCCCTCCCATTTTGACAGTTTTACAATATCGCCAACATAAGCAGGGCAATCAATCGCATCGACAGTTGCATAGCCTTTTACAAAACCTGCTTTTGTGAAGTCGACTAGACGAGACAATGCGAGTCGCAAAGTCGAGCTGCAAAATAGGTGAACTGAACCGTCTTGGTCAATGGCAGTCAGTCCGCCTCTGTCAAATACTAAACCAGTTTGAGCGAGTACTTTAATACACTCTTCAGTCACTTTATCTTGCTGTCCGGGCGAGGCATTCAGGGTGATTTTGCTTTGGGTTAGCCCAAAAATATTACCAACTGCCTGTGCGGATAGCTTCTTGCTAGTGCCTTTTGAAACTGTGGAAAGCGACACTGGAGTTACAGCTTGAACGGTAGAACTCATAATTGCACCGCCGTTTCTGCGACCACTTTGCCGTCGCGAACCGCCTGCCTGAACTTCGCAATATCAGCTCGTCCACTCAGTTTTTGGAAGCCAGCTTTAATTGCTTGCTGAGTTTCAATTGAGTCAGGTCTGCCAACTTTGCTTTTGAATGGCTTTTGTTGATTTACCGTTACCGCTTTCGAAGTATAGAAGCTGAATACCTCGTCAGGGTTGTAAAGTACTTTTCCGCCGATTTTGTAAAAGGGAACACCGCCAATAATTTTGGGATTAGAGCGGTCTTTGTTTAGAGTTGATTCAGAATGCGGGATTGGATAGCCCGCTTGTTTGCAATGCAAAAGCATTGCGGATACAGGTAGTAAAAGTTTCATTTGTATGGCCCCGGTAAAGCATTCTCACTGTTCATTTGAACAGTGAGGGCCTTACAGAAACCTGGCACAAAAAACTTGTGCTCCCTTACATAGACATACTCCTGTCTTGCATTGTTGCAACTCGGCATTCTAAAACTAGACTACTCTGTCGATAATCTAATCGTCGGGCAAAAACCGAATCGTGTGCCGCCTGTCGATAACCAGCTATACCCTCCGATATAGCCCACAGTGGACTTTAATACTGCATCTGAAAAGTACTGCTTTCTTTCCATTGCAGCCACTTTACCAATAAATCAAATGATTGTCAAATATTTCTTCTATTATCTTTGATTTGTCAAATTTTACCGGAATTGCTTTGATTTGAAAAGAAGTATTTTTGTCTATATGCCGCCCATAATGGGTGTATATATTTAAAGGATTGAATATTGACGGATAACCAGTCGGTAAATGATTGAAAAATCTTGCGGGAAATGGAGTAAAAAGCAATGAGGTAAGATTTTTTGCCAAAAAAAACGGAGTAATTTTTTTGATATGGCGAAATAGAGTGGTAAGACCGAAGAATTTTTCCAGTCATTTTCCAGTCGCAAATACGGAAAAGCACGGAAAATTCAGGAATAAACTGGAAAGAAAAAGAAATTGTTTTGAGCTGCTAGGAGGGCAATGGTTAGCCAAAAACCCTTGTTTTTATTGAGTTTTTGACTGTGTTTCACCATTTTACAACACTTAAATACTGGTGGGACGAGCGAGATTCGAACTCGCGACCAACGGATTAAAAGTCCGCTGCTCTACCGGCT
>JAVHQT010000072.1:0-2152 GCA_036171275.1 Gallionellaceae bacterium | reverse complement strand
TGAGCTATTCATCTACCGATTATCTCATTACCCACTACAAATCACATAGAGCCGGAAAAATAAAACTTTGTTGATTATCAATAACAAAATCCAGCAAAAGTTTTTCTGTAATAAGGATTATAATAAGAAAGTTTTATAAAACAAAAAAGTCCTTTATAAACAAGGACTTTTTTGTTTTTGTTGGTGCGCCCGAAGAGATTCAAACTCCTGACCCCTTGGTTCGTAGCCGGCCACATTAAATTCAAATATATTCAATAAAAACAACAGGTTGCAATATATTCACTGCACTACGTTTCAATGAGATATGCCCATTTAACTCATTGATTTCATTGACTTTGGTTTATTCCAATAGTACAGGTTTTTGCCCTGTACTCGGTGTTGGCAAGATACAAATGTGCGACCTATGCTTCCCAGAAAACCTTGTTCAATTCTCAATTTAGCGTACATAGCGCCTCAAAAAGTTTCGCATTGCTAAATGCGGATTCGTAAATAGTTTGACACTGCCCAATTATCAACCTATCATTTGATGACAACTCTCCCCTATTGTAGTCGGATTTCCGATGTCCAACTGGGGCGATGGGGCCGCCGAAAGGCGGCCTTATCATTTATACCTTTCGAGCTTATGAAAACGCATCGGGCAATTGCCTACATTGACGGCTATAACCTGTATTACAGCAGACTTAAAGACACGCCCTTTAAGTGGCTGGATTTAGTTGCATTATTTCGTGATCAAATTTTAAAGCCACAGTTGCCGGAAGCTTCACTTGAAGTAGTCAAATACTTTACCGCGCCCGCAATGGGCAAGTTCGCTTCGCATGGCAAAGATTCTGTCACCGCACAAAATGATTATCACCGCGCACTCAAAGCAAAATATCTCAGTGAGATTGAAATTGTATTGGGCTATCACTCAGCCACTGAAGGGCATTTAATGACTTACCGAGAACCGCCCGACAAAAGTGATCGGCTTTCGGTGTGGCGCATTGAAGAGAAACAAACCGACGTTAATATAGCACTCGCTATCTATCGTGATGTTGCGCAGGGGAAAGCAGATACGGTCATTATTTGCTCCAACGACTCCGACCTTGTTCCAGCGGTAAAAGCAATTCAGGTTGACTTTCCAACTTGCCGCGTTGGAATTGTCGCGCCAATTCCTGAGCCGACAAGCAGGATTCACCGTCGCGGAAACACGGAACTGGAAAAGTTGGCTGACTGGACTCGCCATTACATTCGAGATGAAGATCTTGCCAATTCACAGTTACCCGACGTTGTGCCAACCAAGAAGAAGGCGGCCAGAAAACCACTGCATTGGTAATACGTAACAGTCTACATAGCAGTCAAATTGCAAAACCATGCACCGTGCCAATTCGTCACCGTGCATTGCAAATCAAGATCGTGTGCAAAAAAAAATTGGCAATTAGTTTTAAAAGGGGAGTGAGTTCCGTTGGCACGGGCAAGGAGTCTGACTTGCATCGTTCTACGCAACCGCTGCCTATGCCTAGTCGTCAACGGTAGGGAGCGAAACTCAAATAAAGTCGGCAGTAAATTTACCTATCCATTTAGATGAGCAAAAGGTTTTCATCACAATCGGGACGGACTCTTTCGAGTAACGGACACGTGCCTCTGGCTCAGTTCGATTATTGCATAACTGGATTGATCAAACTCCTACCCATACAGAATTCCCCTATTATTTATGAACTCAGTTAATCGGCAAAGTCGTTCAGGTCAACTGGCAAATCGAAAAGATTTCCCTGATCAACAACGACCAACAAATCCCCCTGTTTAACCTGAAGAAAGTCACACAATTTGGAAAGCACATCTCGATCAAAACTATTCACTTTGTCGTAGTAATAGCGATCCAGCGTTGCGCGGGCAACGCCTGTCCCACGGCAAACATCCGAGACTTTTAGGCGTTTGGCACCTAATATGGTTGAGAGGCGGCAACTAATCATGAGATTTGATAATTATTATTCGACATCGATAAATGTATGCCATCTCAAGAGGAATGTCGACAAGTAAGTGAATAGACAGAATATGACCAAGCTGATTATTAAGTTCTGCGTTTCACCTAACACTCGTCTGCAACTTCACCGCAAAATCTGCCACGCCAATCTTGAATAAAAACTTGGCCGCAGCATCCAACGTCTTGAACTCT
>JAVHQT010000071.1:0-35210 GCA_036171275.1 Gallionellaceae bacterium | reverse complement strand
GTTGCCCTGGAATTTGCATGGGCTGGATTTAACCAGCGAGAGGCTGAGCTGAATTGGTTGGGGGTGATGGAGCGCTTACAAAGGATGATGGCTAACTTCACCAAGATAAATTAAAAAAAACGAAGGCAGACGATTTGGTTTCAGTGATTAGGAATTAGTCCAATAGCATCCTACAGAAACCTAATTTTAATGGCATACCAGATGGCATACCGGAATTTTAATAATTTTCTAACCCATTGATTTAAAAGGTAAAATATTAAATAAATGGCGGAGGGGCGGGGATTCGAACCCCGGTTGGGATGTTATCCCAAACACGCTTTCCAGGCGTGCGACTTAAACCACTCATCCACCCCTCCGTGTCTTAACGTGAACAAGAATAAACTAGATATGAATTTGCCGCAAGTTTGAGCATTGTCCAATGAGGTATGAGAATGAAGGAAAGCTGTTGCTGACATCTCGCTGCTCGTCGAAATGGATAGGGTCAATGAGGACGCGTGCGAACCAGCCCTCGCGCATCCTTTGCAGCGTGCCTATCATAACTACGGCGATACGCTATGAGCGGCTGGCTGATCTGTCGGTTTCGCACCGGTCAAACCTACGCAAAAGCACGGGCTATCGAGTGTTGCGAATAATCTTCAACAAAACCCATCCGGTTCGTTTGGTCTGAGCAATTCTGCCATGCCGGATTGACTGTTGAGGCTATAACCTTGGTCGCCACCACCTCATCCTTGCGGGTGCTTTGCGAACGGAATAAATCCGCGCTTTTTAAGGTTTTTTACGGGCAAGGAAGTGATTTAATTTCGCTGTCAGGAAAGGCTTTAAGCAGTCCATTGACACGCGTAACTTCTTGGGCGTTTAGTCCTTTAAAGTGAAAAACGCTGGCTTTTAGTTTGTTGCCGTGGGCACCAATTAGCGCGGTTTTGACGCCTTGTGCTTGTAATTTAAGCAAGTGTTTTTTCGCCGCGTCTTCGGTTTTAAATACGCCAAGTGAAATAGTGTTTTGCCAAGGTCCGGCTTCCGTGACGATAAAATAATCCAGAACTTGCCGCGCTTTAAGTTGCAGCACTTTTTGGTCAACTGCTAAACGGGTGCGCAACGGACCAATAAAGACCCAATAGCCGGTGAGAATTTCAACAGATTGCTGCTGAATTTTAGTGTCCCAATGCCAACTTGCCAGCGTTTTTTCAGCACGTTGCAGATTTGATCCTGACAATTCTCCCCATTCTAAACAGGCAAGCGCTATGGGCGGCAAAATAGTGCTCGGTGTGGCAGTAAGGCTAGGCAGAGCGGCAGGAGCGCTCGTTGAATTTGCCGCCACGGCGCTTGCGGCAGCAGCGTTGAACACCGAGGATGGGGCACTGGCTACACTCATTATTTCAGGCTTCAGTAAAACAATTTTTTCTGCATTGAAGGGTGTTTGTGGCAAGGGATTGCTTTCGTCAACAGGTGTTCCTGCCCAGTGTAAAACTGCAAAAACGAGCAAATTGACCAATACCAATGCGCCTAAAATCCATTTCAACATGCTTGAGTTTCTCCAATAAGCTGCAAGCCTTGCAGCACCAGCGGTTCAATTTCAATGAGGGGCAAGGTTAAATATGCACGCAGCTGCCGCGCAGCCCCGCCGGTTAATAAACAGGACAGCTTGCCTGCTGGGTTCAGTAAGTTATATTGATAGTTTATCGCGCCTAGCGTGGCACGCAAAATGCCACTTTCGATTGCATCGCCGGTGTTGTGTGGAAAATCACGCAAGTTGCCTGCACTCAAGGCTAATTGCGCGGTTGCTTGCGATAAACTTTGCCGCATCATGGTTAGCCCCGGCAAAATCAGTCCACCTAAAAATTCACCCTGTTCGGATAAGGTATCGACCGTTGTGGCGGTGCCGCAGTTCACCACCAAACAGGCAGTGTGTTGATGGGCCCATGCCGCGAGCAACGCCGCCCAACGATCACTGCCCAAGCGCGCCGGTTGTTGATAGAGATTGATTACGCCGCATTGTTGCGCTTGTGCAACCACCTGAATGCAGGTTGCCGCTGGCCAAAGATGGCACAGTTCGATGAGTTGTTTCGTCAGTGCTGCAGGCGCGACAGTCGATAAGATAATTTTGCTCGGGGCACTTAATTGCGTGAAATCTGCGGCTAGTAAATGCAGTTCAGCATGGTTTACGCTGCCTTGCTGTCGCCAAATTCCCTGCGCTACCCGCGCCCATTTGCAGCGACTATTGCCCATGTCAATCAGCAACATAGCGCCTCCCGCAAACTAATTTCGCCGGCATGAAAGCATTGTTCCCCTTGCGGTGTTGCAACACGTAATGCGCCTTCATCGCTGACTCCGCTCACCGTTCCGCTGATGGTTTGCCCATCGGGAAGCCGCATTTTAATCAAGCGATGCTGATAGAAATGAGCTGCTTCCCATTCGGCACGTAGCGACTTGAAACCCGCTTGGCTAAACTCGTGCATCATTTCTGCCAAGGCTTGCAACAGCAAAGCGAGCAAACGATTGCGTTCGATGGGTTGAGGGAGAAAGCCGCTTAAATCGCTAACATATTGATTTAATTGACTTTTTACGGTTTCGGATGTATGTAGGTTTAATCCGATGCCAATCACTGCTAGACAGGTTCCCTGCGCGCTGCCTTGCGCTTCAATTAAAATTCCGGCTAACTTTCCTTGTTTGCTCTCCAAATCGTTTGGCCATTTTAGCCCCACTTCGCTCACGCCCAGTTTTCGCAAGGCGCGAATTAACGCTAGACCGACTGCCAAGCTCAAACCTGCCAACGAAGTCAGCCCTGTTTCAAAACGCCATAAGACCGAAAACGTTAGGGCGCTGCCTAAGTCTGAATGCCAGCGTCGCCCCATGCGACCGCGTCCCGCCGTTTGCCATTCCACTGCCAGCACGCTGCCGGTGGGTGCGCCTTGGGCTGCACGTTGTAATAACACGCTATTGCTCGATTCGGCGCAGGGTAAAACGCAAATATCAAAGGTGTGTTGTTCGGGCAAATGCAGTTTAATTTTGTCGGCAATTAACCATTGCGGCGGATTGAGCATTTGGTAGCCGCGCCCCTTGACGCGGTTAAGTGTTAAACCCAAAGTGCTCACGTCTTTAAGCGCGTTGTGAATGCTGGTGGCTGACACGAAAAATTGCTGGGCTAAGCGCGTTCCGGAATGAAAGTGTCCGTCACTTAAAATACGCAAGATTGCAACGGTTAGGGTTTTAGGTGAGCTCATTAAAGGCGAAATGTTACGTAAGTTGGTCTGGCTGTTGGACTTGGCTTGACGCAACTTGCAAAAAAACCATCATGCGGTTTCTAAATGAGTGCATCGTGTATGCTGAGTGTATTCGCATATAACCTATTGATTATAAAGACTAATTAGCTATTTAGGTTAATTTCGGCAATGTTTTTTAAGTCCGACAGACAGCGAGCATTATCGAGCGGATAAAGGCAGCACGTGTACCTTTTCTAAGGCGTCTTTCAGGGTTTCTTCGGGTAAATCATTGACAAAACGTGACAGCAAATTGGCCGCTTGAGCAGCTTCGGCGGGTAATTCTTCTGCGCGGGTATTGGCCACTAACACGGCCGCCGCACCCACTACCTTGAGCAAGCTATCGCGCTCTGACATTAAAATTTCTAGCTGTTCGCGCAATAAATCAATTTCTTGCTTGTTCATTTATGATCCTCTGTGAAAATTAAAAATATAAAAAACTCTATTAAATCAAGTACTTACAAATTACTTGCAACAATAATTCAAACCATAAAAAGCCATTTATGTTTAAAGAAGGCAACCAATCATTGCCGGTTCTGGTTGCTGCTGGAATGTTGGCAAGGGCAGCTTATCGCCATTGCAAATAACAATTGCGATTGTAACGGAGTCAGACGGCAGGACTTCAAAAATTACGCACGCTATTCGGATCATTAAGTTTTGAGTGCAATTCAGGGCGTGCTGTTTGCTTATTTGTTCGACTCAATGGGGTTCACACGCTCCCTTTCAAAGCAGGTTAGGGATGTTTGGGAAGGGCTAAATAAATTAGCGCTTCCTTTGATTTTCAATGCTTGTCCTGCTTAATCGGTCAAATAGGCTGATTAATTCCACCTTGTTTGCCGATTGAATTTTCACTGTTTCGCCGATACTGCGTTCCAGTATAGGAGGCAAGCATCATGGCAGAAGATAGCGATCTCGAAAAAACAGAACAGCCCTCGCAGCGGCGCTTAGACCAAGCGCGTGAGGAAGGGCAGGTTGCGCGCTCGCGTGAACTTTCTACGTTCACCGTGCTGATGGCAGGTGGCGCTGGGCTTTGGCTAATGGGTTCGTCAATGTCGGATCATTTAATTAAAATGTTGCGCGAAGGATTAACGCTCAACTCTGATCTGGTCTTTAAATCCGAATTGCTGATGCCGCACTTGCATCACTTATCACAAGCCACTTTGCTGGCTTTTTTACCCTATTTATTATTGTTGCTAGGTGTGGCTACTTTTTCTCCGCTGTTACTCAATGGCTGGCTGTTTACGTTTAAACCGCTGATACCGAATTTTTCCAAACTGAATCCGGTCAGCGGGCTGGGGCGGATGTTTTCAGTGAATAGTTTAGTTGAGCTGGTTAAGGCGTTAGCGAAATCTATCTTGGTCGGCGGCATTGGTGCGTGGGTTATTTGGAGTCAGCGCGATGCGGTTATTTTGCTGGTTAGCGAACCGTTAACCATGGCAATTCCGCATTTGGGCAACGTGATGTGGTCTTGTTTTGCTGCGATTATGGGCGGGATGTTGCTGATTGTTGGGGTTGATGTGCCTTTCCAACTTTGGGAACACAACAAGAAACTAAAAATGACGAAAGAAGAAGTTCGTCAAGAAGCCAAAGAAACTGAAGGTGATCCGCAGGTCAAGGGCAAGATTCGCAGGCTGCAACGGGAGATGGCGCGCCGTCGCATGATGGCAGAAATTCCAACTGCCGACGTGGTCGTCACCAACCCGACTCACTTCTCTGTCGCGTTGCGCTATAGCGAAAACGGCATGAGTGCGCCGATTGTGGTGGCAAAAGGAAGCCACTTAACCGCTGCTAAAATTAAAGAAATTGCCAAAGAAAACCATATACCAATTTTAGAAGCGCCTCCTTTGGCGCGGGCTTTATTTACGCACACCGAGTTGGGTCAAAGCATTCCAGAAGCGCTCTATACTGCAGTTGCTGAAGTATTGGCTTACGTTTATCAACTGAAACGTTACCAAGCGGAAGGCGGCACTGCACCACAAGAACCACTGACATTACCCGTACCGAAAGAGCTTGATCCGTACACTGCCGAAATGGCATCGTAAGGAATATCTGACGTGTGGCAAAATAGCGTTTCACTGCAACAGTGGTTACCTTCACTTTATTACACTTAACTAAACTCAGTCAGATGCAAAAACTCGAAAAACTCGGCAAATATGAAATCGGTCGTGAATTGGGCCGAGGCGCAATGGGCGTCGTCTATGAAGCGTTTGATCCGCAGATTGAGCGTGCAGTTGCGATTAAAACCATCTTAAAATCCTCGGTTGAACAGCATGAATTGGCTGAAACTTTTAGCCGTTTTCGGCGTGAAGCGCGGGCGGCGGGGCGGCTAACGCACCCTAAAATTGTTTCCATTTACGAATATGGCGAAGATGACGATATGGCGTTTATCGTCATGGAGTTGATTCACGGTAAAGAGCTAAAAGACTTTTTTGATCAGGAAAATCGTTTTCCAATTCACGATGGTATCCGCATCGTGATGCAAATTTTAGATGCCTTAGATTATTCGCATTCGCGTGGCGTGGTGCATCGAGATATTAAACCGGCGAATATTTTAATAACCGAGCACGGCAAAATAAAAGTCGCGGATTTTGGTATCGCCAAAATTGATTCCGCTAACATGACTCAAGCGGGGATGGTCTTGGGCACGCCCACGTATATGTCGCCAGAGCAATTTATGGGGCTGGAAGTGGATCATCGAACCGATATTTATGCGACTGGGGTGATTCTGTATCAATTTTTAACCGGCGAACGTCCTTTTGCGGGCAGCGTGATTAGCATCATGCACCAAGCGGTGAACCAAGAGCCGAAAGCGCCCTCGCAACTCAATCCCGAGATTTCTTTGCAGCTGGATGCGGTGGTTAAAAAAGCCATGGCGAAAAAGCCAGAAGCGCGGTTTCAGTCCGCCACCGAGTTTATGCAGGCCTTAAAAAATGCACTTCAATTGGCGCCGAAAGTGTCTGCAAGCTTGGCAACGGGGCGAACTTTGAACATGCCAGTGGGGGAGGAGGTGACGCACAATACCCTGACTTTGCCGATTAAATTAGACAAACCAGACCTTCGTGCTGAGGATATTAAAGCTTGGAAAGCCATTACAAATAGTGATCAACTAATTGATTTTATTGGCTATTTAAAGAAATGGCCAGAAGGAGAATTCACGGAGCTTGCCCAGCAACGAATCAACGCTTTACAAAAAATAATTGATCAAGAAAAGCTTGCGGCCGCAGAATTACAGCGTTTGCAACAAGCGCAACAACGTGCGATACAAGAAACCAAAGCGCGTGAATTAGCCGCCCAAGAAAAACGCACAGCGCAACTCAAAGCGCAAAAGACAGCCGAACAGAAGCAGCAACAAGACGCTCAAGAAAAAGCCCGTTTGCGCCGCCAGTTAGAAGTCCTCAAAATTGAAGCAGCAAAATTGCGCGCGGAAGAAGAAGCAAAGCAAGCAAAAGAAGCGGCAGCTCAAGCCTTGCGCGCCCAAGCATTAGCCACTTCATTGGGTGAAAGAGGACAGCAACTTGCCGAAGTAGTGTCCGAAAGAGCGTCAAAGTTGGCTTTGCGCCGTAGCCTAAAACAAGATGTTAAGCGTGAGCTGGAAGCGGAAATTGCCGCGAAAAAACACGAAAAAGTGGCGCTCTTACGTGAAAGAGAGAATGCAGAGTTGAATCAAGATGCCAAAGCGGATCGGCTAAGTCCGGCGCAACTAAATGCGCAGTCCACGCATTTTCAAGCCTTGGCAGAAGCGCAGGCACGCGTTGAATCTGCGGAAAAACTGCGACAGTTGGCTGAACAAAAAACCGTAATGGAGAGAAAACGCACTCAGCGCCTTATCTTCGGCGCTGCAGGGCTGATGTTGTTGCTAGGTGTGCTTTGGTTGGTCAACGCTTAACTAAGAAACAAGTCGCGCTTTCAGGAGGTGCTGATTTATGCTGCACTTTCCTGATTGCCCTTTATGTTGAGAGGGCGGTTTTTACTTGGCATGGCAATTCCCGCATGAATTTTTTGCTGCTAGTCAAATTTAATAATGAATTCAATGACTTGCGATGGATCGGCTTGGTAAAGGTGACCTAGACTGATAAAGCCACTTTCGCGTAATACGAATTCTTCGCGTCGTAGTTGAATTTCTGTTTCACCTTTGACCAAAATATAGCTGCCATTTGAACTTAAATCGACAAAAACGAATTTTTCACGGCGCCGCTCAATTCGGGCGTGCATCCGTGAGGCGCGTTTGTCAGCGACCATCATGTCCGCTTGTTCATCGCGTCCAATAGTGAATAAGGGATGTTCCGTATCGACAACCCATTTTTTCCCCTGATGACTGAGGTGTAAACAGGGTTCTATGTCCGGTAAGGCAAAGGTGTTGCCAACCATCATGGTCATCTCTTCACTGCTCTGCCAGAGGACTTCGGACACGGCGACATCGTCGGTTTTGCCTTTGATGGCGACTTTGCTAAAGCGACGGGTGCTGGCACGCAAGATCGGCGGTAACAACAAAACAGTCGCTTCCGTGGTCATAATTTGTTGCGCTTGTGCTAATTCAGCGAGGCGCGCTGCAACATTGACGGTGTCACCAAAAACGTCCCCATCCATTTCATTTTCTAACACTAGACCAAAATGAAAGCCTATGCGAATGGCAACCCGCACGTCATCAATGCTTGGTTGAGAATCGATGAGCATTTGCATTTCACACGCCGCTTGGGTGGCATGCAGCGCAGAGGGAAAAACCGCCATGATTTCATCGCCAATATTTTTCACTACCCGTCCCTGATGGGCGCTGGTCAGTTGCCGCAAAATGCTTAAGCAGCCGTTGATGGCGGTGAAGGCGCGTTTATCGCCGAGCAATTCGTAAAGGCGAGTGCTGCCGCTAACGTCAGCAAATAAAACCGCTTGTTCTGATTGATGATTGAGGACGTGGATAGTCATAACTTAATTTTAACCGGATAGTTTCAGCCTGCCGAGGCGGCGCGGTTGCTGGCAGAACGATTCAGTGCGCGAGCATGTTTATGCCAAGCCGCTTTGACTAAATTGGGATATTCCGACTTGCCTAAGCTGCCGTTATAGCGACCTAACGCCCTGAATAAATTGCCTTTTTCAAGATTTAAATAGTGACGCAAGATGGTACAGCCATAGCGCAAATTGGTGCGCAAATGAAATAGATTATGCTCAGGAGAATGCAAGGCGGTAGTCCAAAATGGCATGACTTGCATAAAACCGCGTGCGCCAGAATTGGATACTGCATACTTTCGAAAGCCGCTTTCAACTTCAATGAGTCCCAACACTAATTCGGGGTCCAATCCGGCACGCGTCGCTTCATAGTGCACCGTGGTTAAAAAATCTTCGCGGTCTTGTTCATTGGGAATTTTTTTGGTGAGGCGCGGCGACAGATTGCCTAACCATTCGTCCGCCTCTTGTTGCGACGCAAAGACGCGATTCGGCGTGGCTTGATCCGCTACCGCCTGTTGCAAAACAGCTTGCACACTGGCGGACAACACCTCTTCCGCTTGGTTGCCAGCCAAGGCATTGGCAACAAAATAGCACGAAACAAACAGCAAGAAATTGGCGGCGAAACGGGGCACGATAACTCCTTAATCAGATAGTTTGGCTTGCAAAAAAGCGGTGGCATCTGCCAGCGCTATCCCTTGTGCGACACTGTCTTGACGACCTTGATATTCAACTTTGCCTTCTTTAAGGCTTCTATCGCCAAGCACAATGCGGTGTGGAATGCCGATTAGTTCTAAATCGGCGAACATCACGCCCGGACGTTCGTCTCGGTCATCCAGCAAGACTTCCACGCCGGCGTCGCTTAGTTCGGTATATAACTGTTCGGTTGCATCACGAACCGCTGCGCTTTTCTTCCAGCCAATCGGCGCCAATGCCACTTGAAACGGTGCCATATTCACCGGTAATGTGATGCCACGCGCATCAAAATTTTGTTCAATCGCTGCCGCGACAATGCGCGAAACGCCGATGCCGTAACAACCCATTTCCATGATTTGCGCTTGCCCATTTTCGTCTAAATAGCGCGCTTGCAAGGCGGCGGAATAGGTGGTGCGTAATTGGAAAATATGCCCGACTTCAATGCCGCGACACAGTTCCAAAATACCTTTGCCATCGGGCGACGCATCGCCGGCTTGAACGTTACGTAAGTCGTGAATGTCCGTTTGGTTTAATGGCAAATCGCGCCCAAAATTGACGCCGCTGAAATGGAAGCCGTCGTCATTTGCGCCACAAATAAAGTCGCTCAGGGCGGCGGCGGCACGGTCAACCAACACGCGCACACCTACTTGCACCGGACCAATATAACCGGTGCGGCAATTTAAATGACGTTGCACTTCGTCTTCGCTGGCAAAACGAAATTCACCTAATACTTTGCTGGCTTTGATTTCATTCAGTTGATGATCGCCTCTTAATAAAAGCAGTGCAAACACCCCTTCATGATTAACCACTGCAATCGATTTCATAATTTTTTGCGGTGTGGCGTTAAAAAATGCGGCCACTTCTGCGATCGTTTTTTGCCCTGGTGTGACGACTTTTTGCAGGGTTTCTGTGGCAGCAGCGCGCGCGTTCAGCGGGGCGATCGCTTCGGCTAATTCTACATTGGCGGCGTAATCGGAATCAGGGCAAAACGCCAACGCATCTTCGCCAGAATCCGCCAGTACATGAAATTCGTGCGAACCGCTGCCACCAATCGCACCGGTATCTGCCGCCACAGCACGGAATTGCAGCCCCAAGCGCGTGAAAATGCGCGAGTAGGTTTCATACATCACGCGGTAGGTTTGTTGCAGGCTGTCAAAATTACTGTGGAAAGAATACGCATCTTTCATCATAAATTCTCTCGCCCGCATCACGCCGAAACGAGGGCGCACTTCGTCGCGGAATTTGGTTTGAATTTGATAAAAATTCAGCGGCAATTGGCGATAGCTTTTTATTTCGCGCCGCGCAATGTCGGTAATCACTTCTTCATGTGTCGGACCGAAGCAAAATTGATTGTCGTGACGGTCTTTCATCTTCAACATTTGTGGGCCGAACACCGCCCAGCGTCCGGTTTCTTCCCATAATTCAGCGGGTTGCACGGCGGGCATTAACAATTCTATGCCGCCGCTGCGGTTCATTTCTTCGCGCACGACCGCCTCAACCTTGCGTAACACCCGCAGTCCCAAGGGCATCCAGGTATAAAGTCCGCTCGCTAGTTTGCGAATGTAGCCGGCGCGCAACATTAAAAGATGGCTGGTTAATTCGGCTTCTGAAGGCGCTTCTTTTAAGGTTGAAATAAAAAATTGTGAAATACGCATGACTGATTTCCAATGCAAATTAAAATTTTGAGGGCGGTATTCTACCGCAAGTGACTTTATTCTTTCCTGACTGCGCAAAATATGGAACAATCCGCCCCCTTGAAAATAACAAAATGATGGGGCGAATTATGATAGACCGAGAAGGTTATCGCCCAAACGTCGGCATTATCATCACCAACGCAAAAAATCAGGTATTTTGGGGCAAGCGCATCCGCCAAGATGCGTGGCAATTCCCCCAAGGCGGAATTCAACATGGCGAAACGCCAGAGCAAGCAATGTACCGGGAGCTGCAAGAAGAAGTCGGTTTGCAAACGTGTCATGTTGAAATTCTCGGCCGTACCCGTGATTGGATGCGCTATGAGGTGCCAAACGGTTGGGTTAGGCGCGATTCTCGCGGCTGTTACAAAGGCCAAAAACAAATTTGGTTTTTATTACGGCTGACAGGGCGTGATTGCGATGTTTCCTTGCGTGCGACTGAACATCCCGAATTTGATGCCTGGCGTTGGAACGATTATTGGGTAGAGTTGGATAGCGTGATTGATTTTAAACGCGAGGTTTATCGGCTGGCACTGCATGAATTAGTGCGTTTTTTGCCGGCACTCAAGTATAAAACCACCCCTCTTGAAGTGCCTATAGCCACTAAAACAAGTAATTAACTTTAAAAGACTGGATACAAAAATGCGTCAGCTTAATATTTTCAAGTCATTGATTTCATTGATATTTTTATTTTTGTCGGTGAATAATGCCCAAGCTAGTTTATGGGATTCCGATAGCACTGTTGGTATCGCCGAGATCAATAAAACCAGTTCTCAGCCGGTGTTGAGCAAAAATAAGGTGACGCTTCGGCTGGCGGGTTATGTCGATGAACGCGTCGGCATCGAGCCGAATCAATTTGGTATTTCCAACCAATTAATTAGCGGCATATCTGGAAAAAAATTAGTAATCGATGCGCCGGTGAAAACGCTGGTTGCCGCCGCCATGAAGCAAAGATTTGCTCAACTGGGTTATCAAATAGTGGACTCAGTCGAGCAACCGGCGCTGTACGAGCTCAGTGGCGTGATCAAAGAGTTTGTTTACAACGTCAAAGAACGCGATGAGGTGGCTATCACCGTCGAATCTACGTTGAAAGAAGTCAGTACTGGGGCGGTCATTTGGTCAGGTGTGGTCGTGGAAAAGGCGAGCCGCTTTGCCGGTGTTGGTGGCAACAACAAAAAAGATGTTATTCAATATTTACGCAAAGAATTGACGATTCTGACCCAGAAAACGGTTAATGCCATTGGCGCCAGCTTGGCGGCAGTCCGTCCGGAGTTGTTTAATTTAACCCCCGGCACGCAACAAATTGAAGGCGTAGTGGTGTTGCAAGCTGCACGCGGCAACGCTTTCAGCGCAAACTCCGCGGCCAATGGGGCTACAAACGGTACCTTGGCACTGACGACGCAACCGTCGCGCGCGAAAATTTATGTTGATGGCATTTACTTTGGGCTCAGTCCATTGCGGGCGGAATTGTCGGCTGGGGTGCACCGCATCAGTATTAAGCTGGATAACTTTAAAACTCAAGAAGAGCAAGTTTCCCTACGCAGTGGGCAAGTGACTGAGCTGGAAATGCCTTTTGAAGCAGCGCATCCCTAAAGGGTTCACGCTCACAACTGAGCATGAATTCTTCTTTATTTAAAGCTTCTGCCCAAGCACCGCTAGCCGAGTTGCTGCGCCCGCAGCATATTGATGAGGTGATTGGCCAGACGCATTTATTAGCCGAAGGCAGGCCGCTACGCTTCGCCTTCCAATCCAAAAAATTGCATTCCATGATTTTGTGGGGTCCTCCAGGGGTAGGCAAAACCACCTTGGCGCGCCTGATGGCGAATGCGTTTGACGCTGAATTTCTGCCTTTGTCCGCTGTGCTGTCTGGGGTGAAAGAAATTCGTGAAGCGATTACCCAGGCCGAGCACACTCTGCAACAGCGCGGTCGGCACACGATTTTATTTGTTGACGAAGTCCATCGTTTTAACAAAGCGCAGCAAGATGCTTTTTTGCCTTTTGTGGAACAAGGTTTAGTCACTTTTGTGGGGGCAACCACTGAAAATCCTTCTTTCGAATTAAATAGTGCGCTGTTGTCTCGTGCCCAAGTCTATGTTTTAAAATCGTTAAGCGATCCTGAATTAAATCAATTACTTGCGCGTGCATTAAAGGCGCTTTCTGCGCTGAATGCCGATCAAAACAGCGACTTTAATTTTCAAGATGCGGCGAAAGTGCGTCTGATTGCGGAGGCAGATGGCGATGCGCGCCGCTTGCTCAATGCCTTAGAACAAATTTACCACGCGGCACAAACGATTCACAAAAATCCGGTCGATGTTACGTTTTTGGAAGAAACGCTGGCGCATCAATCCCGTCGCTTTGATAAAAGTGGTGATGTTTTTTACGATCAAATTTCTGCTTTGCATAAATCGGTGCGCGGCTCTAATCCCGATGCCGCTTTATATTGGTTTTGTCGGATGTTAGATGGCGGCGCCGACCCCCGATATTTAGCGCGCCGTCTGGTACGTATGGCGTGGGAAGACATTGGTCTGGCCGATCCGCGAGCGATGCAATTATGTAACGAGGCGGCGCAGACATATGAACGACTGGGTTCGCCGGAAGGAGAATTGGCCTTAGCGCAAGCGATAATTTATCTGGCCGTGGCGGCGAAATCGAATGCTGGTTATGCGGCATACAATGCCGCGCGCGCTTTTGTGGCACAAGATAAATCGCGCGACGTCCCGTTGCATTTACGCAATGCGCCGACAAAATTGATGCAGCAATTAGGGCATGGAAAAAGTTACCGTTATGCACATAACGAAAGTGAAGCATATGCCGCTGGTGAAAATTATTTCCCGGATGGCATGGAAAATATCAATTTTTATCAACCCGTTGCACGCGGCTTGGAAATTAAAATTGCTGAAAAACTCACCCATTTGCGAACGCTAGATGCGAAAGTTAATGCGCCAAACTCATCATGCTGAGTGGCAGGCTAATTCAATCAATTGACCGCCCTGAGCGCCTCGACTAGCTCAAGAAAGTCTGGTCGAATAATTAGATTAAGTTATTGATTTATATAGTGTTTTTATAATTTCATGATCAATCTCGCTTAAGTTAGTTGCAAGGTTGGCGTACGCTGATGGGACGCTAGCTTCTTACCGTCATGGTTTACTCCTTACGGGTGCACTAGGATCGGAATCAGTCTGCGCTTCCTTAATCAGTGTTTTCTTAGAACGAATGCATTTTTTCTCAAATGAAACGCTTGGCGAACAATCAAAAAATTTTGGCCATCCTTGGCTTGCTGGCAGGCGCGGCAGTGTGGGGTTGCATCTGGTATCCGTACCGTTTGTTAGCGCAAGCCGGTTTCGGTGGAGTGTGGGCAACGATATTTACCTACAGTGTGGCGTTAACTGTTGGCTTATTGCTGTCGGGAGCGGTATGGCGCGAATGGCGCTCGGCAGGGTGGAGTGGGCTTATTCTGGTGCTCGGTTCCGGTTGGGCTAATTTTGGTTATGTGCTGGCAACCCTAAACGGCGAAGTAATGCGCGTGTTATTGCTGTTCTATTTAGCGCCTTTGTGGACGGTTTTCTTTGCGCATTTTTTGCTGGGTGAACGCTTAAATCGCTATGGCAGTGGTGTGGTTGGGTTGTCGTTAAGCGGCGCGTTGGTCATGTTGTGGCATGCCGATTTGGGTTTGCCGCTGCCACAAAACAGCGCGGAATGGCTGGCGTTATCCGCCGGCATGGCCTTTGCGCTGACTAATGTGTTAGTGCGAAGCGCAAGCCAATTAAGCGTTGCCTTTAAATCGGTGGCCATTTGGTTGGGCACTTTGCTGGTGAGTACGCTTGCGCTGCCATGGCAAGTTGATTTTCATTCCTTGCCGCCACTTTCAGCTACTTTAGGTGGAATCATTTTAGCCATTGGTGTGGTGCTATGTCTGACCAGTTTCGCGGTGCAATATGGCTTAACGCATACGCCAGCCAATCAGGCGATAGTAATTTTCCTGTTTGAATTGGTTTTTGCGGCCATCGCAGCCTATTTTTTGGTCGGCGAAAAAATGAGTTTGCAAGAAATGCTGGGCGCGCTACTGATTATTTCCGCCAGTTTATTGTCTGGAAAAATGCCGGCGACTAAGCTGAAATAATCTTTTAATGACACCCTGATTGCTTCTGCTTGCCCCAACATTGATTTGATAAAAACTTCTTTATAATCAATAACTAATGCATATTGAATGCCCAATAATCAGCAACAAAGACGAGCCTAAGTGATTAATTCTATATTCGACTGAACATTGAATGTGGCGCGCAGTTTAGCAAAATAGACCGTCAAGGGGCTAACCAAAATAGTGACTTAAGGTAAACTTGCAGCCTGTGAATTATTAAAAGGCAACGCTAAAAATTAAATTGACTTCGCGATGTGGCGTTGCTGACAAAAGATGACGCTTTGCCGATCCAGTTGTAGGCCGCGGCATCATTGCTTGTTCGCGCCTTACCTGATTTTGAAAATTGAATTTTCAGCGCAGCCCCAAAACTAAAAACCGCAGTTAATCGCGGCATAGAGACCGTAAGCAAATGAAGAGAAATCGATTGAAAAGTTTATGTACGCCCACCCGGTGGATGAGTAGTTACCATGGACATTGCACGTTTAGCACAACGCAAGGCGGCGTGATTCATTCAACGAATGGAGCGACACTTACGTGTGCTCACACCTTGTCCTGCGCCACGAAGAACGTAAACTGCACTGTGTGCATCGGCGCTTGCTAAGTTAAAAATAGTCAGACCATTCCTTTGGAAAACAAACCTAGAGTGATTCCCTTAAATTTGCTGAAAATCGGCGAGCGCGCCGCGATTGTGTTGATCGACGCAGACGAAGCCTTTCGTCAGCGTTTAGCAGCCTTGGGATTTCGGCGTGGTAATCAAATTGAGCTGATTCGGAAAGCACGCTTTTCCGGCCCTTTGCAAATTCGCATTGGTACTACCGATCTCATGTTGCGATTGCAAGAAGCTGCCAAAATTAAGGTGCAAAAATTATGAAACGCGTGGCGCTACTCGGGATGCCCAATACCGGTAAATCGACTTTATTTAACCGCATCACCGGTGGTTCGGCCAGAGTGGGTAATTGGCCGGGAATTACCGTTGAGTTGCTCACCGGTAAAATTTTGCTCGGTGGCGAGATGGTGGAACTCATTGATTTACCCGGCATTTATGACATTCATGGTTTTTCAGAAGACGAACACGTTGTCCGACAATTTTTGCATGACAATGTCCCTGATTTAGCCATTGTGGTGTTAAACGCCACGCAAATTGAGCGACAGCTCAGCCTATTATTGCAGCTCAAACAATATAATTTGAATATGCTGGTGTTGTTGAATATGGCGGACGAAGCGAAAAAATTTGGCATTACGATTGATGCCGAAAAAATGTCTTCTGCCTTAGGAATTCCGGTTTTTCTGCTCAGCGCGAAATATGGACAAGGGTTTCAGTCTGCCTTGCAAGCGATTGGCAAAGCGCTGCGTTTCACCACACCGGGCATGGCTGAACACTTGCGCACGCAACTGGAACAAGATGAGCAAATTGAAAATGAAATGCAGCGAGTGCTGAAGCAATCGGTACAAATTCCTGCACAAATGCCCAAAAATCTTAGCCATCGTTTGGATGCTGTATTGCTGCATCCTTGGTTGGGCTTGCCGATATTTTTTGGCATTATGTATTTATTATTTCAGGGGATTTTCTTATTAGGGCAGCCTTTGCAAGTGGGCGTCAATGCTTTTTTTAACAGTGTGCGTGAATTGATTTTGACACCGTTACTAAGCCATTTTCCGTCTTTTTTCCAAGGCTTATTGTTAGACGGTCTATACAACGGCGTGGCAACGGTGGCTGCTTTTGTGCCGATTATTGTGCTGTTTTTTTGGTTTATGGCGATCGTCGAAGACACCGGCTATTTATCGCGTGCCGCATTTTTAATGGATGTACTAATGGCGCGACTAGGCTTGGATGGACGCAGCTTTGTGATGTTGTTGATGGGCTTTGGTTGCAACGTGCCCGCTTTGATGGGGACGCGGGTGATGCGCTCGCGCGCCTTACGTTTACTCAGTATGTTAGTGATTCCCTTTTCATTATGCTCGGCGCGCTTACAAGTCTTTGTTTTTATCACCGCCGCATTATTCGAACCGCAAGCAGCTGCGCTGGTGTTGTTTAGCCTGTATCTCTTTAGCTTTGCTGCCGCTATTTTAACGGCGTGGATTTTTAAACGTTACTTGGGTAATAACGAGCCTTTTGTCTTGGAATTGCCGCCTTATCGTTTTCCCACTGGCCGACAAATGCTGTTGCGCGGCTGGCATGAAGTGACGCATTTTTTGCGTCGCGCCAGCCAATTTATTGTGATCGGTGTGGTCTTGGTTTGGTTGTTAACGCATTTGCCGATGGACGCCGCACCCGCCAGTGCGCAAACTTGGGCAGGACACTTAGGCGCTTGGCTACACCCCATTTTTGCGCCGTTGGGCATTACCCCCGAATTAACCATTGCCTTGTTATTTGGCTTCGTCGCCAAAGAAATTGTTGTTGGCTCCTTGGCGGTGATTTATGGCTTAAACGGTTCGGCGCTCGCCGCTGCTTTAGTCCAACAATTAGATTGGGTTCAGGCGTATAGCTTTATGCTCTTTACCTTAATTTATACACCGTGCTTAAGCACCATTGCCACCTTGCGCAGTGAGTCAAAAAGCAATGGATTTATGTGGTTGGCGTTGGCTTGGTCATTAGCATTGGCGTGGTCCGTCAGCTTTGTGTTTTATCAATTAGCACGGATATTTTTGTAGTTTGATGGTTGTAACATTATGATTATATTGGTTATTTTATAATGAGCTTCTTTTTTTCTTTGCGCGCTTGGTGGGTGGAATTTTTTCAAAAGCTGAGCCTAAAACTAAAAGTTACCTTGTTTACGTTCACACTATTATTGCTGACTGCAGGCGTGTTGACCTACCAATTTGTGCTGCATTTACGGGCTGAATTGGAAGTCAGTTTGTCGGATCAGCAATTTTCAGAAGTGTCGTTTGTGGCGGAGCGAATTGATAACGCTGTCAAATTACGCATTGAATCGTTGGTTTTAATTGCTTCTGCCCTTACCCCAGAATTGCTGGCAAATCAGCAAAAATTGATTGCTTTTTTATCGGAGCGCAAAGCGATCTATAAGTTGTGCACCTTGGGCGTCATCGTCATTGATAAAAATGGCCATGGGCTGGCCGATTTTCCGGTAGCAGACGGGCGCGGCAAGGCTGATTTTGCCCAGCGGGATTTTTTCCAAGCGGTGGTTGCCACTAAACAGCCGGCAATTTCTAAACCGGGGCGCGGTCGCTTTGTCAAAGATCCGCGTTTAGTGATTGCGGTGCCGATATTGTCTGCGCAAAACAAGCTGATTGGCGTGTTTGCTGGCGTGGTCAGTTTAGGCAATGACAGTTTGCTGGCCGATTTTGATATTGATTCGCACCCTAATACCAGCAGCTATTTGATTGGCTCGCCGCGCGATAATTTGTATCTTGCTGCCACTGATAAATCACGGGTTTTACAGGCTTTGCCGATGTTCGGCGCTAATAAAATGCACGATCGTTACATGAAAGGATTTGAAGGGAGCGGCATTGCCCTAAACGCTGAAGGCGTTGAAGAATTAAGTTCGTCTAAACGGATTAAAAGTGCCAACTGGTTCGTGGTGGGTCTGATGCCCACGGCGCAAGCTTTTCGTCAAATCAGGTACTTACGTGATCAGACGATTTTTATTGCGGTTGTATTCTGTTCTTTAATGCTGCCCCTGTTGTGGTTTTTCTTGCGCAGGCAACTCACGCCATTGCAGCGGTCGATTGAGCTAATTGAGCTGCAAAGTTTGAGCAGCGACATCGAGCCGATTCCACTCGAAGGCTGTTCAGAAATTCGCAAAATGCAGAACAGTTTTAATCAACTGCAATCTCGCATTCAGCAAGATCAGGAATCATTGCGGCTTTCTGCCAAAGTGTTTCAGACCAGTGCGGACGCAATTGTGATTACCGATTTGCAAAATCGCATTCTGGCAGTCAATCCGGCTTTTAGTGTCATTACTCAATATCAGCCGGCAGAAGTGTTGGGACGTGATCCAAAATTATTAAGTTCCGGTAGCCAAGGTACTGATTTTTATCGCGCCATGTGGCACGCCATTTTAACCACCGGTAAATGGAGTGGCGAAATTTTGAATCGGCGTAAAAATGGTGAGATTTATACCGAATGGCTCAACATCAACACGGTGTTTGACGAAAACCAACACCCGCAACAACGCATTGCGATTTTTTCTGATATTTCCGATAAAAAACGCAGTGAAACGTTGATCTGGCAACAAGCGAATTACGATACCCTGACCGGCTTACCTAACCGCCGTTTATTCCACGACCGCTTGGAACAGGAGATCAAAAAAGCCGAGCGAGAACAGCATTTACTGGCGTTAATGTTTATCGATTTGGATCGTTTTAAAGAAGTCAACGATACTTTAGGTCATGAAGCGGGCGACTTTTTGCTGAAAGAAGCGGCCGCTCGAATCAGTCAGTGTGTGCGCGATACCGACACCTTGGCGCGGCTAGGTGGGGATGAATTTACCGTCATTTTGCCAGGTATGGCTGATAACGATCGCTTAGAAATGATTGCTAATCAAATCATCCAAACCTTGGCGAAACCCTTTCAGCTTGGCGAAGCGGCCGTGTATGTCTCGGCCAGCATTGGTATTACGCTATTTCCAAATGACGCCACTGAACTGAGTTCCTTATTGAAAAATGCCGATCAAGCAATGTATGTGGCTAAAAATAAAGGTCGCAATCAATTTAGTTACTTTACCGCTTCGATGCAAGAAGCCGCGCACACCCGTTTGCAAATGAGCACCGATTTGCGCCAGGCTTTACAGTCAAACCAGTTGGAAGTGTATTACCAACCGATTATCGAGTTACAAACTGGCGACTTTACCAAAGCCGAAGCCTTAATTCGTTGGCATCATCCCGAGTTGGGCATGGTTAGCCCCGCTGTTTTTATTCCGATCGCCGAAGATTTAGGCTTGATTAACGCCATTGGTGATTGGGTTTTTCAGCAATCTGCCTTGCAAGCACTACATTGGAATTTAAATAAAGCGGCTCATTTGCCGAACATTCAAATCAGCGTCAACAAATCGCCACGTCAGTTTGTGGCGGGACAAAATAGCTTGGATATTGTGGAATGGATGCACAAATTAGCCTTGCAACCCAATTGCATCGTCATGGAAATCACCGAAGGGTTGCTGATGGACGATCGTTCCGAGGTTAAAGAAACGCTGTTGGCGTATCGCGATGCCGGTATTCAAGTGTCGCTGGATGATTTCGGCACCGGTTATTCTGCCATGTCTTATTTGCAGCGTTTTGACATTGACTACATTAAAGTCGATCAATCTTTTGTGCGCAATATGAGCAACAGCGCCGGCGATGTCGCCATTGTGGAAGCGATTATTGTCATGGCGCACAAATTAGGCATGAAAGTCATTGCCGAAGGCGTGGAAACCGAGCCACAGCGCGCAATGCTACTGGCGGCGGGCTGCGATTACGGTCAAGGTTACCTGTTTGCGCGCCCCATGCCCGCCACAGAATTTAACCGCTTTCTGCACTTATCGAATTAAGCTCACATTTTCTTCCGCAGATTAATTCAAATTAATCAACAGCTTACCTCAATCATTAAGCGTTACTACGCAAAAACAGGGCAGCGCATCCGTTTTGTACTGCGATAGCGTTTACCCGCGACAGCAATAACGCCTGCTGTTTCCTTCACGAGCAAAGCCCCAGCCCGTTAAAACCGCTTCCGCATAAAACGGTAGCACGGTGTCGCCCAGATGAATCCACTGCAAGCCGGTTCGATGTCGGGCATCTTCATAGTGGCAATGATATTGTCGGCACAGCGCTTGAATCGCCGTTTCAGACGCGCCTAAGGTTCGGGCAAAACGTTCTTCCCAGCGTTGCTCTGAATCTTGATGCGATAGGGCTTGCGATTGGCTGCTAATCGTTGCGCCCAAACGGATTTTTGCCACATTCAGTGCACCGATTTCCACCCAGCCTTTGCCAAAATAAAATGGCGGTGTGCCTAAGCGGGTATCGTAAAAATAGGCGGGCGTGGCCTCGGTATTAAATTCCACCACATGAAAATGGCTAAATTGCAGGATGCAAATCTGAATATCGGTTCTGTCTTCGCCCAACTTGGCAAGCAATCCTTTGGCCATTTGCCGAAACTTGAACAGCGCCTTATCCGTGCTTTCAAACAGCGTTGCACTGTGGGCGAAATACAGACCGGTTAAGTCTTCGCTATACAGCGTCCAAAATTGTAAGCGGCGCGAACGCGCGGTTTCCTCGCCGCACAGTCGGGTAAAAAATTCGCCCAATAAATAGCGTTTTAGCCAATGCGCCAACATGGCTTTGGAAGCGGGACGGCACGGCCATTGTTGCCGATTTTCTGCCAGCCAAGGATTGCCCCATTGCCCAATCGTAAATTCTGTAAGTATATGATTATATTGATTATTTTTGCATTTGTGGTAGCGATCTAAAACCAGAGACAAGCCTTCGTTTAAGTAAAGTGGGTGCGTATGCAGCAACAGCAAAATGCTGCTGAGCGCGTGTTTAAATTCTTCGTCCGGCATGGCGACGACGGCCTGAATCGGGCTGAGTACCATCTCGCGTACCAGCCAAGATTCGCTTGGAATTTCTAGGCGTTCGCGAATTGTGTTGAACGGCATCCAGTCACCTTGTAGGGCAAAATGAATGTACGGTTCACCGGGATTTTCTTGCAGTAAATTCGGATTCGCTTGCAAAATATTCAGCCAATCGGGCGAGGCTCCGCCTTTAATTAAGGCTAAATGATCGGCTAAAAATTGCCGTAGGCGAGCCCAGTTTTCGCGTCCGGTTAAGCTAATCGTGAGCGAGTAGGGGTTGTACGAAAAATAACTATTCAGTAAGCCGCGATAAAATTTACGCAGGGCACGTTTTCTTTTTTGGTAGCGCGCGACTTGTGTGAGTAAGCGGGAAAAGTAGTCACGATTTTCGATAACGCGCACCGAAAGCTGACCAAAAGACTGAGTGCAGCCATAACAGACCAGGCGAATTTGCCGCACGCCTTGCAACTGTTTTCGTTCAAAAAAAATGCTGAGCGCTTGTTCGATGGTGATATTCGAGGTGCCGCTGCGTCCCGCACTGACGTCGCTGCCCAGCCAATTTTGGATGAGCGAAATTTCTTGGCGTATTTGCGCCGAATCACCCAGGTGCATTTTGGCTAAAGCCCGTTGATTTTGCTGGGTAAGCTGGCGACGGAGCGGGTCAAGCGTGCCCATGTTTAAATTCGACACGTGCCAAAATTACCGTGCGGAATGTCATTTTGTTCGTTGCGTGATTCGTTTAAACCATAAAATTCGAGGCGTAATTCAATGCGCCGACTTTCTTCCAGGGTTTTTTTAGCTGAATTAAAAGAGTAGCCACCGACTAAAAACAGGTCGCGCACTTGCTCTTTTTCAATTTCAGAAAGTTGCATCGCTTGTTTTTTATCCGGTGCAAGCAAGGCGCAGATGACCCGTTGACTGCGTTGTAAGCTCAGATTTAAATTGAATAAATAGTCGCCGCGTTGATCGGCAAAGCCTTCTGCAACCACGCGCTTGAGCCATTTTTTGCCGGTTTCATTTTGAGCCATGGCGAGCATTTCTGATACGAATTCGCTTAAATACTGCGATTGCTCAATACTTAAGTGCGAGCTCGCGGTTTCAAAACGCGCAAGATCGCCAAAGTCAATCACGGCGCGGTTTTTATCCACCAAAATGCCAGGATGTTTTTTGGCTGAATCCGCCACGTCATCCATCAAGTGTTGAATTTCTTGTTCACGCTCCGCCTTGCTGCGATCCGACTCCGACACTTTGTTGGTCACGGCCAATAATGCCACGCTCATCACCAGTAAAAACATGACCATCAGCGCCGTCATTAAATCGGCAAAGGAAATCCAAAAAGGCTTTTCACCCTCTTCTTTGCGGCGATTACTGGGCATCAAAAAATTATTTAACATGACGACTTGATTCCTCAATCATTCAATTTTGGTGAGGGCGATCGGTGCTTCAATCCGTGTTCCCTTAAATGCCACCGGCATTATCCAGCGTGCTTTCCAACTCTTGAATGCCTTCGCGCAGCAATTTAACCGAGTCAGATAAGGCTTGATGGAAATCGCGGTTTGCTTCGCCGACGGCTTTGCTCATGCCTTCGCTAAACGAGCTGTGCGCCGTCGCCAACACCTCGGACACGCCGCTTAAATAGCGATCCGCATCTTTTTGTGCATGGGCAAGTTTTTGGGTTGCCGCTTCAATGCGCGCTAGCACATCGCCCGACATTGAGGCATCGCGTTTCAGCTGTTCCATAATCGCTTGCAGCGCGCCAATGCCGTTCATCATTGAATCGCGGGCAGATTGATAATCGCTAAATATGCCACTTAAACCACCTGAGGCGGCGGCGATGGCATCGGCAGCTTGAGTAAGTTGCCCCACGACGACCGAAGATTTTTGCAGGGTTGCGCTGACGCCATCGCCAGCTTTGGCAAAATCTTTTGCAGCCAAATAAAGCGTATCTGCGCCATTGTTGAGCTTGGTAATTGCCTCGTTGTTACCGCTGCGCATCGCCGCTACCACGGCTCTCATTTCGGTCACCGCCTGATTGACACCGTCCGTCACCGCGCTCATTTGTGCGCCGATTTGCGTGGCAGCTTGTTGGCTACTGTCGTTGATAGTCTGCTGGTTTTTTAAGGTTGCATCGGTGGTTGAGCGCACTTGCGTGCTTAACGTTTCGATCATACTGGCCATGCGCTCACTGATTTCGTTCAACGTGGTTTGCAGTTGAGATTGTCCTGCAGATTGCGATTGCTCAACCATGGCGCGCATTTGTGCGACGAATTCCGTCAGTTGTTCGTTCATAATCCGCTGCCGTGCTTCAGCGGCGGCAATCGATTCGGCCAGTTGTTCTGCCATCGCCGAGGAATTGCGTTGTCCGGCTTCGCCCATTTCGGTGCTCATTTGCGTGAGCATTTGTACGGTGCTTTGCAAGGCAGACAGCGTTTGCTGTTGCAAAGATTGAATGCTGCTGACTTGACCGCCAAATAAGCCCATGATTTTATTGGAGAATTCTTCCATTAGCCGCGCCAAGATTGTTTCGTCAGAGCGGTTTGATTCTTGGTGAATGTTTTGCAAATTTGCCGCGATTTCCGCAAGTGGCGTTTTTAAGTCTTTTTCTAAACCATGCACAATTCGGTCGCCCAGTTGCAGCGAAGTTGCCTGAGCGGCTTGCATTTGTAGTTCAAATAACGCAGTCAGTACTTCTTTTAGCTCGCCTTGCACCAAGCCGCTATTTTGTGCTGCGCTGGTTTCGCTGGCTCGAACCAGTCGTGCCAAATACTCTTCGCCGGCGCCACTTTCGAACAGCCCATCTAATAATTGCACCAATTTTTCCGCTTGTCCGTTCAGGCGCGTCAAAATCAGTTTTTCGATAAAAGTCACCAGCATCGCCAAAGTAATGGCGGCTGCGGACACCATAAATGCTTCTGAAACGCCGTGCAGTAATTGCGTCAAACTGCTGCGCACGATGATGGGATTGTCTGAAATGACAAAGGTTTGCAAGCCGACTAATAAGCCGTAAAACGTGCCGATAATGCCAACGCCGGTGAATAACCCCGGCAAGTGTTTAAAAAAGTCGGTGCGCACAGGAATATCGACCAGAATTTCTGGGCGGAAAATCATATTCGCCGGCAGGGTGGAGCGAAAACGCATTCCGCCTTCGCCTAATTCACCACCTTGGCGATGCAGGGTGTCTGAGTATTCGCGCCAAAGATGTTCAAGAATGCCGGTTTGCTCAAAAATAAGGTCGAGCGTGTCATTGGGTCTGCCGTTTAAGGCGCGTAATTTTTTATTGACGCGCGCTAACCGTCTGCCGACGATAAACGAGGGAAACACCGAAAAAATTAAAAACGCGAACAGTAAGGTCCCCAGAATGGCGGCAAAAATGTAAATGTGTGGTGGCAGGTTGTTTAAAGTGGGCATGGATTTTGACTCAGGACAAAAAGTTGAAAGTTCAATTTCATTAATTCAAAAAGATTATGACCCAAGTTTGACTTCGGGTGTGCGAATTTGACGGTGCGTTTCCCAATAATCTAATCGCGGATTTTTAATAATTAGTTTAATAAAATCAATGGCTTGCGACAGATTGCTTTGCGCGGCTGGCGATAAGTCTTCGCCTAGTTCAAAACTTTCACCGTGAATACAAAGCACAAAGCAGGGCGGCGGTTCACCATAATGCTGCGCATAAATTTGGATTAGCGTTTCGGGGGTTAGCGCATGGCTGAGTAACGGTGGCGTTTGATTGGCTTGTGCGCGATAAAAGCAAAATGGGGCAGGCGTTTGCATCCCGGCATCGATAAATAAAATCAGTTGGCGCTGCTGCAGGTCGAGCGTGTGTTCAATTTGTAGCTGAAATTCTTCTAGCAATGTAATCTCGGTTTGATCGGCAGCCAGATATTGCGCTAAATACCGAAGGAGTAAAGGCGCTAAGGCATCGTCGCCGCGCGACTCGTTGCCAATGGCAAAAATAAGAACTGGACTGGGCATTTTTCGTTGAATAATTAAATTCTGTGCGGGTGAATTGACGGGTGCAATGGTAACATTGCGCCCCTTTTATTTTGAACCCAAGTTTACCAAGGAATCGCATGACTGATATTGCCCCTATTCAAGAAATTATCGCCGAAATACGCGCCGGTCGCATGGTGGTGTTGGTCGATGAAGAAGACCGCGAAAATGAAGGCGATTTGATTTTTGCTGCTGAATTTGTCAGCGCAGAAAAAATCAATTTTATGGCGAAACATGGCCGAGGGTTGATTTGCTTAACCTTGACCGAAGACCATTGCGCCCAAATTAACTTGCCGTTAATGGTGCGCGAAAATGGCTTGGCGTTAGCGACTAATTTTACCGTGTCGATTGAAGCCGCTAGCGGCGTGACCACGGGGATTTCGGCGGCCGATCGGGCGCGCACGATTCAAGTGGCCGCGGACAAATTCGCCAAACCGAGCGACATCGTACAACCGGGGCATATTTTTCCGCTGCGTGCCCAAAACGGCGGCGTGTTAGTGCGTGCTGGTCACACCGAAGCGGGTTGCGATTTAGCTCAATTGGCGGGACTCACCCCCGCGTCGGTGATTTGCGAAATTTTGAAAGAAGATGGCGAAATGGCGCGTCTGCCGGATTTAATTCCGTTCGCCCAGCTACACAATTTAAAAATTGGCAGCATCGCCGACTTGATCGAATATCGCAGCCAACATGAAAAGTTGGTTGAACGCGTTTCGCAACGCTCAATTCAAACCGCTTACGGCGAATTCGATTTATTTACCTACACCGACAAAACCACGCAGCGCACGCACTTGGCGCTGGTCAAAGGCACGTTGCAACCAGAAATCGAAACCTTGGTGCGGGTGCATGAGCCTTTATCGGTGATGGACTTTTTAGAACAAAGCCACTCGCCGCATTCCATCAGCGTGCATGCGGCGTTGCTCAAAATCAGCCAATCGCCCGCCGGTGCTTTGGTGTTGCTGCATCACAGCGAAACATCGGCAAACTTATTGGCGCGCGCCGCGCAACCAGAAATCCACGCCGCCCATTGGGATGCGCGCAGTTACGGTATCGGCGCACAAATTTTGCGCGATTTGAATATCGGCAAAATGCGTTTGTTGGCAACGCCACGCAAAATTCCAAGCCTGACCGGCTTTGGGCTGGAAGTGGTTGGCTATAGCCAAGTGTCTGTTTAAATTGAATCATTTCTCTTTTCCCGTTTGTGGCCAGTTCGCCGAACCCCCAGTTCCCGTTCATGGTGAGTTCGCCGAACCCCCAGTTCCCGTTCGTGGTGAGCTTGTCGAACCCCCAGTTCCCGTTTGTAGCCAGTTCGCCAAACCCCCAGTTTCCGTTCATGGTGAGCTTGTCGAACCACCAGTTTCCATTCGGCAAGCCACGCTTGAGCCAGCCGAAGGACTCAGAGCGAACGGTTAGCAACGGATCGGGTACAAGGTTTAAATTAAATAAAAGGAATTCGCATGAAAACAATCGAACAAAATTTAACCGGCAGTGGCCTGCGCATCGGCATTGTCAAAAGTCGCTTTAATCCGCTGGTGTGCGACGGCTTGCTGAATGCTTGTCACACCCAATTGTTGCAACAAGGTGTGCGCGACGACGACATCACCTTAGCGACTGTGCCCGGCGCGCTGGAGCTTCCACTGGTCTTGCAACAAATGGCGCAGAGCAAGCAATTTGACGCGCTGATTGCCTTGGGCGCGGTGATTCGCGGCGATACGTATCATTTCGAAATCGTCTCCAATGAATCGGCACGCGGGATCGGCGAGGTGCAATTACACGTCGGCGTGCCGATTGCCAATGCGATTCTGACCACGGACACCGATGAACAAGCGGAAATTCGCGTCGCGGTTAAAGGCGCAGAAGCGGCGTTAGTCGCCATCGAAATGGTTCACTTATTGAAAGCAATGCAATGAACGAAAAAACGAGACTGTCACCCGCCAAAAGCGCCCGCCACCGCGCGCGCGAACTGGCGTTGCAAGGGTTGTATCAATGGCGCATTGCTGGCACCGACATCAATCAGATTGATAAAACCACGCGCGATGAAAAAAGCCTAGGACGCTATGATGTTGATTTATTTGTGAAATTATTGCGTGGTGCGTCAAACCAGCAAGCGACCTTAGACGAAAAGCTGGCGCCGTTGCTGGATAGGCCGTTGGTAGAACTGAGCCCCGTGGAGTATTCCGTGCTGTTGCTAAGCGCGTATGAATTGGCCAATTTGCCGGAAATTCCGTACCGCGTCATCATCAACGAAGGCGTCGAATTGGCGAAAACGTTTGGTGGCAGCGATGGCCATAAATTCGTCAATGGCGTGTTAGACAAACTGGCCGTGCAATTACGCGCCGTTGAAGTCGCGGCAAACGCTTAAGTAATCAAGATTGCTGCCGTTCGTGCTGCACGCGCAATAAGTAGGTCGAGAGGTTAAGGGGCGCAAGCCCTATTTACCTCGCACAGCCCTTCGCCTCGCGCTGCCTGTAATCCTTTTCCCTACAGTAAACCGGCTCTTTTCCTACAGCATAATTAGATTTTGTCTGATTTTTTTCATTGACTGCCACGCGCAGAATTCAGTCATCGAAAACGCAATCCAATCAGTCAGTTAATCATCTGGGAGAAAAAAATGAACGCACATCAAATTCATGAAGAAATCAAAGAAACCAACCTTTCTTTTATGCTGATCGCACAACAAATGATTAAGGGCGACAAAGTCGCTGCGATTAAAAATTTTGGTATGAGCGAAGAAATGGCGGATTTGGTGGCAGGTCTGTCGCCGGCACAAATGCTGAAAATGTCTGCTTCAAATATGTTGCTGTGCTGCTTCCGTTTTGATGACAGTTTGTTGTTGAATATGTTAGGTAATTACCAAAAGGACAGCAGCGTTTCGACACGCTCAACGCATTCAAGAGAAGCGATTGTAGCATAAATATCAATATAATCATGTAGTTACAATCTCATCACTTTTAAGGAGATGATCATGTTACAGATTACTTTAACCATGGACCCCGCAACGGGACGCGGGTTATACGATGACGAAGCGGAATCGTTAGGCTCCTACCAGTCATTGACGGATGCTGAACAATCGTTGGGAGAATTATTACGCTTTTGCACGATTTATACCCAAAACAATGACGTGCATCAGATTGAAATGCCCTGCTTGTTAGCTGACTAAAACTCGCTCTAAAACAACCATTCGCCCTGATTCCTTGGGCACGACACTGCTGTGCTAGTCGAAGAATTCAGGGCGAATGCTTGCACCCCAGTGTCAAATCCTTTAGCGACGTTCATTTTTCATCGCTTGCGCCGCTTCTCGTTTTCCTTCCCGTTCTTTTTCGCTGGCGCGTTTATCGTATTCTTTTTTACCTTTTGCCAGCCCAATATCCAGCTTGATCCGTCCGCCTTTATAGTGCAAATTCAAGGGCATAATGGTATATCCAGCACGTTGCGCTTTGCCAATCAGCTTTTCAATTTCCCGTTGATGTAACAGTAATTTCCGCGTGCGCGTTGGGTCGGGCAAAATATGACTGGACGCATTGAGCAATGGACTGATGTGCGAACCAAACAAATACAGCGCTCCTTCAATTAAGGTGACATACGCTTCTTTAATGTTGGCGCGACCGGCGCGAATTGCTTTCACTTCCCAGCCTTGCAACATTAGCCCCGCTTCATACCGGTCTTCAATAAAATAGTCGTGGAAAGCTTTTTTGTTTTGTAAGATGCTCATGGCAGGTGTGTTTTACGAAAGGTTGATATATTCTACCAGCCTTTGGGTTAAGGGCTTTATCCGCATGGCATCCGTTCAAAAATCCGTCTTGGTTGCGTTTAGCGCAGAACAAATGTTTGCGTTGGTTGATCGCGTCGAAGATTACCCACTTTTTTTACCGTGGTGCGGTGGCGCCAGCTCCACGCCGCTGAATGAAAATCAAGTTTATGCGATGGTGAATATCAATTATCATCAATTAAAACAAAGTTTTACCACCAAAAATACGCGACAAGTCCCGCAGCATATTGAGATGAAATTGCAAGATGGGCCGTTTAGTCAATTGGAAGGGCACTGGCATTTTACGGCGCTTTCGCCAACGGCCTGTAAAATTGAGTTCAACTTAAATTATGAGTTTTCCAACAAGTTATTGGAAAAATTAGTCGGACCGGTATTTAATTTTATTGCGAATTCTTTTGTCGATTCTTTCACTAAACGCGCAGAAAAAGTGTATTTAACCCCATGAATAATAACAAAATTAAAATTGAAGTCGTATACGCGCTACCCACTGAACAACATTTAATTACCTTAAATGTCAAGCCAGAAACCACGCTGGCGGAAGCCGTTAAACTGTCCGGCTTGGCAGAAAAATTTCCTGAAATCGACTTGGTGAAAGGCAAATTCGGGCTGTTTGGCAAACTCAGTAAAGCCGACACCGTGTTGCGCGAAAAAGATCGTGTGGAAATTTATCGACCTTTGCTTGCCGACCCTAAAGAAGTGCGTCGCAAACGCGCCGAAGAAGGGAAAGTGATGAAAAAAGGCGGCGGCGACGCTTAACAGGAACTGCTTCAATCAATCGTTCGTCCTAAGTCCATCGATAAGCTTAGAAGCGTCTTGTCGATGGGTATTTTACTCACTCATACTATTGCGCTAGATTCATTCATGGTTCGAACAACTCACCCCGAACGAAATCAAGCCGACCTACCCAAATGTTAGATTATGACCTGCACTGCCACTCTACTATTTCCGATGGCGTTTTATCGCCTAGCGATTTGGTTCGCCACGCTGCCGAACGCGGTGTCAAATTTCTTGCCCTCACCGATCACGATGATACCGATGGCTTGCAAGAGGCGGCTCAAACTGCGGCTGAATGCGGGCTGCAACTGATTAACGGGGTGGAAATTTCGGTGAGTTGGCGCAGTCACACCATTCACATCGTCGGTTTGCGTATTGACCCGCAGCATCCCGAATTGGCAGCAGGTTTAAAACAGATTCGCAGCGGACGGCGGCTACGGGCAGAGCGAATGGCAGAATCACTGGCTCGCTGTGGCATTAGCGGTGTTTTAGACGGCGCACTGCGTTACGCAACCAATCCTGACATGATTGGCCGCACGCATTTTGCACGTTACCTAGTCGAGGCGGGTCATTGCAAAGATGTCGGCAGCGTGTTCAAACGCTATTTGGTGAAAGGCAAACCGGGTTACGTGGCGCATGAATGGGGCAACTTGCCGGATGCGATTCGCTGGATTCGTGCCGCTGGCGGCGTGGCGGTCATCGCCCATCCGGGACGTTATACCGCAGGGCGCAAAGCAATGGGCAAACCGACCTTGCGCGATTTATTGAAAGAATTTTCCGAACTCGGCGGACAAGCCATTGAAGTGGTCACTGGCAGCCACACGCCGCCGCAATATGCCGAATTTGCCCGCTACGCTACCGAGTTTGGCTTCCTTAGTTCGTGCGGTTCTGACTACCACGGCCCAGGTGAAAGTTATCGAGATATCGGACGATTGCCAGACTTGCCGCTAGAATGCACGCCGATTTGGCGGATGTGGGAAGCGTAAAAACGACCGAATCATTGCGCCGAATTTACCAAAAAAGGACTAAACCGTGAACACCCAACGCTTACAGCAAGCACGTACATTTGGTCTTGACGAGCAAATTGAATTGGTCGAAGCAATTTGGGATGGCATCGTGCAACGCAACGCCGCCCCGTCGCTAACCGAAGCTCAAGCAATGGAACTGGATCGTCGTCTGGAAAACCATTTAGCGAACCCGCATGACGTAATACCTTGGAGCGAAGTAAAAGCCTCCGCACTCGCCAGAATTAATCAATGAGCTTAGTTGTCGCTTTTCACAGCCGCAGAAACCCCGCCGTTTGGCAGGACAGGCGCTAAAGCAAGACTCACACTTCAGTCCTTTTCCGCCCATGCCCAGTCTTCACAAAACTTAACATTGTCGAAAATGTTATGATTCGCGCCGCTTCTCGGTGCAGTCCGCCACAGCAAATTTCGTTTTTTCTTCTTTTCGGTTAAAGAAGCGCAATTTTAGAAAGAGTTTATGTCGCAATTTTTTGTCATTTATCCCGAAAATCCGCAAGCGCGTTTAATCAAACAGGCGGCAGCCTTGCTGCATGAAGGGGCGGTGGTGGTTTATCCAACCGATTCCGGTTATGCGCTGGGTTGCCATTTAGGCGATAAAGACGCGGTGGCGCGCATTCGGCAGATTCGCGGGCTAGACGAACATCATTTGCTCACTTTAATGTGCCGCGATTTGTCTGAATTGGCGCATTACGCCAAAGTGGATAACGCACAATTTCGGCTGTTGAAAAACAATACACCGGGCAGTTACACGTTTATTTTGGACGCAACCAAAGAAGTGCCGCGCCGGCTGCAACATCCTAAACGCAGCACGGTCGGCTTGCGCATTCCCGACCATCCGGTGACGCTGGCGTTGTTGGAAGCGTTAAACGAACCGCTGCTCAGTTCCACGCTGATTTTGCCTGCAGCTGAACATCCGCTGACCGACATGGCGGAAATTCGTCAACATCTTGAATCTAAAGTGGATTTAATTATCGAAGGTGGCGCAGTCGGTCTTGAGCCGACTACGGTGATTGACTTGACAGCCAGCATACCGGTCGTGCTGCGGCGTGGCAAAGGTGCCGTCGATCATTTTGGACTGGATGGCTAAGTACATGAATTTTAACGATTTAATTCAAACCATCTCCATCGCAGCCATTCCGGTACTGTTTGCGATCACTATGCACGAAGCAGCGCACGCTTACGTTGCCCGGTATTTTGGCGACATGACTGCCTACCAGCAAGGGCGCATCAGCCTCAATCCTTTGCGCCATATCGACCCAATCGGCACGGTAGTTTTACCCTTGTTATCCTTGGCGATTGGCGGCATTTTGTTCGGCTGGGCAAAAGCCGTACCCGTCAATTTTTCCGCCTTACGTCACCCAAAACAAGATATGTTGTGGGTTGCTTTGGCCGGCCCAGCGGCGAATTTAGCCATGGCGTTGGTGTGGGGAGTCTTAGCAAAAATCGCCTGGCTGACACCGGACAGTTACTTCGCCGAACCGTTGCTGGAAATGGCGCAACTCGGCATTAAAATTAACGTCATTTTGCTGGTGTTAAATCTGCTGCCGCTGCCGCCGCTGGATGGCGGACGCATTTTGATTAGCTTATTGCCGTACCGACAAGCCTTACAACTCACCAGAATTGAACCTTACGGTATGTTTATTTTAATCGGATTGGCGTTCACACCCGTGTTGGGTTGGTTGCTCACCACACCGGTTAACCTATTGATTAATTTAATTGATTTTATATTTTAGGAAAAAGACTGACTATGTTTGCAGAACGTGTTTTATCGGGAATGCGTCCCACGGGCAACTTGCATTTGGGGCATTACCACGGCGTATTAAAAAATTGGATTGAAATGCAGCAGGAATTTGAATGCCTGTTTTTTGTCGCCGACTGGCACGCTTTAACCACGCATTACGACACACCGCAAATCATCGAACAAAGCGTGTGGGACATGGTGATTGACTGGTTGGCAGCAGGAGTTGACCCAGCGCGCGCGACCTTGTTTATTCAATCGCGCGTGCCAGAACACGCCGAACTGCATTTGCTGCTGTCGATGATTACCCCGCTCGGTTGGTTGGAGCGGATGCCAACTTACAAAGATCAGCAAGAAAAACTTTCCAGCAAAGACCTGAATACGTATGGATTTTTAGGTTATCCCTTACTACAAAGCGCGGATATTTTGATTTATCGCGCCACCCAAGTGCCTGTGGGCGAAGACCAAGTGCCGCACATCGAATTTACGCGCGAAATTGCACGACGCTTTAACCATATTTACGGACGCGAAATCGGTTTTGAAGAAAAAGCGGAAACAGCGCTTAAAAAGCTAGGTGGTAAAAAATCCAAATTATACAGTGAGTTACGTAACCGCTATCAAGAACAAGGCGACGACAATGCGCTAGAGTCTGCCAAAGCTTTGCTGGACGAACAGCAAAATTTAAGCCTTGGCGACCGAGAACGGCTTTTCGGTTATCTCGAAGGCAGCGGCAAAATAATTTTATCTGAACCGCAAGCGATGCTGACCAAAGCCTCGCGAATGCCCGGATTAGATGGACAAAAAATGTCAAAATCTTATGGCAATGTCATCACGCTGCGCGAAAACGAAGAAACCGTCAGCACGAAAATTCGCACCATGCCAACCGACCCAGCGCGCATTCGGCGCACCGATGTCGGCGATCCTATGCGCTGTCCGGTTTGGCAATTGCATCAAATTTATTCCAACGAAGACACGCAAAATTGGGTGCAGCAGGGTTGCAAAAGTGCAGGAATCGGCTGCATCGAATGCAAACAACCCGTGATTGCGGCTGTGTTAGAAGAACAAAAACCGATGCGTGAACGCGCCCAACAATATCTGGATGACCCGACACTGGTGCGCAATATCATCGCTGACGGCTGCGAAAAAGCGCGCAAACTGGCGCAAGAAACCATGCGCGATGTCAGAGAAGCAATGGGACTGAGTTACAGTTAAGCGCGATCTCATCAATTCGCTCTGTTAGTGCAGTATTGTGTGTAACACTATGATTATAAAAGACTTTTTAATTAAAGCCTGCGCGATAACACTCAACTTTGCCAACTTGCCCCTGTGAAATCAATTACTTCTCGAAACAATCCCCAATTTAAAGCTTGGCTAAAACTGGCAAGTTCAACACGGCAGCGTCGTTTAGCCAGACAAACGCTCCTAGACGGTGCACATTTATTAGCCGCCTATTTGGATGCAGGCGGCACACCGTTACAGTTGATTATCAGCGCGGACGGACTTAAAAATCAGGAAATTGCCGGACTCATTCAGCGTTGCCCGACGCCACCGTTAACGCAATTAGAGCAATCATTATTTGCAAATTTGTCAGAATTAAAAAGCCTGACAGGTCTCATCTCGCTGATTGAAATACCGGAATTCAGCAAGGCAAACACAGCAGCTTCTCAGTTTTGTCTAGTATTAGACGACGTGCAGGATCCGGGCAATTTAGGTTCAATTTTACGTTCCGCTGCGGCGGCGGGATGCGATAGCATTTTTCTGTCTGCTGGTTGCGCTGATGTTTGGTCGCCGAAAGTTTTAAGAGCCGCAATGGGCGGACACTTCAGTCTCAATCTGATTGAATCTAGCGATTTACTGACACTGGCCCAGCAATTTGAAGGGCAACTGTTTGCGCTATCACTTAACGCTTCAACAAACTTATACCAAACCTCGCTCACCGGGCGCATTGGTTTAGTTCTGGGCAATGAAGGTGCGGGAATTTCGCCGGCCTTACTCAACCAAATTCCCAGCAAAATACGCATCCCCATGTGTAATCAAATCGAATCTTTAAATGTCGCTGCCGCCGGCGCAGTTTGTTTATTTGAAGCGGCTAGACAACGGCAAACGGATTGTTAAGAAAACCCTGATTTTCACCACTCGCTAGGCAAGTACCGAGTAAAGCAAGTGCTCGCCATCGCGCATGGATTGGCTGGGAATGTCAGGCATCATTCCTTACCGACACTATCAATGAGGGATGAAAGCAGGTGGATTTCTTTATTTACGGTTGATGGTGAAACTGACTTTAAGGCTGGTGTGAGGAAATACTAAAAGTCGCCATGTATTTTTCAATGCGAGGCTTTTTTCCCAGCATCGTGACCAGTCACAATTAACCGGTTTAGCCGGTATCAATAAAAAACCGCCTCAATTTCAAAACGTTCTGACCACTCAACAACCTGGGCAATAAATCACCAGCCACGTTACATCCTATCCAGCCATCGCTTCTTCTCCTTTGGTTTGTGAAACGTCTTTGACAATGTCAATTTACCAAGCCGAATTCCAACGCACTGACGTATCAAAATGAAGGTGAATTAAAGTGGTAAACGGTGGATTTTAGGAAAGAAAAAACCCGCTAACTCATTGAATTAGCGGGTTAAATATGGTGCGCCCGGCACGACGAGTCCGGGCACTGGATAAACAGAACATCTATCA
>JAVHQT010000070.1:0-10801 GCA_036171275.1 Gallionellaceae bacterium | reverse complement strand
ACTGGTGACCTACTCGTTACGAGTGAGTTGCTCTACCAACTGAGCTACATCGGCGCTCCGGCTTGCATTATACGGAAGAGTGACGCGGACTGCCAGGGATATACCGACACCTTCGGGGAAATTTCTTCGCTAAATTTTCTAATTTAAAGAAGTGCCGATTTATTCAGTCTTTTTGTAAAAATGCCGAGTTTTTACCAGCCGGCAGGCGAGGCAGTGTTACAAGCATCATTGTTTTCATGCCAACGCTTCGAACCCGTTTCACTTAGCGTCAGACAACCATTGCCAGCTTGCCCTTTACCGGCGACAGGAATCGCGCGCAACAAAAAAGTCTGACTGGATGCGGCCATCGCCGTACCGACGCTATCCGCCACCAAGCTCAGCGTGTATTTCCCATCTGAAGTTAAACTAGAGGCAACGCCACTTTTATCCGTATTTCCCAATCCACCGTCAACGCCTCCAGTGTAACTCGCCGAAACGCTTGATGCGTAACTATTTGAATTTAAATAGATTTTTTCCTGAATAGTGGCTAGCTGCAGCAACTCAGTTTGCGCAGCAATCCGTGAACTTTTAATCACATAATTGCTATAACTTGGAATCGCGATGCCACTCAGAATGCCAATAATGGCAACCACCACCATCAGCTCAATCAAGGTAAATCCTGCACAGACTTTATTTTTCATTTTTATGTCCCCACTAAAATTTATACTATTCACGAATTAGCTCTTTCCATGAAATGCGCCTGTAGCCAATCGCATTTTGATTCAATAATCCACCGGTGCCGCCACTGCCACTGCTATTGGCGATAGTTGACGAAGTAATCGTTGTACCATCACTTAACGTCGTGGTCACGCCAGCCGTTGGGGTAATCGTTTCACTTGTTCCATTGGCGTGCGTGACGGTTATTTGCGCGCCATCGGCACTAATTGCCGCACTTGCCCCTGCGGGCACGTGCACAGTGACGATGGTGACAGTGCCATCGGCGTTCACAATGCGCAGAGTAATATCTTTAGAGCCATCCACATAGGTAATCGTGGTGGTATTACCGCTGGTGGTCACGGCACTCACTGTTCCACCAGCCCCACTTAAATTACCGAGCTTAGGGTCGGTTGATCCGGCGGCGGGCGTACTCGGTGAACTGCTGCCATTATCTACACCCGGCGTTTTTGTCCAGCCACTGTTATAAAAACACAAGCCATTCGGATGGTGCCAGTACGTGTTGTACTCGGCTAAAACATAAGTGCTATACAACGCCGATTTGACACGCCAGCCATATTCAGGGCGTCCGAGATGATCGTTTAACTCAATTGCGCTATTCGGCGTATTTGATCGAATCACTTGAATGGTCAGCGCACCACCATGGCGAACACCGGTTGCGGTTGCGGGTGTAGTTGCGCCTGACCAACCGCTAGTACCACTTCCATCCAACGGATAACCTAAAGTCGCATCATTGGCTGGCGCTCTGACTGGCTTATACATATTGCCATCGTTTCCACCCGCTGCCTGATTCGCGCAGCTAGGTGACATGGGAATTAACCCGACACGAACATCACCATTGCCCCACCAGTTTTTAGCCGTCAGTGCATCCACTGGCATATTGATAGCAAGACTACCAATATATTTAGGGCTAGAAATACCATCCCCAGCCGCACTCGGATTACGGTTATAAGTCGGCAAAGTCGCCAAATCTAAAGTAGCTGAAGTCGTGTAATTTTTAATACTGACATAGCCATAATCTACATTCGGCAAATAGTTGCTGTTGCCAATATGCAATTTAACTGCGGGGTTAAGATATTGATTATGAACGATTACTTTAAAAGCCTGCGCAGTGCTAGGTATCGCCAGATCAAGATTAAACGAGGCTGTACTCGCATTCAGCATGTCCACACCCGTCACATCATACTTGTCGTCGTATTGATGCACGTGTGTGACCTTTCTGCAACCAGTTGTACAGGTATCTCCCGTTGTACCCCCGTCTGCACCGCCAGTAAAAGTGGTGACTGCAAGCGCCGGCGCAAGATCGCGCCACCCTGTTCCTGCTGTGCCAGCCGCGCCGCCAGTCGTAGGCGAAAGAGAAACCGTGACCGTGCCGAAATTCGACCGTGTGCCCAAGGTAATGGTTTTGCCGTTGGTAAACGTTGAAGTATCCACTAAACAAACTTCGGTATTTCTTTTTGCGGCACATGCGGTGGTCACGCTATCGCCGCCCACATAAGCTTTAATCGTGCCGCTGGTGGCAATGGCAGAAACGACGGCCGCTGCAGCCTGACTGGGCGTACTACTTTTGTTAATCGAAATGCTACTTCCCGTATAGGCAACTACGCTTCCCACCAAAACCGTATCGCTATTTCCATTGATATCTTTATTGATTTTCGCTTTGCTAATACTACTGGTTTTAGTGCCGCCAAAAGTGATAAAACCAGTGGGATACGTACCCGCCGTGCCCGCCGTACCTGACGACGTACCCGCCAAAACGGTCAGTACTTTGCCGTTATAGCTTGAGCCGGCGGGTGCGGTTACCGTCACTCTATTGCCAGAGACGCTTGCGGTATAGCCGCCACCACTGAATTTATTTTTAATCACGGCGGCATTAGCAGTCGTTGCTGCCCCGTTGCTAATATCGCTGGTACTCAAAGGAGGAACAACACTCACGCCGTCAATTTCAATTCCGCCCAAGGTTGCGGGCGACGTATCTGCCAAGGCATTGACCGTAATGGTGGCCGTTGCCTGCGCACTCGCACTAACTCCACCAAAATAAATATCTTCGTCAAAGTGTCCGCCACTCACCCCTGCGCCCACCGGTGTTGCCGGCGGAAATGAAACATCAGGATTGGTATTAAACAGCGTGGTAAAAAGTGCCGACAATTTCACTAAAGTCGGCTGTGATTGCACCCCCCGCGCCACCCATTTGCCCACTTCAATTCCGTCCACATTCGGCGACAAAATTGGACTGCCGGCAGTGCTGGTTCTGGCAATCACGGCGCTATCATTAGCGGTATATTGAATCCGATCATTGACGGCAATATCACCGCTACCGTCCAAATCCATAAATGGTTCAGTACTGCCGCCCGTTACCGATTCCAGCGCCATTTGCCAATTTTCACCCCAAACATAGGTGGTGGTATTGGGCACAAGGTAACTGATGGTTGGGTTGTAGGTGGTGAAATAATAACGTCCGCTGGAAATAAAACTGCCTTCACCCACCACACGTTCACCCGCAATGGGCAAGGCCACTCGCCAGCCTTTATTTCCCCCTATTGCCCAATTAGGCGGAACAGAAGTCACACGCCTGACTCTAGTTTCTGTGGAAGAACACGGCAAGGCACTTGGATTACCCGCTGTGTTATAGCACCGTTCGGTTAAAACGGGCTGAGTCAGGGTGGTATTCGATGCCGGTGCGCCATCCCAAATTCCATAGACATAATAGGTTGAGGTATCGGCTAAATCACCGGTTGCTCCCGTGCCTGCATCGGCAGGTTGAACACCCGTATAAATACCGCCGGTGGCAAAATTAACCATATAACCCGTACCCGAAGGATGGGGAAGCGCGGCGGGCGTTGCGGTAATCGGTTGTCCAGCAACATATAAAACACTGGCACTCCATGAAGCCGGATTGACATTAGATAAGTCAAATTTCCACATGGTGCCATTTAGGTCGCCCGCATAAACGCGATCTGAATTGCCATCTGCATTGCTATCAAACGCTAACAGATTCATGAGCCCATTTGGACTGGTCACCGTGCCATCGCTCGACGCTGTGCCGGTCGCATTGCTGGCGGTGCTATCGGCTTTAATGGCTTTGACTAAACGACCATTTGCAGCATTAATAACATACAAATAAGCCTGATAATCTCCGCCATTGTTGTAACCATTGCCAACAATTACGACTTGCAAGGGTGTGCCATTATTATTGATAGTTCGAATCAGTGGCGCACTGTAGGTATAACCCAAATTGCTGTAAGCCGCGGCATTGCTACTACCGTCATTATTCAGCGGAGTGGCATAATTGACTTTCGTAGGCGAAATTTCCCATAAAATTTTGTTTGCCACATCTTGGTCACTGGCCGCAGTTAATCCAGCAGTTCCATCAATATTTAACGCGTACAAGCCCTTTCCGCCCGCCCCCAATGCGCCAACCAGAATACGCGTGCCCGATGTGGTTGCATTACCCATTGCCACTTGCCCATCGACAAAATAATCATGGGTATAGGGATTCGCTGCTAAGGTTTTCATTTTTGCAATCAACATCGATGGCACGTAAGCCCAGCGTTCTGTGCCATCGCTTGCATTGATTGCGTGCAACATTCCATCATTCGCGCCGACGAAAATCGTCGGGTAGGTCACATCACTTAAATAAGCCGGTTTAGCGTGAATAATGTCACCCAAGACCGCCGGAACGCTAGTTGTGCCTTGGCGCATTAAGCGCTGACGCAAGGTTGTCGCCCCTTCGTTGCTGTGATCGCCGCGCAAAAAATTGGTAATTTGCGTACTGGTATAAGCCACACCATTAACCGTCGTTGCCAGCGCGTTTTGTTGCGTGGTTGAAATGTTGGCAGAGAGAAAAGGCACTTTAGTGCCGTCATCTTTCATCGTGCCGATCAAGCGTCCGCTGTAACTAATATGCACAATTGCGCCACCAGACCACTTTTCGGCAGCGGTATCGACAATCCCTGCTGCGCTAATCGGATAAGCATATAAATTGCCACTCCAAAACTCTTTTTCGTATTCAGTGCGGAATAGCGTTTCAGTGCCACTAGTCAGCGTGCCATTGGTCACTGTTTCTTGTCCTACGTAGGCAACTGGTTGCCCTTGCGGAGAAAATGCGGCAATCGCATAGGCTAATTGAACAAAAAGACCGACCATTCCCAGCAACATCAAAAGTGCAAACGATTGGGACAGCTTAGTTTTAACACTGGCTTTTAACATGATGATGGCTCCTATTTCAAAGGGACAGCGTAATACGTTTGAATAAACTTGACCGCACCTCGACCACTTTCGCCGCGCCCCGTAATCACATAAGTATTCACACAATCAAAATTGTGCTCATTGGCGGGGTCAAAGCAATTTAATCCGATTCCTGCCAATGGCGAAGCATTGGTAGAGACATAAGCGATGACATAGCGCTGTTTACCATTGGCTGTTCCGTCAGCACCAACGACGGCGCTGGAATTTGAATTATCCCAAGTCATTGATTCTATTGATTTATTCCAAGAACTCAAATCGGCAACTGAACTCGCCGAGGGCTGAGTCGCCGCGACAGTTTCTAGCCAACGTTCTGCGGCATTAACCGCCGTTTCCGCATTGTTCATGGCCATTTCTTCAAACTGCAAGTTACCGGTCAATTTGTATTGCATATCCGACGTGTTAATTGCCGCTACGCCCAATAACATAATTAAAATCAACACAATCATCGTCACGATTAAGGTTGAGCCGGTTTGCTTCGCAGCGAATTTAAGTTGGGCGATTTTCATTCTATCGACCTTAGTTTCTGAAATTGCGCAGTTGTACAACGGTGGTAAAGACTTGGCGGCGGAAATTATCATTCACCGGATACACCAAATGACTAAGGCGATAAGTATGGGTATTGGTATAACCAGCTTCCGCTTGCGAATTGCGCACTAACAGCCAAACCCTCACTACGCTAACCTTGTCCCAATCTGTTGCGCCCGTTGCGCTGTGATCGCCACTTATGGCGTCGGCGCTCAAATATTGAATCGCGCCATGAGTATCGCTGATGCCATATTCAAGTTGCATATGCTCAATCCCGCTCACGACCAGTTCATCGCTCATGGCCGTGCCGTTCAAAGTCAGCTTGCGCAATGCAGGCAAGGTGGCGTTGGGCGCATCGTCATAGCCGATATAGTAAACATCAACGTGCCAAGCGAAATTGCCTGTCGCGGCAGTGTCGGTCAGCGCTGAACCCTGCACCAAATTTAATAAGGAATAGCTGCTATTGATATACAGCGAGGTGGCAACCGCACTGGCCGCTGAGGTGAGAGTGGTATCTGCACGGCGAACAACCAGCATATCCCCTTGCAAATAAGAGGCTGCGGGGATGCAGTTGCCAGAGAAAGGATTGCTATCATTTGACCCCCAAACCGCTTGCCGAATGTTTTTCACAAAACGACCCGCGGTGCCACATTCATTGGTAATGGTCGGCGTCGTCCAACCCGAAGATTCCGGTGCTTTAGGCGTAAATCCACGATAACCGGCTTGACGCAATTCGCGTTTGAAATAATCCAGCGCGTAACGCCCGTTACTTTGCAGTTCGGCGGTATGGTCATTGGTTTTGCTGCTGCCGGACGAGCTGAACAAGACCGCAACCAGGCCGGCAATAATGACTAAGCCGATCGCCACTGAAATCATCATTTCAACCAAACTAAAACCAGCCGCACTGTATCCGTAGCGAGCTTGGTTTAAGCCCCATAATCCATCAGCCTTAAACCCATTGCTGTTGTGGCTAAATAAGGGTTGCTCATGTCGCAACAAGCTTACTGCGAACGGCTTTGCTCGTTCCAGCTCGCATACTGGATTATCTGGGTTTAAGTAATAAAAGGAATGAAAGGTACACATCATTTTAGTTACCTATCGTCCGAATCGCGGTATATGAAAAAGATTCCCCTGTGCCAAAAGCGCTATTGTTTACGGCATAATTCTGATCGGTGCGCCTTTCAACCCAGCGGATAAAAATACAGTACGTGCTGGGATTGCCCGTTACCGCAGCTGGACAATCGGCATCAGCCGTTCGGACGATTTTCCACTCGGCACTGGGCAAAGCTAAATCGCCGTTATCACCTTGAATGGCTAATTCCCATTGCTTAATATCCCAAGCCGCCAAGTCAGCCGCGCTACACGCATTACTTGCACAATCGGTTGTCGTTGTCGAAACCGCACTGGTGAGGGTGTTCAATTCATAATTACCAGCAATCGCCCCAGCCTTATTCGCCTCCATTCGCTCTGCGATGTCCGCTGCCAGAAAAATCGCTTGCGTCCGCGATTGACTTCCCTTGTTCAGTTTCATTGCATTGAGCTGCAAACCTGCTGTACCCAACATCGCCACCGCGATAATCACGAGGGTAATCAAAATCTCAATCATGGAAAAACCACGTTGAGTTATGTTTTCAACTAACCCATTCACCTCAAAACCGTTCGCCCTAAGCCCTTCGACTTCGCTCAGAAGCGCCTTGGCGAAGGGTTGTTCATGGTTCGATAAACTCACCACGAACGGCTTTTTTCGATCCAATTTTCCTAATGAATTATTTGTATTTAAGTTTGAGCGCATCACCATTCCTTAAGGCGTTTTAGTCACATTACCTGTCGCGGCAATACGCGCGACGCTACTGACCGCACCGGACCAAGTGCCCCCCAGTGTTAACGTACTTGCCCCACCCGCTGTGCCACTTGGATTAAATCGAACCGGAGATGTGCCAATTAAAACCAGCGTTGAACTCAATGCAGATCGAACAACAATTGGATTCGCATTCGTCGCAGTCGCGGTATCGCACACACCGTCTTGATTCTCGTCATAACAAACCAGCCAACCATTCGCCCAATTCGTAATTGAGTTATCGCAAACCGTATCGGTGCTACGAATGCACAGCAACACTCTTTGGTTACGTTTAATGGCCTCTCCCCGAGCGCGATTCAGATCACCGCTCAACTGTGACATTGCACTATTTTGACGCGTTTTATTGATCAAATCAGAAAAAGAAGGCGCAGCCATGGTTGCCAAAATGCCCGCAATGACTAGCACAATGATTAACTCAATTAAGGTAACGCCAGTTTGTAATTGCTGTATTTTCACAATCTATCCTCTGCAAAATGGCGCGCACTGTATCTTTTTGCGCAACACCGTGTAAATCACTAACCGACAATCGGGAAGATTATGACCACTAATGGCAACGTACCCAATGTCATTCACTTAGAATTACCGACGAATGGGCAACAAAAGTCACGCTACAAAATCAGCCAATCCGATTCGTTTCAGTATAATATCAAGCATATGAACGAAACTAACTCCCCAACAATTCAATTTGACGCGCTCGCGTTAGATCCAAAAATTCAACGTGCCATTCGCGAAACCGGTTATACAGAACCCACTCCTATTCAAGCACAAGCCATTCCGCATGTTTTAGCCGGAAGCGATTTAATGGCGATGGCGCAAACAGGCACGGGCAAAACGGCCGCGTTTACCCTGCCGATGCTGCAACGACTATTGCCGAATGCGAGTTCCAGTGCTTCGCCCGCTAGACATCCGATTCGAGCACTGATTCTCGCGCCGACGCGTGAATTGGCAATTCAGGTTCACGACAGCGTGGTGACTTATTCCAAACATGTACCGTTACGCAGCACCGTGGTGTACGGCGGCACAGACATCAAAGCGCAAAAACCTGCTTTGATGAATGGCGTAGAAATTTTAGTCGCGACACCGGGACGCTTGCTTGATCACGTAGAAAGTCGCAATTTGCAACTCAACCAAGTGCAAATGCTCATTTTGGATGAAGCGGATCGCATGTTGGATATGGGCTTTATGCCTGATTTAAAACGGATTTTAGCTTTATTGCCTCAGCAACGGCAGACTTTGCTTTTTTCTGCGACCTTCTCGGAAGAAATCAAAAAGCTGGCACAAGATTTTCTGCGCGATCCAGTTACGGTGGAAACCGCACGACGCAATGCGGCAGGTGAAAACATCAAACAATCGGTTTGTATGGTTGAACAACACGATAAATTTCATGCTTTAGTCGAGTTGATTCGTGCGCGTGGCGTAAAACAAGTATTGGTGTTCACTCGCACCAAACTCGCTGCGGCCAATGTGTGTAAACAATTGGAACGTCACGGTGTGCCCGCTGATGCGATTCATGGCGACAAAACCCAGCAAGAACGCATGAAAGCACTGGAAGCCTTTAAATCTGGCAACGTATTAGCGCTGGTTGCCACCGATGTGGCGGCACGTGGGCTAGATATTGACCAACTGCCACTGGTCATCAATTACGAACTGCCGACACACGCCGAAGACTATGTGCATCGAATTGGACGAACTGGGCGAGCAGGCGCTTCCGGCGAAGCAATATCGTTAGTTGATAGCAGTGAAGAACGTCGTTTGCTGGAAATTGAAAAAATGCTCAATCGACAATTTCCCCGTGAACAACTGGTTAAACCTGCAACGCCCGTGCCGACGAGTTACGCCAAACCACTCAAAACAGCGCTGCCCCGCAGCCAACCCAAAACCAACGATGATTGGTTTTCCAAACCCTATCAACCTACTGTTTCCAACCAACCCGCCGCCGCTGCACCTGTCAATACTGCCCAACCCAGTCAAAAAAACATCCCTGCATTATTCAAAACCAAACCAACGGCTTAAGCGCATTTCTAAACATTAAACTGACTTCGCGATACAGCGTTACTCACAGAAAATCACGACTTCGTTAACTTCAAAATTTGAATTTTTAGAAGCGCTCTGAGCAAGACACTAACTAAATTAACCCTTCGTCCTGACCCCGTCGAAAGTGATTTCGACTAATTGATTTTAACTAATTGATTTATTTGATATCGATGTCGTTGTGGTTTGACTTACTCACCACAAAAAGAGTCAATCAGCGCATCTTAAGGTTTAATAATGCGGCGGTCTTTCGTTTGATAACACAATTCCATTTTCATTTGGGCTCATTGTCTGGATATGATTCGCCAGCGACACACACATTGCTTCCAGCTGTTGAAGCTTTTTTTGTTGTTGAAAAACTACTTTATTCAACTCTTCCAGCAAATCCTCTTGAAACGAAATTTTCGTTTCAATTTTAATTAAGCGTTCATTCATTTTTGTCATTCTCGTTTATTTAACGCGCTCTAACGACTTGTCACTGGGCTTTAGGCTGATGGATTTAGACTGGGATGGGTTGAATCCCTTCCTCCGCGCTCTTAAACTTCGCTCGTCAGGTTGAGGTAGCGTGTGTTACGGCTTAAAGACTGAGGTTCTAAACCGAACCGGCATCTAAATAAAGTCATTTATAATCAAGTACTTACATAAAAAATTACCTCAGATATCACATCAACCAGCATTGATTTAAACCTTTCGCTCAATCAATTCAATTGCATAGCCATCGGGATCCGCAATGAACGCCAGCACAGTGGCGCTGCCTTGCATTGAACCAGGCGCTTTCAGCACTTGGCCACCCTTGAGTTTTACGCTCTCGCAAAATTCAACGATATTGGTCACCTCAATAGCCAAATGCCCGAAGCCATTTCCCAAATCGTAGTGTTCTACGCCCCAGTTGTAAGTCAGCTCCAGCGCGGTCTGTGTACTTTCCTCGCCATAGCCCAAAAACGCCAGCGTAAATTTTCCGACTGGATAATCTTTGCGCCGCAACAGCGTCATGCTCAGCACCTTGGTATAAAATTCAATTGAACGGTCTAAATTGCCGGTACGAATCATGGTGTGAAGTAGTCGCATAGTATTTCTTTCAGAGTGAATCATGATTATACGTGCTCAAATTCCTTAGGGATGCGCTGATTTATACCGTTCGTGGTGCACCAGCAAGGGGTAGGCGGTGGCTGTAAAGGGCTTAAGCCCCAACAGCACCCGCATAGCTTGTCGAACCATAACGGAATAAAGCTTAAATAAATTAATGGGTTATGCACACACTTCGACAAGGCACGCCTGAGCTAGCCGAAGGGCTCAGGGCGAACGGTTGATTTAATCAGCGTTTTCTTAGCTGTAGAATCTCGCCATTTTCGGTGCAATGAGAAAATCAATTATGATGAATAATGCAAAAAACGAAATTTATTATAACCCATTGATTATATTGAG
>JAVHQT010000069.1:0-2170 GCA_036171275.1 Gallionellaceae bacterium | reverse complement strand
GTGCGGATGTATATGCGCGAAATGGGTACGGTTGGTTTGTTAACGCGGCAAGATGAAATTGTGATCGCTAAGCGTATCGAAGAAGGTCTGAAACACATGATTCAGGCGATTTCTGCCTGTCCGGCGACGATCATCGATATTCTAGCTTTGGCTGACAAAGTCACCAATGACGAACTGAAAATTGATGATGTTATCGATGGTTTTATCGAAATCGAAGAGGAGGTATTACCTGAAGCTTTGCTGGTTGCCGTCAAAGAAGAGTTCGTAGAAGAAGAATTGCCCGAGGCAGAAGACGAATCTGCTGAAGATAACGATGCCTTGGCTGCCGCCAATTTGGCGCAGCTCAAAGTCGATGCGTTGCTACGCTTTGAACTGATCTCTAACTTGTTTGCTAAGCTGATTAAGGCCAGAGATAAATATGGCTATCGCAGCAAACAGTACGATAAGTTGCAAACGCAAATTTCCGATGAATTGATGCAGTTCCGATTTTCAGCCAAGCAAGTCGATTCCTTATGCAATCGAATGCGCGGATTGGTAGAAGAAGTTCGGCGCTATGAGCGCAGTATTCAAGAATTGTGCGTGGTTAAAGCACGTATGCCACGCCCACATTTCATCAAGATTTTTCCGTTGAATGAAGAAAATTTGGCGTGGGTAGATGAAGAAATTGCAGCACAAAAAGTGTATAGCGAAACCTTAATTCGTTATCAGCCTGCAATCGTTGACCAGCAAAGAAAGATGGGGCAATTGCAGCAGCGCGTTGGCATTCCCATCAAAGATTTGAAAGAAATCAACAAGCAAATGACCAACGGCGAAGCGAAAGCTCGCCGCGCCAAGCGCGATATGATTGAAGCTAACTTGCGTTTAGTGATTTCGATTGCCAAAAAATACACTAATCGTGGTTTGCAATTCTTGGACTTAATCCAAGAAGGCAATATCGGCCTGATGAAGGCGGTCGATAAATTTGAATACCGGCGTGGCTATAAATTTTCTACTTACGCAACCTGGTGGATCCGCCAAGCGATCACCCGATCCATTGCAGACCAAGCGCGCACCATTCGTATTCCAGTGCACATGATTGAAACGATTAACAAAATGAACCGTATCTCACGGCAAATTTTGCAAGAAAGCGGTTTGGAAGCCGATGCGCCAACCTTGGCGGATAAAATGGAAATGCCGGAAGATAAAATCCGTAAAATTCTAAAAATCGCCAAAGAACCCATTTCAATGGAAACGCCGGTTGGTGACGATGATGATTCGCATCTTGGTGATTTTATTGAGGATTCTAATTCGCTTGCCCCTGTTGAGGCGGCGGTTTATGGAAGTTTGCGTGATGTCACTAAAGATATATTGGATTCTCTCACCGCGCGCGAAGCCAAAGTATTGCGGATGCGTTTCGGTATTGAAATGAACACCGACCACACGTTAGAAGAAGTCGGGAAACAGTTTGACGTCACGCGCGAGCGAATCCGTCAAATTGAAGCCAAAGCACTGCGAAAATTACGTCACCCATCGCGTTCCGAAAAACTAAAAAGTTTTCTAGACGCCGAAGATTAAACTTTTCGGGCCTGTAGCTCAGTTGGTTAGAGCAGAGGACTCATAATCCTTTGGTCCACGGTTCAAGTCCGTGCAGGCCCACCAATAAAATCAATGACTTATAGCGTTTTAAGCGAGCAATTCCAAGTAAGTAGAAAAAGTCATGTAAGCACTGTGTAAGCAACTTGAGAAAGTTGCTTACACTTTTTTTTGCGAAATATATCCAAAAATCGGCGGTAATTATTTATCGTGACCAGTCACAATACAATAAATTACAGCTTTGCCTTTTCATCCGTATAAGCCTGAATCAATAATTCCTCGATAATCTCTTTTTGTGACTTGTCACGATAGTGCTTTAGCATCCTGAGTGCCATGGTCGCCTGTGCCGATAGAATGATATTCAATTGGCCTGTAGGGAAGAAAAAAACCTAGCTGGGAAGGCTAGGTTTTTCTATTTTCATCATTTGAATCGTGGCACGCTTGCGGTGATGTCAAGGAATTTTGCAAGCCGCCCGAAGATTCGTCGCGCAGGGTAGGTGCGCTCGGTGTGTTCCCATTATTATGCGCAGGCGAATTGAAGAGTAGCGGAAATGTATGGCACCGACGTCTCGCCTACGCTGATCTCCTCAGTAACCGA
>JAVHQT010000068.1:0-11002 GCA_036171275.1 Gallionellaceae bacterium | reverse complement strand
CAAATTTCGTAATTCCAACAAGTCCGCAGTGACGTGAAAATGATGGTAGTACTCGTTAATTTCTTCATGCAATAATTTAATGCGATGTGCGGCGCGTTGCAGGCGTTTGGTAGTGCGAACAATGCCAACATAATCCCACATAAAACGCCGTAGTTCATCCCAGTTGTGCGAAATCACCACGGCTTCGTCAGCATCGGTAACCTGACTTTCATCCCATTCGGGCAAATCCACTGAAGCAATCTGCGCTTTCGCCAAAATCGCTTGCGACGCAGATTCTGCATATACCAAGCATTCAAGCAAAGAATTGCTCGCCAAACGATTTGCCCCATGCAGCCCCGTGCAAGCGGTTTCGCCAATGGCGTATAAATTGTCAATATCCGTTTTACCCTGCTGATTAACCACCAAGCCGCCACACGTAAAATGAACTGCGGGGACAACAGGAATCGGTTGTTGGGCAATATTGATGCCCAGCGCGAGACAACGGCGGAAAATATTCGGAAAATGTTCACGTAAGAAGGATTCTGGCTGGTGCGAGATATCTAAATAAACGCAATCTAAACCGCGTTTTTTCATTTCAAAATCAATGGCACGCGCCACAATATCTCGCGGGGCTAGTTCTGCACGGTCGTCGTGCCAAGGCATGAAACGCGTGCCGTCGGGCAGTTTTAAAATCCCTCCTTCGCCGCGCATTGCTTCGCTAATTAAAAATGATTTTTCATGCGGATGATAAAGACACGTTGGATGGAATTGAATAAATTCCATATTCGAAACACGACAACCTGCCCGCCAACCCATGGCAATTCCATCGCCGGTGGCGGTGTCTGGATTGGTTGTGTAAAGGTAAACTTTGCCGGCGCCGCCGGTGGATAGCACAGTATTTTGCGCAGAAATCGTCATGATTTCCTCACTCAAACTATTGAGCGCATACGCACCATAACAATGATTATCGGCACGCCCTAACTTTTGTCCGGTGATTAAATCGATCGCGATGTAGTGCTCTAGCAAGGTGATATTGGGGTGAGCGATGACGGCATTGGCTAAGGTTTCTTGCACGGCCAGACCAGTAGCATCGGCGGCATGAATAATTCGGCGCTGACTGTGTCCGCCTTCGCGCGTTAAGTGATAACCAAAGTCGGTGTGATCGTCACGGGTAAAGGGCACGCCGCGTTGAATAAGCCAATTAATGGCTGCAGCGCTGTTTTCCACCACAAAGCGAGTAGTTTCGGGGTCGCAAAGCCCCGCACCTGCAATTTTTGTATCTTGAATATGTTGCTCAAAAGAATCTTCAGTTGACAGCACCGCTGCGATTCCACCTTGCGCCCAAGCACTCGCGCCATCTAGCATCGATTTCTTAGTGATGATACCCACTTTTTGTTTATCTGCCAGCTTCAGCGCAAGTGATAAGCCAGCCAGTCCGCTGCCGATAATCAGCGTGTCAAATTTTAGCAAGTGGGAATGGGTGTTCACGTCTTGATTATAGCTTAGCAAAGCGCATTGTAAATCACTAAGATTGGGAAGTTTGCAACGTGCAGCTCGGGTAAAAATAAAATAAATTATCCTTAATAATCATGTAGTTACATAATTTATGGCAACGTCAAGATTAAAACATGCACGAACTTTCTAAAGCGGAGAAGCGGCTCAGACTCCACAATTTGCGTTTTTTTAAAATTGATCACGCCATTTTCGAAGTGCCGCAAAGACTGCCACTTCATCATCAACCGGCAGTGTGTTTGCAAAATAATGGCTGACGCTTTGCATGATTTCCGGCTGATTGCAGCGTAAAAAAGGATTGGTTGCAAGTTCATCCGCTAAGGAAAAAGGCACAGTTGGACTATCTTTTTTGCGCAATTCACTGACTTCGCTTTGTCTTTGGCGCAAGCGTAAATTACTAGGCTCGCACAGGCGCGCAAAACGAATATTATTTTCGGTATATTCATGGGCGCAATAAACGGCGGTGGCGGGGGGTAGGTTGGCTAAGCGCTGTAAAGAACCCCAATATTGCGCAGGCGTGCCTTCAAACATTTTGCCGCACGCACAGCCAAACAGCGTATCGCCACAAAAAAGTAGCCCATTGCCAAAATACGCAATGTGCCCCAAGGTATGTCCCGGAATCTCTAGTATTTTCAAGCGCACACCGATAGCCTCAAACGCGATTTCATCCCCCTCACTTAAGCGTTCCGTGACACCGCTAATCGCTTCTAAGCGTGGTCCATACACGGGGATGTTATATACTTCAGTCAGCGATTTTATGCCGCTGACATGGTCATGGTGGCGGTGGGTAATCAGAATGGCAAGCGGTTGCAACTGCTGGGTAGATAAAAAATTTAGCACCGGTTCGGCGACGCCAGGATCCACCACTATGGCGAATTGGTCGGTATGGATTAGCCAAATATAATTATCATAAGTGCCCGTTAATGCAGGTAAGCCAGTTATTTTTAACATAATGATTTTATTGAATTTTTTTATAAACAAAGATGCGTAAAAATGAAACCTTTTTAGCGTGGCTCTCTACGCCGCCTGGCGAATATTTACTCACGCGTGAACAGGCTTATTTTGATCGTAGTGTAACGGATATTTTTGGTTACAACGCATTGCAAATAGGCTTGCCGCAGCATGATTTTTTGCGCAATAGCCGAATGCCATTACGGGTCACCGCTGCACCCGAGCTCACCGCGCGTGTTGTTTCCAACTGGGATGAACTCCCGTTTGAGACAGCAGCGCTGGATTTAGTCTTGCTGCCGCACGTGCTGGAATTCAATCCCAATCCTCATCAAATTTTGCGCGATGTCGAACGCATTTTGCGACCTGAAGGGCAATTGATCATTAGCGGTTTTAATCCTTTTAGCTTATGGGGTTTGCGGCGCACTTTGCAATCCAAAAATGAGTATCCTTGGTGTGGTCGATTCATCAGCTTATCGCGTTTAAAAGATTGGTTAGCATTACTCGGATTTGAAATTATTGGTGGCTGCTTTTCCTGTTATGCACCACCGCTGCTCAGTCAGGGTTGGCTGCAACGCTTCCACTTTATGGAACCCGCCGGCGATCGTTGGTGGGCGGTGTGCGGTGGCGTTTATTATTTGCAAGCTATCAAACGCGTCCCCGGAATGCGTTTAATTAAACCCAAATGGAATCAAGGTTTAGTTAGCAAGTTACTGCCTGCTACGCCCAAATTAAATCCGGACTTATCACAAAATATCAAAAAATGAGCAATGAACTAGTCGAAATTTTTACCGATGGCGCGTGCAAAGGCAATCCTGGAACCGGCGGATGGGGGGCGCTACTGCGAACCAAAGGCAAAGAGCGCGAATTATTTGGCGGCGAGCAAAACACCACCAACAATCGTATGGAATTAATGGCGGCGATTAGCGCGTTAGAAGCCTTAACTCGTCCATGCCAGATTCGGCTAACCACTGATTCAAAATATGTACAACAAGGCATCAGTGAATGGCTGACCGGCTGGAAGCAACGCGGTTGGAAAACCGCAGCCAAGCAACCCGTCAAAAATGAAGACTTATGGCGCAGGCTCGATGCTGCCGTTGCCTCTCATCAAATTGAATGGTGTTGGGTGAAAGGCCATGCTGGACACGTGGAAAATGAACGCGCCGATCAGCTTGCCAATCGAGGGGTTGCGACCTACCTTGCGCTTAAAAAGTAAAATTTTTTTTAAGTGCGCTTAGCAAAATATAGAAAGCCCAGCAGGGTTCTCCACTGGGCTTTCCTATTCAGAATCTTTCGATTCTTTAATGGTAGCAACGGCGCTTACCTCAGATGAACGACTACAACGGTTTCATTTCCCGTGGCTACCAAACAAGCGAAAGATTCTGAATAGGAATTGTCGTGACTCACGGCAGGTCAACTAAACGAGGGCGCAACGCCTAATTCTTGCAGGGTCGCCAGCATGGTGGCACCTTTCATTGGACGGCCATTATCTAAATGCAAGACCACTTGATTGCCCCTATGTCAGGACAGCAGCGCGGTTTATATATTTAACAATTGCATGGGTTTTAGGCTTGCAATTTCTTTTTTTGGCTGCATTTACTTTGCCTTGAAATTTATCCGTGAAGGGAGTGCATCATGCGTTTTGATAAATTTACCACCAAGTTGCAACAGGCTATTTCCGATGCGCAAAGTTTGGCGATTGGCGCGGATCATCAATTTATTGAACCCATTCATTTGCTGCTGGCGTTGTTGAATGATGCCGAAAGTGGCGCAACTTCTTTGCTCGCGCGCGCGGGTGGCAACCTCAACGCGCTTAAAAGTTCACTGACCGAAGCGTTAGCGCGTTTGCCCAAAGTAGAAGGTCATGCCGGCGAAGTTCAGATTGGGCGAGATTTAACTAACCTATTGAATTTAAGCGATAAAGAGGCACAAAAACGCGGGGATCAATTTATCGCCTCAGAGTTGTTTTTGTTGGCGCTGACCAACGACAAAGGCGAAGCTGGCCGTTTGTTAAAGCAACACGGTGTGGCGCGCGCACCCTTAGAACAAGCGATTAACGCCGTGCGTGGCGGCGAGTCAGTCGGTTCGCAAGAAGCGGAAGGACAACGCGAATCCTTGAAAAAATATTGTCTCGACTTAACCGAGCGGGCTCGGCAAGGCAAACTTGATCCGGTGATTGGGCGCGATGATGAAATCCGTCGCGCTATTCAGGTATTGCAACGTCGTACCAAAAACAATCCAGTCTTGATTGGTGAACCCGGTGTGGGCAAAACGGCGATTGTAGAAGGGCTGGCGCAACGTATTATCAACGGCGAAGTACCGGAATCGTTGAAAGGTAAAAAGGTGCTCAGTTTGGACATGGCGGCTTTGCTGGCGGGCGCGAAATATCGAGGCGAATTTGAAGAGCGACTGAAAAATGTGTTGAAAGAAATTGCCCAAGAGGAAGGGCAAGTTATTGTTTTTATTGATGAATTACATACCATGGTTGGTGCGGGTAAAGCGGAAGGCGCGATGGATGCGGGCAATATGCTGAAACCCGCACTGGCGCGGGGTGAATTGCATTGCATAGGCGCGACGACTTTAGACGAATATCGCAAACACATTGAGAAAGATGCCGCATTGGAACGGCGTTTTCAAAAAGTGCTGGTGGACGAACCGAGTGTGGAATCCACCATCGCAATTTTGCGCGGACTGCAAGAAAAATATGAACTGCATCACGGCGTGGAAATTACCGATCCGGCAATTGTGGCAGCGGCAGAACTATCACAGCGTTATATCACCGACCGCTTTTTGCCGGATAAAGCGATTGATTTGATTGACGAAGCGGCGGCGCGGGTAAAAATGGAAATTGATTCTAAACCCGAGGTGATGGATAAACTCGCTAGGCGATTGATTCAATTGAAGATTGAGCGCGAAGCAGTGAAAAAAGAAAAAGACGAAGCGTCGAAAAAACGCTTGTCACTGATTGAAGATGAAATCAAAAAATTAGAGCGCGAATATGCCGATTTAGACGAAATTTGGAAAGCAGAAAAAGGTGCGGCGCAAGGCACTGCAAACTTAAAAGAAGAAATGGATAAGTTGCGTGCCGAGATGGTGAGATTGCAACGCGAAGGTAAATTAGAGCAAGTGGCTGAGCTGCAATATAGCAAATTGCCCGCTTTGGAAGCCAAATTAAAAGAAGCAACGCACGCTGAAGAGCGCGGGGATAAACCGAAAAATCGTCTGTTACGCACCCAAGTTGGCGCGGAGGAAATTGCGGAAGTGGTCAGCCGCGCCACGGGCATTCCCGTGGCAAAAATGATGACTGGCGAACGCGATAAGTTATTGAAAATGGAAGATAAATTGCATCAGCGCGTGGTGGGGCAAGATGAAGCCGTGCGCTTGGTGTCGGATGCGATTCGGCGTTCGCGTTCTGGTTTATCCGACCCGAATCGTCCGTATGGTTCATTTTTATTTCTCGGCCCAACGGGGGTTGGCAAAACAGAATTGTGCAAAGCACTGGCGGGTTTTATGTTCGATTCCGAAGACCATCTCATTCGAATCGACATGTCTGAGTATATGGAAAAACATTCGGTGGCACGGCTGATTGGCGCGCCACCGGGTTATGTCGGTTACGAAGAAGGCGGCGGCTTGACCGAAGCGGTGCGGCGCAAACCGTACTCGGTGATTTTGCTGGACGAGGTGGAAAAAGCCCATCCCGACGTGTTCAACGTGCTGTTGCAAGCGCTGGATGATGGGCGCATGACCGACGGACAAGGACGCACGGTGGATTTTAAAAACACGGTCATCGTCATGACCTCCAACCTCGGCAGCCAGATGATTCAGCAAATGTCCGGCGACGATTATCAGGTGATTAAATTGGCGGTGATGGGCGAAGTGAAAACGTATTTCCGCCCTGAATTTATCAACCGCATTGATGAAGTGGTGGTGTTTCATGCCCTGGATGAAAGCAATATTCAGTCGATTGCGCGCATTCAATTGCAGTATCTGGAACGCCGTCTGGCAGCGCTTGAAATGAAATTGCAGGTCAGCGATGCCGCTTTAGCAGAAATCGCCAGTGCTGGATTCGATCCCGTTTATGGGGCGCGACCTTTGAAACGAGCGATTCAGTCACACCTAGAAAATCCACTCGCCAAAGCTATTTTAGAAGGCCGGTTTGCCGCCAAAGACACGATTGCAGTCGATTGCGTGGCTGGCGTCATGCGGTTTGAAAAAGGCTAAATGCTTATCAGGTTATCCGTTCGCCCTGAACCAGTCGAAGGGCTCAGCTCGAACGGATTAAGTCAGCGTTTCTCTAAATAAGCGTGCTGAATACTTGATTAAGTCAGTGAATTTTAGTTCAATATTTAGGTGGATTCGTTTTCTTGTGTCATCGTATTGACCACACTTTCTACAATCTGAATATCACGCGGCGACAGTCTAACCAACTTATCCACCAAAGAAATAACGCCCGCATATTCTTTGCCTAATACCAACAATCCTGTTTGCTGTCCGGACGGTGGTAACGCCAGCTCCACTTTTTCGCCAGTACCGAAGCGTAACCATTGCGCCGATACGCCCAACCAAGTTGCTAGTGCGAGTAACTTTGGTTGCGTTGGCATCCCCTCTGAGAGTAACCATTTTCGTACCGCTTGCGCCCGCACTGGCTGACCGGAATAGACTTTATTAAACGCCCGCGCAATCTGCGTTGGGCTGCTAATCGGCTGTCCGAGCGGAAAAACTTTACCGTTGCGTGAAATGACTAGAAAAACTAATCCATTAGCTTATGGTAAGCCATGATTACCATTGCTGAAGTCCCTGAATCTATCCGCCAAACGGAAAAACTACCGAGTGCAGTTGAATGACACGATATGGTCAGCTATTTAGCGGCTCACCCAAAGTCGCGGGACTGAATCGAAGGTTCAGGCGGTATTCGAAATATGGATTAAGAGGTAAAAAATGGCATCAGCTTTTGACAGTATTGCGCGTGGATTGAATGAAGCCATCTTGCACGCCAAGGGTGAAACAGTTGCGGTTAAAACGTACAAACCGCAAACAGTCGATGTATCGGCACTGCGTCAAAACATGGGAATGACACAAGAGCAATTCGCGGCACGATTCGGATTTTCAGTGGCAACCCTTAGGCATTGGGAACGAGGCGACCGTTCACCCAATGGCGCATCTCTGGTATTGCTAAATGTGATCAAGCGAGCGCCCGAAGTAGTGCAAGCGGCACTGGTTTAGCTGGAAAAACAGGTCTGTTCCCAATTATTATGTCAATAATTGATCCCAATCATCGTATATCTGCCCTTGCCAGCGAAGCTAATCCAAAGCACAAAAATCGGGACTGCTTTGTCGCTAGTTTGGCTTCAGTACCGCTGCTAAGCTGGATTCATTTCCTTGACTCATTTGCTGCGTTATCTGTTCAATCCAAACATGAATGCTTGCATCATCGGTTTGATTGGGTAAGCCGTTTTTGTCTAGGAAAAATAATTCAAGCAACATTTTCAGTTTGATCGCTTCGGGTGCGCAGTTCATTAGCCAGCCAGTTTCAGCCAGTTTTCTCACCCAATTAGCTTGACGCAATTTCTGCATTAACTGTTCGGTTTCGTCAAAAGAAAGCTGCAAGGTATTCGATAAATTGGCAATAGTTTGCGGTGTTCCGGTGCTTAAACTGTGTTGCATCATTTGTAAAATTCGGATGGCGAAATACAGTTGATTGGCGGCGTTGAGTTGTTGCAAGCCGTGGTGGCGCCAGCGTGGCAGTGAGGCGGTAATCAACGCGCCGAACAAAATAGTGAGCCAAGATAAATAAATCCATAGCAGAAAAATCGGGATGCCTGCGAAAGCGCCATACACCAATTTGTAAGTTGGAACGTTGGCGATAAAGATACCAAAGCCTCGATTCATGCTTTCAAAGGCGGCGGCAGCAACGACCCCGCCAATGGCAGCGTGGCGGGCGGAAACAAATTGATTCGGCAACCATCTAAATAACAAACTAAATGCCAACGTGGTCAAAATAATAGGCACAACTTTGAGCGAAATCACCCCAAACATCGGCGCGTGGCGCGTGTAACCAATCGATAATCCAACCAACCAAGAAGTCAGCGATAAACTCGCGCCAATCAGCAATGGCGCAAGGGTGATGATTGCCCAGTAAACCATAATGCGGTTAATCAGCGGGCGCGGTTTGGAAATACGCCAAATGGTGTTAAAGGCGTTGTCGATGGTAATCATCATCAGCATGGCGGTAATGGCAAGGAAAGCTAAGCCGAAAGCAGTTAGTTTACTGGCACTTTCGGCAAATTGCTCAACATAGCGTGAGATCATTTTTCCGCCGGTTTCAGGCAACAAATTACTCAATAAGAAGTGTTTGATTTGTTCCGAGAAATCAGCAAATACAGGAAAGGCAGAGAACAGTGTTAGTGCAATGGTTAGCAGCGGAACTAACGATAGTAAGGTATCAAAGGTTAAACTCGCCGCCATTTGTGTGCATTTGTCTTGGCGAAATTTTGCGATGACAAAACGAACAAACTGGACGAAATCATGCTGGGCAGTGTTCATGCAAAATTATTTAAGTACTTGATTATATTGATAAATATTTATTTTAGCCGCATTCCTGCGCGCACTGAAAGCCTGTCAAAATGAAAAGCAATTTTCGATAAGCTCGCTCGGTTTCGGTCTGCGCCAGAAAGACGGAATGGCGCAGAAGGGGTTGATTTTAAATGGGGGTAATCGCAATCCGTTTAGCTACTTTTTTATCGTTTGCGGTGCGCTTAGGGTAGGTGTTTGCCACGTAATTATTGACAATTTGCGTAAATTCAGCAGCGATATTTTCGCCACGTAAGGTCACGGTTTTTTCACCATCGACATACACCGGTGCGGCCGGTGATTCACCGGTACCGGGCAGGCTAATGCCGATATTCGCCAATTTACTTTCGCCAGGACCATTCACAATGCAGCCCATCACCGCGACGTCCATTTCTTCGACGCCGACATAGTGTTCACGCCAAATAGGCATTTGCGTGCGCAAATAAGTTTGGATGTTTTGTGCGAGCTCTTGAAAAACCGTGCTGGTGGTGCGACCACAACCGGGACAGGCAGTGACCATAGGCGTAAAAGCGCGTAGTCCCATGGTTTGCAAAATTTCTTGTCCGACAATGACTTCTTGGTTGCGATCGCCATTCGGTTCGGGGGTCAAAGAAATGCGGATAGTGTCGCCAATGCCTTGTTGTAATAAGACGGCCAGGGCGGCGGTAGAAGAAACGATGCCTTTTGAACCCATGCCTGCTTCGGTTAAGCCTAAATGTAATGCGTAATCAGAGCGTTGCGCCAGCTCTGAATAGACGGCAATTAAATCTTGTACCGCGCTGACTTTGCAAGATAAAACGATGTGATTACCGGCTAAACCCAGCGCTTCGGCACGCGCTGCGCTTTGCAATGCGGACACAATCAGTGCCTCACGCGTGACTTCGGCAACTGATTTTGGGTGGGCTAATTTAGCGTTTTCGTCCATTAAACGCACCACTAAGGCTTGATCCAAACTGCCCCAATTGACGCCGATTCGAACCGGCTTGTCATAGTCTTTTGCGACCGCAATCATCATGGCAAATTGATCTTCGCCTGTGCGATTGCTGCCGACATTGCCAGGATTGATGCGATATTTTGCCAAGGCTTGCGCGCAGTCGGAAAACTCAGTCAGCAAGCGATGTCCGTTGTAATGAAAATCGCCAATCAGCGGCACATTGCAGCCCCAATCGTCGAGCATCTTGCGAATGGTTGCCACTTGCGCTGCCGCCTCTGAGGTGTTGACGGTAATGCGAACCAATTCAGAACCGGCTTGTGCCAGCTCAAAAACTTGCTGAGCCGTTTTCTTGGCATCAGCGGAGTCGGTGTTGGTCATGGATTGCACCACAATTGGGGCGCCGCCGCCAATAAACAATTCGCCAACTGCCACGGCTTGTGTTTGCCGCCGCCTTAGATAAATATTATTCATAATTTCCTTATAAATCAGATATTTATAGAGTTTTATTCAAGAGTAAGATGAGCAGTTGAAATGTCGGTAAATTCGGTCAAGTCAACCTCTTCATTTTCATAATACAACCGAACCCCCACTGCATTTCCAATCACCAGCGAGAAGGGCGCTTGTCCATTTAACCATTGTTCTGTGCCCGCTAGGCCGATTTTTTTAAACACGGCATGGCCATTTTTATCTTTAACTTCAGTCCAAGAATCGATTTTAAAGACTAAGTGAATCGGCCCTGAGGTGGCACTGGGGGCGGTCGTCACCGCACTGGCTACGGGTGCAATGAGGGGTAAAACGCTTGACGTTGCCAGCGGTGCAGAAACGCTAACGACGGCGCTGCTTGATAAAATTGAACTGGCGGCAAGCGTTGCACTGGCTAGGTCAACAGCAGAAATCGGTAAGGTAATTTCAGGCAAAATCAGCTCATTCACACTAGGCTGTGGCAACGCCACAGGACGCATAACCCAAGCTGCGATTGCACCCATTAGAATAACGCCCAAACCTGTTACGAGCCAACGTCGGCTTCTGTGCTGAACTGAGATTAAAGAAGAGTTCTTA
>JAVHQT010000067.1:27536-36478 GCA_036171275.1 Gallionellaceae bacterium | reverse complement strand
AGAAAGAATGAAGTCAGCTAATAAATCTCAGTTAGAAGTAGAGAAAATAGCGATTGAGAAGAAAACTCAGGAACATCTAGAGTTATTAGCTCGGTTAAGCTTTAAAGAACAAGCATTTTATGGAAAATCAGCCGAGGATATAAAAAACTTGGCAGAAAGTACCGAAGGTAAGGATTTTTTAAATAATTGTAGCTGTGGATATATAGACAAAGTTTTTAGTGCAGTTGAACAGAATCCACTTTTACTTGCTGTCTCTTCAAGTAATGGAAATAAGGGTTTGCACTGGGCGGTTATTACCAATCATTTAAATATTGTAGCTCTTCTTATTTCTAAAGGCGCGTCTCCACTTGCAATTAATGGTGATGGCAAATCCCCCCTCAGTTTGGCGAAGTCGAAAGGATTAAAAGACATGGTTGAGGTTCTGGAGAAAAATCTGGTCTAAGCTGCAAGTCAGTTGCAAAAAGCAACCTAAAGGAATCATTGATGTTAACCCTAGAAAGATCAGCCCCCATCAATAACCACCGCATTGTGCTTGAAGATGGCGCGTTACCTGTCTATTTCGCTCAGGCGCGTATCATTATGACGAAGCGATAGAATTTAATTGAAATGCGAACTCCATTGACTAACCGCACTGTACAGCCAACCATTTTGTTGGTGGAAGATGATTCGGCTGAAATTGAGCGGGTTAGGCAGGCGTGCGCGCAGTGCGGTCGGGTGGTTGTTTTAGAAGTGGTGAGCGATGGCGAGGCCGCTTTAGCCTGGTTTTTACTGCATGCCAAATCGAAAAAAACGCTGCCACAGATGGTGATGTTCGATCTTAAGTTGCCGAAATTAGCAGAGTTGGCGGCGTTGCGTCATTTGCGTATGAATCGCAAACTGGCCGATTTACCGATTATCGTTTATTCGCAAACCCATGAACCCGCCGAGGTGATACTCAGCTATCAGGCGGGTGCAAATCGCTTTGTCAATAAACCCACAGATGCTGAGCAATACGCCTTATTGCTCACTGAATTACTGGACTACTGGTTGCAACCGCGCCAAAGAAAACTCGATTTTGCTGACGAAATCAAGGAAATTTAAGCGCACATTGAGAGCTTTTTTTCTTCACTGCGACGCCTTGCCGCATTGCAATAATTTCTAGCTTCACGTAACCTCGCGCCCGCTGTACGAGTTGGTCAGACTGAATGCCTGACTTTGTTTTTTTGATCGAATTAAGGGAATAGAAAATGTCAAATTCGAATGTAAATTGGGCCGCAATTGATAGCCATCCTAAATTTCAAGCATTGCATCGCAAGAAAACATTTTTCTTATGGGGATTGATGATTTTTTCAATTATTTACTATTTTATGCTGCCAATCGGCGCAGCCTATTTTCAAGACTTATACAAAATTAAAGTCTGGGGCGTGATCAATGTCGGGCTGTTGTTTGCCTTATCGCAATTTGTGGTGGCTTGGACCATCGCTTTTGTCTATTCTAAAAAAGCCAACGGTGAGTTCGACACCATGGCGCAAGAAATTATCAATGACGTCAACTCGGGGAGCATCAAATGAATTTAACGCTCAATAAATATCTAGTTGCCTTGGCTGGTTTGTCGGTCAGCGGACTGGCTTTCGCCGATGGCGGTGTGGTTGCCGACCAATTCAAATGGCTTACCTTTGCCGTTTTCGGCATGATTATCGCCATTACCATGGCCATCACTTTTTGGGCAGCGCGCTCCACCCATTCCACTTCAGAATTTTATGCCGCAGGGCGTTCCGTCAGCGGCATTCAAAACGGTTGGGCCATTGCGGGTGACTATCTTTCTGCCGCGTCATTCCTAGGCATTGCTGGCTTAATTTCACTGTATGGTTACGATGGCTTTATGTATTCCGTCGGCTGGTTGGTGGCGTACATCACCGTGTTATTGGTGATTGCAGAACCTTGCCGCAATATCGGCAAATACACCATGGGCGACATTCTCGCTTTCCGTAATGACCCAAAGAAAACCAAAGTCGTCGCCGCACTATCCACCATCACTGTTTCAACTTTTTACCTAACCGCTCAAATGGTCGGTGGCGGCGTGTTAATTAAAACCCTGATTGGAATCAATTACGAAACGTCCATTATCGGCGTGGGTATTTTGATGCTGGTTTATGTGGTTTTCGGCGGCATGAAAGCCACCACTTGGGTACAAATCACCAAAGCGGTTTTACTGGTAATGGCTTCGATTATTTTAGTTGCCATGGTTTGGGCACCGTACGGTTTTAGTCTACCTGCCTACTTACAGGCAGTGGTTGCCGATCCTGATGTCATTGCCCAAGTCACCAAATTACTCGGCGATAAATCTAACACCATGTCGGTAGATGAACTCGGTCAGCGCTTCCTTGAACCCGGTTTGTTTCTGAAAAATCCGATTGACCAAATCTCACTTGGAATGGCGTTAGTGTTGGGCACAGCCGGAATGCCACACATTTTGATGCGTTTCTTTACCGTTCCAACAGCACAAGCCGCGCGTGTGTCCGTCATCTGGGCGATGGGCATTATTGGTGGTTTCTATGTCTTAACCTTGTTCCTCGGAACAGGTGCAGCCATGTTGGTAGGCTCAGCTCAAATTGCCTCGGTGGATGCCGGTGGCAATATGGCCGGTCCTTTATTAGCGCAATACTTAGGCGGTGGCGCAGACTCAGTCATGGGTAACTTTATGCTGGCATTCGTGGCTGCTGTTGCATTTGCCACAATTGTTGCCGTGGTGGCCGGATTGGTTTTAGCTTCCGCCTCGGCCATGGCGCATGACATTTACGTGGGCGTGATTCGCGGTGAAAAAGCAACACCGAAAGAGCAAGTAGTGGCAGCTCGCGTGGCTTCGGTTATCGTCGGTATCATCGCGATTACGGTAGGCATTTTGGCCAAAGGTCAAAACGTGGCGCACTTGGTTGCGCTGGCCTTTGCCGTGGCAGCCTCCAGCAACTTGCCCGCTGTATTCCTAACTTTGTACTGGAAAAAGTGCAACACCACCGGCATTATCCTCGGCATGGTAGTTGGTGCTTTAACCGCGATTGGGTTGGTGATGATTTCACCGAATATGACCTATCCCAAAGCAGTGACTGCAGGCGCGAATAAAGTCTTGAATGGCGAACCAGCTGTTCCGGCTAAAGAAGCGACTCCTGCGATCGAGCGTTCGGCATTTATCTGCGAACTCTTTGCCTTAGATGGTTGCGTATTAGCCAAACCAGCGGCACCTGCTTCGGCAGAAAAACCAGCCAAGCTCGGCGCAGCAGACAAATTGGCCGCTTTAAAAGCCAAACTTGAACCGATGGAAGCAGCCTTGCCAGCGATTACCGATGCAGAGTCGAAAAAAGTAGCCGAAGCAGACATTGCAAAAGTAAAGAAAAACATTGCAGCAGTCGAAAAAGCCAAAGCCAAAGCGGAAGCCGATTTAAAAACCTTCGCCGGTCAAACCACCAGCATCTTGGGCTTAGAAAAACCTTTCTTCTTGTTAAAAAATCCAGGACTAATTTCCATTCCTTTGGCTTTCCTGCTCGTCATTTTGGGTTCACTTTTTACCCGTGATAAACGTGCTGAAGCAATGTGGGATGAACTGTATGTTCGTCAAAACACCGGCATCAATGCCGAAGCAGCAACCGCGCACTAAGCAGCGCCACGTTGTAAATTTAAAACCCGCTTAGGCGGGTTTTTTTATAAAAACTTGTTTATAATCAATAAGTTACCTAGGAAACTTTAATGAATATCCCGCAATCAGTACTTGAGTTTCAACGCCGCAAATCCCAATTTGCTTGGCGTGGCATTTTCCCGATGTTGCTGTTAATGTTGCTCGCTTGTTTGGTCATGGCATGGGCGTTGCCAGGGGAAAAGAATTGGGCAATTTTGTTAGCGAATAGCATTTTTTTCGGCAGCGGCATGGTCTTTGTCATTAGCGCGAAACGCTATTACCGCTGCCCGGTATGCGAAAAAGTGGTTGTGCCCACCAAAGACGATGGCACACCCAGTGAAATCAGCTTTGCCATCGCGTACAAACCTAGCGTGTGCCCATATTGCGGCGCCGCCTTAAAGTAAAGAGTCAAAAATGAACGACCTAATCCGCTATATGCAATCCGTCGGACAACAAGCAAGAGCCGCCTCACGCCTACTCGCTAAAACGGACACCGCGCTGAAAAATCGCGCCTTAATCGCCATTGCCGACACCCTAATTCTTCAAAAAAATCAGATACTTAGCGAAAACACAAAAGACCTTGTTGCCGCGAATAACGCGGGCTTAGATGCCGCCGCAATCGACCGACTAAGCTTGAACGAAAAAACCATTCACAGCATGGCGGAAGGACTGCGACAAATCGCCGCACTGCCCGATTTAATCGGCGCAATCACCGATTTAAATTATCGTCCATCGGGCATTCAAGTCGGCAAAATGCGCGTGCCGCTGGGCGTAATTGGCATTATTTATGAATCACGTCCTAACGTCACCGCCGATGCAGCCGGCTTGTGTTTAAAATCTGGCAACGCGGCCATTTTGCGTGGTGGTTCTGAGGCCATTTTCTCCAACCAAGCTATCGCCGCCTGTGTTCACGCTGGCTTACGCGCCGCCGGATTACCCGAAACGGCAGTGCAAGTGATTAACACCACCGACCGCGCCGCCGTCGGCGAACTGATTACCATGGAAAAATACGTGGATGTGATTGTGCCGCGCGGTGGCAAAAGCCTGATTGCGCGAATTTCTGCCGAAGCTAAAGTGCCTGTTATCAAACACTTGGATGGCATTTGCCACGTTTATATTGATAACGAAGCCGATTTACCCAAGGCGATTCGCATTGCCGACAACGCCAAAACGCACCGTTACGGCGTCTGCAATGCAATGGAAACGTTGCTGGTGCACAGCGAAGTTGCTGCGCAAGTGCTGCCAGAGTTGTGCCAAATTTACACGGCAAAAGGCGTGGAATTGCGCGGTGACGCAGCGGCGAGTGCCTTGATTAGCAACATGAAATTGGCAACGGAACAAGATTGGCGCACCGAATATCTCGCGCCCATTTTGAGTGTGCGCATCGTGACCAATCTCGCGGCGGCAATCGCGCACATTAATGAATATAGCTCGCAGCACACCGATAGCATTGTGACCGAAAATTATTCCAAAGCACTGCGCTTTCTGCGCGAAGTGGATTCCGCCAGCGTGATGGTGAATGCCTCGACGCGATTTGCGGATGGCTTTGAATATGGCTTAGGTGCGGAAATCGGCATTTCCACCGATAAAATTCATGCGCGCGGTCCCGTTGGCCTAGAAGGACTCACTTCGCAAAAGTTTATCGTTTTGGGTAGCGGGCAAATTCGAGAAGGCTGAGAAATAACTTTCCTAATTCCGTCTTTCCCGCACCAAGCTTGATCAGCGTTTTTTTGGGTTTAGCCACCCGAATCTGCCTTCCCGCTGATGAACGTGGCCATCAGCTGATCACCTTATCCGTAACAGCACAGCAATTTTGCCTTAATGCCCCTTCCTATTACAGAAGGGGCCGGGCAACTTGCCGGTATCGTTGCGGTTTTTGGCTCGAACGAAAAGCGAGTCTGCCCTGTTACGCAGCCCCCTAAATACGATCCTACCCACTCATGTCTGGACTTAAAAACAAGGGAACGATTTGACTCAAACAGACAGAAGTCGCGTGTTCTTTCTGACCGAACAACAATCTATGCCGTCATGGCGAATTTTTCGCTGCAAACTAGCCATTTTTTGCAGCGAAACGCTGCTGACTATCGGTGTTTTGGAAAGCAATCTGCTACAATTCAGCCCGCAAAAAAAGCCAATAAAATTAAGGAGAACGATATGTCGCAAACCGATAAAGCACGTTTTGTCAGCCTGATGACCAAAAATACCTATGCCATGATTTTGGCAGGTGGTCGCGGTAGTCGCCTGCATCAACTGACAGATTGGCGAGCGAAGCCGGCCGTACCTTTCGGCGGCAAATTTCGGATTATTGACTTCGTTCTTTCTAACTGCGTCAATTCTGGCATTCGCCGGATTGGCGTTGCCACCCAATATAAAGCACACAGCCTACTGCAACACATTCAACGCGGCTGGAGTTTTTTAAATGGTAAATTTGGTGAATTTATTGACGTATTGCCCGCGCAACAGTGGATGCAAGAATCTTGGTATACCGGCACGGCAGATGCGGTTTTTCAAAATTTAGACATTCTGCGCGACACCAATCCTGACTATGTTTTAATTCTCGCTGGCGACCACGTTTACAAAATGGACTACGGCAAACTACTGGCTTTTCATGCTGAAAAAAATGCGGATATGTCGGTTGCCTGCATTGAAGTTCCGCTAGAAGATGCCAAAGCGTTTGGCGTAATGGGCATCAACGATGAATCTCGTGTCGTCACCTTTACTGAAAAGCCAAACCATCCGCCTGCGATTCCCGGCAAGCCAGAAATGGCATTGGCGAGCATGGGCATCTACGTGTTCAATACCAAATTTCTAGTCGAACAGCTGCTTCGTGACGCCGACGATCCGACTTCTTCTCATGACTTTGGCAAAGATATTATTCCGCATTTAATGTCTGCGGGTTATCGGGTTTTCGCCCAAAGTTTTGAAGATAGCTGTGTGCGCGATGACGGCGGCCAATCTTATTGGCGCGACGTTGGAACGATCGACTCTTATTGGGAAGGTAATATGGAGCTGACCAAAGTTGTACCTGACTTAAATATGTACGATAAAGAATGGCCAATTTGGACACACCAAGAACAATTACCGCCAGCCAAATTTGTGTTTGATGAAGATGAGCGGCGCGGCAGCGCAGTCGACTCTCTGGTGTCCGGCGGCTGCATTATTAGCGGCGCGTCCGTTGCCCGTTCGCTACTGTATTCAAATGTCAAAGTGCACAGTTTTACCACCGTGGAAGATTCGGTTTTACTGCCTAACGTCGAAGTCGGTCGTAACGTTAAAATTCGCCGTGCCGTGATTGATAAAGATTGCTTCATACCCGATAACTTAGTGGTCGGTTATGACCCCGTTGAAGATGGCAAACGCTTTCATGTCAGCGCCAACGGCGTCACCTTAATCACACCGGAAATGCTCGGGCAAGATATGGGGCGAATTCGTCAAGCGAAATAACCTTAACTTGTTGATTATATTGAACTTTAACGCATTCTTAGCATTAAGAATGCGTTTTTAATTTTCGTTTTTAATTGAAGGAAATTCCCATGAGTAAGCCACTCGATTTAGTATTTCTTTGGCATATGCACCAGCCAGATTATCGTGATTACAGCACGGGAGATTTTGTTTTACCTTGGGTTTATTTACACGCCATCAAAGATTATTCCGACATGGCTTATCACTTAGAGCAGCACCCAAAAATGAAGGCTGTGGTCAACTTTGTGCCAATTCTGTTGGATCAGCTTGAAGATTACACACAGCAATTTACCAGCGGCAAACTGCGTGATCCTTTGCTGCGTTTATTGGTCTGTAAGAACTTAAACGAGGTCAGCGCCGAAGACCGGCAGTTGGTTTTGGACAGCTGCTTTAAAAGCAATTTGAATAAAATGGTCGCGCCCTACCCCGCCTACAAACGACTATTTGATTTACATCAATCCATTCAGGCGCAAGGTCGAGTCGCGATTTCTTATCTATCGGGTCAATTTTTAGCGGATTTACTCACTTGGTATCATTTAGCTTGGTTTGGCGAAACCGTCCGGCGCGAACATGGCGTGTTGGTACAAATGATGAGTAAAAACGAGAGCTTTACCTATGCCGATCGAAAAATGTTGTTCGATTTAATCGGTAAAGTGGTCACCGATATTATTCCGCGCTACCGAAAGCTGGCGGAAAGCGGACAAATCGAAATTTCTGCCACCCCGCACTATCATCCGCTGGCACCGCTTCTGCTCGATTTTAGTAGTGCCCGCGAATCTGAACCGAACAGCAGTTTGCCGCAATCAATTCAATATCCAGGCGGCAAAACACGGGTACAGGCGCACCTGCAATCTACCATTAACAGCCATAAAGCACGCTTTGGCGTCACGCCTCGTGGAATCTGGCCTGCTGAAGGCGCGGTTTCAACCTCTTTAATCGACGTATTGGCGGGGCAAAAATGTCGCTGGGCCGCCAGCGGCGAAGGTGTTTTAGCTAACAGTCTGCGCAAAATGGGCAGACTGCCTGAACAATCTGATTATCTGTATCGCCCCTATCGACTGCAAGGCAAAGCCAACAAGGTCAGCTGTTTTTTCCGCGATGACAGACTGTCAGATTTAATTGGCTTTGAATATGCCAACTGGAACGGACAAGATGCCGCCAAACATTTTATTGCCCAGCTCGAAAACATCGCCAATAAGCCTAGTAATGGTGAAATTCCGTTAGTCGGGGTTATTTTGGATGGTGAAAACGCTTGGGAATACTACCCGTACAACGGCTACCATTTTCTAAACGACCTTTACACTGCGCTGGACGCTCATCCCAATATCCGCAGCACAACCTATTCCGACTATTTGGACAAAGCGGATACACCTGGCAGCCAAGGAATTGCAAAAACGGGCGAGCTTGCTGGTCTAGTAGCCGGCAGTTGGGTTTATGGTACTTTTTCAACTTGGATTGGGTCGCCTGATAAAAATCACGCTTGGGATTTACTCTGCAATGCCAAGCAAAGTTATGACATGGTCATGGCAGCGGGGCGACTGACTGAAGCGGAAAAAATCGCAGCGGAAAAACAACTCTCTTCCTGCGAAAGTTCAGACTGGTTTTGGTGGTTTGGCGACTACAACCCCTCAGATGCCGTCGGCAGTTTTGATCGTTTGTACCGGCATAATTTAATGCAGCTATATCGACTGCTCAAACTAACCGTGCCCGAAAACTTGCACTTACCCATCAGCCAAGGTGGCGGCGCGGCTGAAGGTGGCGGTACGATGCGGCGCGGTGCTTAACGATTTTTCGTCGTTGCAAACAGGTAGTCATCAACTCACACGCTTGA
>JAVHQT010000067.1:0-27436 GCA_036171275.1 Gallionellaceae bacterium | reverse complement strand
TGTCACGTTGCTTGATGTCACGTTGCTTGATGTCACGTTGCTTGATGTCACGTTGCTTGATGTCACGTTGATTGATGTCACGTTGATTGATGCGCTGCCTAGGCGTTAAAAATTTTCATTTTTTGTAACCCCATGATTTGAAAGAGTTTTATGATTTTTTCACGCAGTAGTGGTGTTTTGCTTCACCCCACCTCTTTGCCGGGCAGTCACGGCTCAGGTGATTTTGGTTCAGATGCGTTTCGATTCGTCGATTGGCTGGTCGCCTCAGGTCAAACCTTGTGGCAAATGTTGCCGCTTGGCGGAATCGGCCCCGGCAATTCGCCCTACATGAGCAACTCTGCTTTTGCCGGCAATGTCTTGTTGATTGATCTAAATGAACTCGCTCAGCACGGCTGGTTAAGCAAAGAATCACTCACACCGCATGCCAAGATGGATGCGTATCGCGTTGATTATTCGATTGTTTATCATTATCGAATGGAACGATTGCACCAAGCAGCAACACGTTTTTTTGCTAGCCCTCAGCCCAATCCAGAATATGAAGCATTTTGTTTAACTGAACAAACTTGGCTCGATGATTACGCCTTATTTATGGCGCTCGCAGAAAAAAATCACTGGCAAGACTGGGCGCAGTGGGAAGGGGACTTAGCGCATCGTGTGCCCGCTGCTCTCGTGAGCGCGGCAAAAACACTCGCCACCGAAATTGGCTTTTGGCGTTTTTGCCAATGGAGTTTTTTCCGGCAATGGCGAAAACTCAAAGCCTACGCCAACCAACAAGGCGTTCAAATTGTTGGCGACATTCCGATTTTTATTGCTTATCAAAGCGCAGAAGTGTGGGCCAGACAAAGCCTGTTTGAGCTTGATGAAAATTTATTACCCACCGTTGTTGCTGGTGTCCCCCCGGATTATTTTAGCGAAACAGGACAGCGCTGGGGCAACCCGCTGTATCGCTGGCAAACCCATGAAGCAGATGGTTTCGCCTGGTGGATACAACGCATTCGCAAGACGATTGCTCTGGTTGATATTGTCCGGATTGACCACTTTCGCGGCTTTGCCGGCTACTGGGAAATTCCCGCCAGCGAAGCCACTGCCATGAACGGCAAATGGCAGCCTGGACCTGGCGAAAAACTCTTTAACGCGATTCAATGCAAGCTAGGCACGCTGCCCATTATTGCCGAGGATTTGGGCGTCGTTACACCCGACGTGGTCGCATTATTAGAAAAATTTAACTTCCCAGGAATGCGCATTTTGCAATTCGCGTTTGGTGGAAAAATGGACAATCCGTATTTGCCGCACAATTACAAACGCAACACCGTGGTGTACGGCGGAACGCACGATAACAACACAGCACAAGGTTGGTTTAAAGCGGCTTCGCCCACCGAGCGCGATTTTGTTTGCAGGTATTTAAAAACCGACGGCAAAGAAATTCACTGGGATTTGATTCGTGCGGCATCAGAATCGGTGGCGAATATGGCGATTCATCCGATGCAAGATATTTTAGGTTTAGACGGCGCCAGCAGAATGAACTTACCTGGCATGTCGGAAGGCTATTGGGAATGGCGCTTCACCTGGGAACAAGTCAGCAGCGCGCTGACCTCGCAACTTCATACCATCACGGAAGCAAGCCACAGACTGCCGCAATGCGCACAGGAAACCTAAAAGACAAAGTCATCCACACACTGCAAGGTCAGGTGCGCAGTTTTTCTTTGACAAACTCGTCAAAACCGCTCGGCTACACGTTGCCAAACGGTTGACGAGTGAGGCTGTCCCAAGGCAAGCCTCGTCTGCGTTCAGTTAACAATCTCAAACTTCTGCGTTTAAAACGACCCTACCTCTATCCTAACCTTGCCACGTAAGCGGAAATAAACCGTCGCTACGCGGAGAGGTAAAGTAATCGGATTGCGCTGACTTAATTTTTACAATATATTGTAACTATATGATTTTATTAGGTAATTTTATAAATTAGATTTAGCCAGTTCGCAAAATACTGAGCGGTGATTGCGTTAGCAGCGGGCGCGTCATGCCAATGCCGGAAAGCAGAACCCCTAGCATACCAACAACGAGTCCGCTGACCGGTATCCACGGTGAAGGGTGATAGGGAATTTCTAGCACGAAGTGGGCGATGACGCCGCCTAGTAGCATTGCACCGCCAGCTGAAAATAGTCCGCTGAGCCCGCCTAGGATGGCGAATTCTATCTGATACAGTCGGCGCAAATAGCGGGAGTCTGCGCCTAGTGTGCGCAAGATGGCGGCCTCAAAACGTCGTTCGTCATGCGTTGCCAATAAAGCCGCATACAGCACGGCGAAACCACTTAACAAAGTGAATATAAACAAAGTGCTAACGATAGTTGAGACTTGCTCGATGATGTTGCGTAGTTGGTCTAGTAGCGCGCTGCTGTCTATCAATAACAGCGTGGGCAAGCGCTGAATCAGGGCGTCACCGGCGGCAAGTTTATCCGGCGGCACATAAAAACTGCTGAGGTAGCTGGTGGGTAAATCTTGCAAGACATCGGGGCTGGTGATGACGAAAAAATTGACGCGCATCGAATCCCAATGCACTTGCCGCAGTTGGCTGACGCGCGCGCTAATCCGGCTGCCCGCCACGTCGAAGCTGAGCATGTCGCCTAAGTGAATGTCCAAGGTTTTCGCCAGCCCTGCTTCCACCGATAGTTGCCCACCCTGCCCCGCTTGCCACCACGCACCACTGATTTGTTCGTTCCAACTGGGCATTTGCGCACGGTAAGATAAATTAAACTCCCGTTCGACCAAGGCTTTAGTTCGCGGCTCCGCATAATTAGCGGCGTTAATTTCGCGCTGGTTGATGGCGATTAAGCGCCCGCGCACCATGGGCAATAATTCCGGTGCCGGCAAGTCCTGTGCGGCAAAAAAGTCCAGCACGGTTTGGCGTTGCTCGGGTTGTACATTTAATAAAAATCGATTCGGCGCATCAAAAGGAAGTGTCGATTGCCAACTTTGCAATAAATCGGCGCGCACCAAAGTCAATAATAATAGCGCCATCCCACCTAAACTAAGGGCGACAATTTGCAAGGCGTTGCTACTGCCATGGCGCACCAAGTTGGCGAGCGCAAACTGCAAGTGATGCGCTTGTCGCAACAAGGGAAGGCGGGGCGCGAGTTGCGCAAAGCCGCGCAAGACCAGCCAAGCCAAGCCGGCGAATAAAATCAGCGCGATTACCAAGCCTGCTAGCACTGCCGCACCTAGTTTCAACGATCCGGCTTGCCCGACAAACAGGACGAACAAGGTCAGTAGCGCAATGCCGTATAGCGATGCAACGCGGGCAGAAGGTGCGCCTAACTCCCTTCGCAATACACGCAACGGTGTAACTTTGCCGAGTTGCAATAAGGGTAAAAAAGTGAAGCCGATCAATAAAGCCGCGCCACTCAGTGCAGCTTTGAGCACCGGCCACAAGCTGGGCAAGGGCAAATCGGCTTCGCGCAAAGCGGTAATGCTGTTGACTAACAGCGTTTGCATGCCATAACCCAAGGCGTTGCCGAGCAAGATTGCCAGCGTCCCTAAGAAAAAAAACTGCAATAAAAACAATAGGTTAATCTGTTTTTGCTGTGCGCCCAAACAGCGCATCACTGCGCAACTATCCAGATGTCGCAACACAAAACGTCGCGCAGCTAACGCCATGGCCGCGCCCGCCAAAATCGCCGCACTTAACGCCGCCAAACCAAGAAAATGTTCAGCACGTTCCAAAGCAGTGCGGATTTCTGGGCGGGCATCACGCACGTCTTCCAATTTTTCATTGCCCGAAAGTTGAGCGCTTAATCGAACGCGCAACTTGTCCACCTGCGGCACTGCACCTGCGAACAGCAGTCGATAACTGACGCGACTGCCTTCTTGCAGCAAACCGGTATCGGGCAAATCCAATTCGTTCATCATCAGGCGCGGAGCGAGGCTGGCAAAGCCGACAGCTTGGTCAATATCTTTGACGATTTGCGCCGCCACAATCAATTGGCGCGCGCCAACCTGGACTGGATCGCCGATTTTTAAATTGAGTTGCTGCATCAATCGCGGCGCTAGCCAAACCGTGCCGCGCGCGGGACTGTTGTCGGGCAAGACTGGGGCAATCTCAAGCTTGCCGCGCAGCGGATATCCAATCTCGACCGCCATCATTTCACTCAGCAAGACCGCTTTGCCATGCGCTACCATGCTGGGAAAAGTTTGCGTTTGCAGCACGTGCAAGCCCATTTCTTGCGCCCATTGCCGATAAGTTGCGGGCAAAGGGCGGCTGGAGGTCAAGCGTAAGTCCGCGCCAATTAACGATTGCGCTTGGTGTTGCAAGCCTTGGCGCACGCGGTCAGCGAACAAACCTACGGTGGACAAACTGCCCACCGCCAGTAGTAACGCCATCAGCAGCACACGCCATTCACCGGCGCGCCAATCGCGACGCAATAAATTGAAGGCAAGCTGAAAGGTACTCACACAACCTCGCTGATAAAAAAAGGGACACCGGAGTGCCCCTTTGGGGAAACACGAATTTCATCCGTTCGAAGCGAATCTAGCCATTGGCTCAGGGCGAACGGTTGATTAATTCGCTATTTCCTTAGTCTTTTTCGCCGCCGAAAGCCATGAGCAAACTCAGCAAATTGACGAAAATATTATAAATATCTAAATACAGAGACAGGGTTGCCATGACATAGTTGCTTTCGCCACCATGAATAATTTGGCTAATATCAAATAAAATATAAGCCGAAAAAATCAGCACAGCGATAGCAGAAATCGTCAACGCTAACACAGGAATCTGAAAAAACAGGTTCGCGACCGACGCCAGCAATAACAGAATCACGCCAATAAACAAAAATTTACCCATAAAACTAAAGTCTTTTTGGGTAACGGTGGCATAGCTTGCCAAGCCAAAAAAGATGAGCCCCGTGCCGCCAGCCGCCATGCCCACTAGTTGCGCGCCGTTTTTCAAATGCAGGGCGTGTTGCAAAATCGGCCCTAAAAACCAACCAGCCACAAAAGTAAAGCCGAGCAAAGCAACGATTCCCCACACGCTATTGCGCAACACTGTCACGGCAAACAACATTCCCATCATGCCGGCAATCATCAACAGCGGCCCCATAATTGGGTATTGCGCTAAGAAGCTAAAATTGCTGCTAAGCCCAAACCACGCGCCAATCACGGTTGGAATCATCGTGAGTCCAAGCATCAGGTAGGTGTTACGCAGAACTTTGTTTTGCTCAAGTGAAAATGAATCCGTTTGCGAAACAGTTTGATATTGCATATTTTTCTCCAATGGTTCGTTTGCTAAAATAATGCGCTGACAGGAAGGGAATAATCTATTCACTGTCAGCGTTGGGCGTCAGAGTACCGAAGCTAACGAAAAGTTGCAATTCGAAATAAAATTATATTGAATTTCCGTTACCTTTTTTCCGCAAGAATTTAATGGCTTTTTCTCATCTTTGTGGACGCTTTGCGCCTTCGCCCACCGGTCCACTACACTTTGGCTCGCTGGTTGCTGCGGTCGGCAGTTATTTAGCGAGTAAGCATCAACACGGGCTTTGGCTGATTCGCATTGAAGATTTGGATGCGCCGCGTTGCCACGCCCGTTGGGCGGCTGAAATCGTCAGTACCTTGGCCTTGTTCGGCTTGCACAGCGACGACGACATTTTGTTTCAACACGCGCGAAACGCGGCGTATGCCCAGGCGTTAAATAGTTTGAAAGCGCTTAACTTGGTTTACCCCTGCAATTGTAGCCGCAAGGATATTGCCGATTCGAACGGTGGCGAAAGCTTCATTTACCCCGGAAATTGTCGTTACAAAACAATAACTTATGAAGATTCCCAGCATCAAGCTTGGCGCTTAATCAGCGAAAAAGTGATGAAATTTAACGATGGTATTCAGGGCGAAATCACTCAAAATCTCAAAGAACAAGTTGGTGATTTTGTGTTGCGCCGAGCCGACGGGGTGTTTACTTACCAACTGGCGGCGGTCATTGACGACGCATTTCAACAGGTGAGTCAAGTGGTGCGGGGCGCAGATTTGCTCGATTCCACCCCGCGCCAACTCTATTTACAACAGTTACTCGGTTTGCCCACGCCCCAGTATTTACATTTGCCTATTGCCGTTAATGCGACTGGCGAAAAGCTGAGCAAACAAACACTGGCTGCGCCCATTGAGCAACATCATCCGACCACCACACTACTGCAGGTTCTTGATTTTTTGCAACAATCGCCGCCCGCCAGTTTAAAAAATTGTTCTGTCGAGGCGGTGTTAGCGTGGGCGATCGCGCATTGGAATATCGAACCGTTACGCGGAATTAAGAAAATCGCTGTTGCAGATAACTAATTATGGCGCTGGATTCGTAAGTCCACTGCACCGAGCCGTCCTGATCGACAACCCTCAAACAAGGCGCTTGCACTTTGCCGCCACCGCTCAATAGCGCTTCGCGGTGCGTCGCCTCGTGCTGCGCATCTCGCAATTCAATCGGCAAAGACAAACGCGCCATTTCATGCCGAACTTTAATGCAAAAAGGGCAGGTTTTAAAATAATACAGTGCCAAATTGGCACACGCCATTTCCACGGCTTTTTGCTCCTCAGCAGCGCGAACAATGCCTTTGGGCGCGCCGAATTTTGCCCAAAGCAGCATAAAGGGCAGCAATACTAAACGCAGGGTTTTGAAGAAAAATTTCATCATTTTTGCGCTCCTCGATGTTGACGAATAAATTCTAGTAAAGCGGGAATGATGGATATAAAAATAATCCCTAAAATCATCAGGGTCAGATTATTTTTAATCAGCGGGATATTGCCGAAAAAGTAACCCGCCAAGGTTAAGCTGCTAATCCACGCCATGCTGCCAAGCAGGCTAAAAGTAAAAAATAACGCATATCGCATCTGCCCGATGCCGGCAACAAAAGGGGCGAAAGTACGCACAATTGGCAAAAAGCGCGCAAAGATGATGGTCTTGCCGCCGTGTGTGGCATAAAAATCTTCAGTTTTATGCAAATAAGTTTGCTTAAAAAAACGGGAATCGGGTTTAAATAATTGCACGCCATACTGATGCCCCAGCCAATAGTTTAGATTATCGCCGCTGAAAGCCGCCAACATTAATAACGGAATGAGCACCTGCACTTGCAAATGTCCCATGCCGCACAGCGCACCGGTGACGAATAACAAGGAATCGCCGGGCAAGAACGGCATCACCACCAAACCGGTTTCCGCAAAAATAATCAGAAATAAAATGACATAAACCCAAGTACCGTATTCTTGTACCAGCGCTAATAAATGCACGTCTAAATGTAAAACAAGTTCTAACATATTGATTATCCGGGTGAATGGGAATGAACAGTATCCCTGCGCCAATTGTAACAGCAGTTGCGAGGCCGCCCCAACCTTAAAAATAAATTATCTTTTAAAATCATGTAGTTATACAAAATCATTCTAACGAAATCTTTTTATTTTAACATCCTAGCGTTATACTATCCTTGGAATTAAAAGCGACTTTTTCGCATGACTCCCCAATTTCACATGTTCGTTAATCCGCCAATCCTGTCACACATTTTCCCCTTTTTTATATCTTGAAGGACTTTTACCATGAGCAATCAAGCTAACGTTTTATCGCCCAGCGAAGTTAAAAATATCGATGCTTACTGGCGCGCTTGCAATTATCTCGCCGCCGGTATGATTTATCTGCGCGACAATCCTCTTTTAAAACAAGAGCTTACACACGAACATATCAAAAACCGTCTGCTCGGTCACTGGGGTTCTAGTCCCGGTTTGGCGTTCGGCTACATTCACATGAATCGATTGATTAACAAATATGATTTAAATGCGATTTTTATGGCAGGTCCCGGACATGGCGCACCCGGCGTGCTCGGCCCTGTGTATTTGGAAGGTCGCTACAGCGAAGTGTACCCAAACAAGGCTGAAAACGAAGAAGGAATGCGCCAATTCTTTAAAGAATTTTCATTTCCCGGCGGCATCGGCAGCCATTGCACACCGGAAACGCCGGGGTCAATTCACGAGGGCGGAGAGTTGGGCTACAGCGTTTCGCACGCTTTTGGCGCGGCCTATGACAATCCTGATTTAATCGTAACGGTGATGGTGGGCGACGGCGAAGCCGAAACCGCACCTCTCGCAACTTCTTGGCATTCCAACAAATTTTTGAATCCGATTCGGGATGGCGCGGTGTTGCCGATTTTGCATTTGAACGGCTATAAAATTAATAACCCGACCATTTTGTCGCGCATTTCCCACCAAGAATTGGCAGATTTATTTAAAGGTTACGGCTGGACGCCTTATTTCGTCGAAGGTAGCGACCCAGAAACCATGCACCAAGCGATGGCCGCCACGATGGAAGCGTGTGTACTGGAAATTCGCCGCGTGCAAACTGAAGCGCGCAGCAGCGGCAAACCGATTCGTCCGCGCTGGCCGATGATTGTGCTGCGTTCGCCCAAAGGGTGGACGGGCCCGAAAGAAGTGGATGGCAAAAAAGTAGAAGGTTTTTGGCGCGCGCACCAAGTGCCGATTAGCGAGGTTAAAACCGAGGCGCATTTCGAACAACTTAAAGCCTGGCTCAGAAGTTACCAAACCACTGAGTTATTTGATGAAAACGGCACGTTGCGCCCCGAATTAAAAGCCCTTGCGCCCAAGGGAAATCGGCGCATGAGTGCCAACCCACATGCCAATGGCGGCTTGCTACGCAAAGCTTTACACCTGCCGCAAGTGCAAGATTACGCTATCGCAGTCAGCAAACCCGGCACCACCAGTGCAGAAAACACACGTCCGCTGGGTCAATTTTTACGTGACATCATGCGCGACAATATGCACAATTTCCGCGTATTTGGTCCGGATGAAAACAGCTCAAACAAGTTAGATAACGTGTACGAAGTGAGTAAAAAAACCTGGTTAGCTGACTATTTGCCTGAAGATGCCGGTGGCGGTGAATTATCGCCGGATGGCCGAGTAATGGAAATACTGTCCGAACACACGTTGGAAGGTTGGCTGGAAGGGTATTTACTCACCGGTCGGCACGGTTTTTTCTCTACTTACGAAGCGTTTGTTCACGTCATTGATTCGATGTTCAACCAACACGCTAAATGGCTAGCCATGAGCAAAGATGTGCCTTGGCGCGCGCCAGTCTCATCGCTGAACTTGCTAATTACTTCAACTGTTTGGCGCCAAGACCACAACGGTTTTACGCACCAAGATCCTGGCTTTTTGGATTTAGTGGTCAACAAAAGCCCTGAAGTAACGCGCATTTATATGCCCCCTGATGTCAATTGTCTGTTGTCGGTAGCAAATCATTGCCTGAAAAGCACCAATTATATTAACGTGATTGTGTGCGACAAACAAAAACACCTGCAATTTTTGGACATGGATGCGGCGATAAAACATTGCACTAAGGGCATCGGCATTTGGGAATGGGCGTGTAATGACCAAGGCACGGAACCCGATGTGGTCGTGGCGAGTGCCGGCGATATTCCCACTAAAGAAGCGTTGGCTGCCGTGGTGTTGCTGCGTGAGAACTTCCCTGAGCTGAAAGTGCGCTATATCAACGTCGTCGATTTGTATAAACTGACCCCGTCCAGCGAACACCCACATGGCTTGAGTGACCGTGATTTTGACAGTTTATTCACCTTGGACAAACCGGTGATGTTCAACTTCCACGGCTATCCTTGGTTGATTCACCGACTGGCGTACCGCCGCAACAATCACAAAAATTTCCATGTGCGCGGCTACAAAGAAAAAGGCAGCATCAACACGCCGCTGGAATTGGCGATTCAAAACCAAATCGACCGCTTTAGTTTAGTCATCGACATCATCGACCGCATTCCGGCACTGCACGTCGCCGGCGCTCACGTCAAAGACAAAATGCTGAATAAACAGATTGAATGCCGCAATTATGCCTACGAGCATGGCATTGATCTGCCTGAAGCAGAAGGCTGGACTTGGCCGTATTAAAGGCAAAATAAAACCGTGAACCGATGCGCAATTGCTTCGTTTCACGGTTTACCCCTTCATTCAATGAAAAATATCCTCACCCTCAATAGCGGTTCGTCTTCCATCAAGGCGAGCCTTTTTTTGGCGGATGGTTCGCGACGCAATTTTCGCTTCAACCATTTGCGCGATCATCAAGCCGCATTGGATCAGCTGATGACCGAACTTTCCGGCGACTGGCCGGATATGGTCGGGCATCGTTTTGTACACGGAGGAGAAATCACCGAAGCGGCTCGGCGCGTCGATAGTGCCGAACGCCAGCGCTTAGAACGTATTATTGCGCTCGCACCGCTCCATTTACCTAGCAATTTGCTCGGTCTAGATTTATGCCAGCAGCGTTTCGACGTCCCGCAAATCGCCTGTTTCGACACCGCGTTTCACCAAAGCATGAGCCCACTCGCCTACCGTTTGCCGATTCCGCAAACCCTTGGCCTGCGTCGCTTTGGTTTTCACGGCATCAACTACGCTTACATCGCCGCGCAACTACCGGCGTTATTGGGCGAACGCGCCACCGGCAAAATCGTTGTTGCCCATTTGGGTAGCGGCGCTAGCCTATGCTTATTGGAAAATTTGCATTCCGCCGACACCAGTATGGGTTACACACCAGCAGGCGGCATTCCCATGGGCACGCGCAGCGGCGACCTCGACCCCGGCGTCATGTTGGAATTGGCAAAACGCATGGACGCGCAGCAACTCAGCCATTTGGTTTTTCACCAGATGGGTTTACTGGCTTTATCGGACGGCGAAAGTAATGAAATGAGCGATTTACTCGCCAGCGAAACCGAATCAGCCCGTTTTGCAGTGGACTATTTTTGCCGCCAAGTACGCGCCAGCATCGGTAGTTTCGCCGCCAAAGCGGGCGGAATCGACGCCCTAATTTTCACCGGCGGCATCGGCGAACACGCATCCGTGGTGCGCGAACTCATTTGCCAACCGCTAGAATTTTTAGATTTTAGAATCAATAAAAAAAGCAATGAAATCAATGCGTTACATATTGAAAGTACCAGCAGCAAACCGATTTTGATTATTCCCGCCGACGAAGAAGCGATGATTGCGCAACTGTGCCAAACCCTGCCAAGCTAAGAAACACGCTTTCCTGCTCCTTCCCTTCACGGGGTTAGCGCGGGCGAAGTACGGTAATCGCTGTTGCCAATCACCAGCGCAATACGCTGTTTGTTGCTTGGAACATCCGGTTTGATGAGTTTTAAAGCGCGGGTTTCGTCCGCTGCCTTGTGCGGGAAAAGCAAAAAATAGCCAGTGGTGACCAGACCCGTCAGTAAAACGAATCCCACTGCGTATTTTATTGTGTTCCTAAAGTTGACTCTGTTGAGCTGACTGAAATTGCCTGATAACACACCGCCAACACCCGTAATTCCTCGCTGCCGTTGGGCAAGCGTAAGTTCACCGTGTCGTCGGTGCGCGCTTTGAGCAGCACCCGTGCCAGCGGCGACACCCAGCTAATATGCCCGCGACTCACGTCCGCTTCGTCGATGCCGACAATCGAATAAGTACGTTCTGCGCCATCGGCGTGTTCTACGGTAACCGTCGCACCAAAGAAAACCTGCTCGCAACCTTGGCGACTGACGGGGTCAATCACTGCCGAATTTTCCATGCGTTTAGCCAGAAAACGCAGGCGACGGTCAATTTCGCGCAAGCGTTTTTTGCCATAAATGTAATCGCCATTTTCCGAACGGTCGCCGTTCGACGCCGCCCAAGAGACGGTTTGCACCATCGTTGGACGTTCGACATCCAGCAAATTCATATATTCTGCTTTCAACCTAGCGTAACCGGATGGCGTTAAATAATTTTTGCTACCGGCGGGAATCGGCGGCAACGAAACCGCTTCTTCGTCATCTTCAGTATCGTCACTTTCTCGAACAAAAGACTTATTCATAAAATCCTTAATAATCAACAACTTACCTTATATTTTTTGTAGATATTGTTCAATTTCCAGCGACAATACAGCGCGACTGAATAAGTAACCTTGATATTTTTCACAGTGAATTGAGGCTAAAAATTGCATCTGTTCAGTCGTTTCCACGCCTTCGGCAATCACTTGAATGTTCATTTCGTGCGCCATACTCATCACCGCTCTAACGATGGCCGCGTCATCGGGATCGGTGTGAATATCCCGAACAAATGATTGATCAATCTTTAAGAAATCCAGCGGGAAAGCTTTTAAACGACTGAGGGATGAATAGCCCGTTCCGAAATCATCCAGCGATAAACCCACGCCCAGCGCCTTCAGTTCCGTCATCGTCTGCAAACTATTTTCACCCAAATTCATCAACACACTTTCAGTTATTTCTAGCTCGATGAGGTCAGGATTGAGCTGTGTTTCGTGCAAAATTTTCTCCACGCGTTCGGCGAAATGACCGCGTTTAACTTGTACGCCCGAAACATTCACCGCCACGGGAACCACTGCAAAACCTTTCGCTTGCCAAATTCGGCATTGCATACAGGCTTCAAGCAACACCCAATCTCCAATTTCTTCAATCAGCCCAGATTCTTCGGCGATGGGAATAAATCGCGCTGGGGAAATCATCCCCAAAGTGGGATGTTGCCAACGCAGTAGCGCTTCCATACTGCACATTTTTCCAGTGCCAATTTCAACCTGTGGCTGATAAGTCAAAAATAACTGTTTATTTTCAAAGGCTTGCCGAAGATCCATTTCCAGCCGCAAACGTTCCGTCATCTGGATCGTCATTTCTGGATGATAAAATTGCAAGGTATTTCGCCCCACGTCTTTCGCCCGATACATCGCCATATCGGCATTGCGCAGCAAGCCTGTGGCATCAATACCGTCGTTGGGATAAATACTAATGCCGATGCTGGGCGAAATAATCAACTGATGTTCTCGCACGATAAATTTTTCGGTGAACGATTCCAGCATTTTTTCAGCGACAAAAGCAATTTCATTTTCGGAACTAACTTCCGGCAACACCGCCACAAATTCATCGCCACCTAATCGCGCCAACGTGTCAGTGCGACTTAAGGAATGCGCCATCCGAACAGCCACTTGCTTGAGCAATTCATCGCCGACGTCATGACCCAAAGAATCATTGATATTCTTAAAGTGGTCGAGGTCAATGAATATCACGCCCAATTTGCTGTGGTTGCGCTCTGCAATGCTTAGCGCTTGTGTAATGCGGTCGGTGAGTAAATAGCGATTCGGCAAACGGGTCAGCATGTCATGGCTAGCCAAAAACAGAACCTGCTCTTCTTCTAATTTGCGTTGGGTAATATCGGAATAAATCGCGATATGATGACTCAGCCTGCCTTGTTCATCTCGAACCAAACTTAGAATAAGCCACTCCGGAAAGACTTCGCCATTGCTGCGTTTATTCCAAATTTCACCGCGCCACGAATCTTTTTCAAGTAACTCAGCCCACATCGCTTGATAAAAATCACGGGGCATTTTGCCCGAAGCAAACATTCGCGGATTTTTACCCAGGACGTCTTTTTCGGTATAGCCAGTAATTCGATAAAATGCCGCATTGACGCGAACAATCTGATTTTTTGCGTCGGTAATGACAATCGCTTCGGAGTTGTTCGCAAATACTGTGGCTGACAGAGTCAACTGTGCTTCGGCATTTTTGCGCTCTAAAATTTCCCAAGTGAGCGAATTGACCATGGTATGAATAGCGGAAGACAGATGGGCAACTTCACCGTCGCCCGCCACGGCAGGCGCTTCATAATTTAAATTGCCGGCCGCCACTTTGTCTGCAGCCAAGGCAATGCGGGCAATCGGCTGCACAATTCGACGTGCCATCACGGCGCCAATTAAGGTGAATAAACAGCCTAAAGCCAAGCCTAAAATCAAAATTCGCTGTTGCAAAGTTTGAGCCGGTGCAAAAGCCACATCCGCTTCTTGCCGAACCAAGGCCACCCAACCCAAGCCCGGATAATCACGATAGCCAGCATCACGGGCGTAACCCACCAAATAATGCTTGCCGTTTTGCCATTGGCTGAGTAAAAAATCGTGTTTATGCTGACTTGATTGAATAGCTTGCCACGTTTCTGGGGCTAGTTCCGCCAAAGGCGTCCGTCCTTTTTCGGGCCCTGCCAATACCAAGCCAGTCCGACTGAGTAACAACACATCAATGCCGGGTGATTTTTTACTATCCAGCATCGCTTCCGCCCACCTCCAAAAAATATGCCCACACAACACCCCTTGCAATTCACCCTTTGCATCATGCACGGGCGCCGCTACATCGACTAAATAGAACATTTCTCCGCTGGGATTGGGCAACAGTTTTGACAACAATAACGCATCATGCACATCGCCAATATAAGGCTTTTCTCGCCCCTTGGTACACCAAGGACGCTTGATTAAATCTTTACCTTCCAAATAATGCCCCGTGCCGACCACCCCTTTTCCTTCGCTATTGCACATCCCGATCCAAGCGTAAGAATCAAAAGTCTGCTGCACTTTTTCTAAAATCGCGCGTTTTCTCTGCACCGGAATTGCCGGCTGTCGAATATCTTCCAGCGACGCCAAAATTTGCAACTCCCGATAACGCTCGAACATCCCTCTATCCAACACGTCCACCAGACTTTGAGCGCGCCGTGCAAAACTTTCACCTTGTTCCTGCTCAATTTGCTGCCGACTCATTTGTGCTGCGTAATAGCCCAAAACCACCGACAAAACCAAAGCAACCCCCGCAGTTGCATAGCTAATTTGCGCCACCAAACTGTGTTGAGGATGGAATTTTTGCAATGCGAGTTGAAAATTTTTCATCGGTGAAAACTCCGTGCGTAACAGTTAAGTAGTAATTCTTGTTAAGATGCGCGCCATTATGAAACAAGACGCTAAAAAACGCATCGTTCTCGGCATCACGGGTGGCATCGCGGCATATAAAGCAGCCGAGTTAGCTCGCCTGCTAATAAAACACGACGTTGAAGTGCACGTGGTAATGACCGAAGCCGCCACCCATTTTATCACCGCCGAAACGCTACAAGCGCTGACCGGACAGCCAGTTCTGCTAGCGCAATGGCAAGACGCGCGCGGCATGACCCATATCCAATCTAGTCGCCGCGCCGATGCCATTTTGATTGCGCCCGCCACGGCAGACTTTCTCGCCAAACTGGCGCACGGCTTGGCGGATGATTTACTTTCCACCCTATGTCTAGCCCGTAATTGCCCCTTATTGCTTGCGCCGGCGATGAACCAGCAAATGTGGGCCAATGCGGCGACGCAGCGTAACGTGCGCCAATTGCAAACCGATGGCGTCACTTTTTTTGGCCCAGATAGCGGCGTACAAGCCTGCGGCGAATACGGCATGGGACGGATGTTAGAAACGGCACAGCTAGCACAAGCGGTGCTTTCAACTTTGCATTGCAACGCAAGCGAAGAAAAAATACTCAATAAAATCAATATCTTAGTAACTGCCGGCGCGACTTACGAAGCCATTGACGCGGTGCGTGGTATCACCAATCGCAGCTCAGGAAAAATGGGTTATGCGCTTGCGCAAGCGGCACAAACCTTGGGCGCAAACGTCACTTTGGTTGCCGGCGCCACAGCCTTGACTGCGCCGTCAGGGGTGGCATTAGTGAACGTGACCAGTGCGGCAGAAATGTTTGAGGCGGTGCAACAGCAGCTTAATGCGACCGACATTTTTATCAGCGTGGCGGCGGTGGCGGATTACCGCGTCGCGCAACCTTCTGCGCAAAAGCTCAAAAAAAATGGCGGCAATTTAACGTTGGAACTGGTGCCGAATCCCGATATTTTGGCTTATGTTGCCGGATTGCCGGATGCGCCGTTTTGCGTTGGCTTTGCCGCCGAAAGTGAGCATTTGGCGCAGTATGCCGAGCAAAAACGCCGTGCCAAAAAGCTACCCTTGCTGGCGGCGAATTGGGCACAAACTGCCATCGGTGCGGATGATAACGAACTGATTTTATTCGATGACAACGGCGCACATCCGTTGCCGCGCGCCGACAAATTAACCTTAGCGCACGCCCTATTACGTCATGCCGCCACGCTTTATCACCCCGGAAAACTCAAATGAAACAAGTCGATATCAAAATACTCGATCCGCGCTTACACGCGCAACCGCCCGCCTACGGCACTCCCGGTTCAGCAGGCATCGACCTGCGTGCCTGTATTGATCAAACGATGATTATTCAACCAGGACAATGCGAACTCATTCCCAGCGGCATGGCAATGCACTTAGCGAATCCGCATTACGCCGCGATGATTTTGCCGCGTTCCGGTTTAGGACATAAACACGGCATCGTATTGGGCAACTTAGTTGGCTTAATCGATTCCGATTATCAAGGGCAAATTTTCGTTTCCCTGTGGAATCGCGGCCACCATCCCTTCACCTTAATGCCGCTGGAACGCATGGCGCAATTGGTTATCGTGCCGGTGTTACAAGTGCAATTTAATCTGGTGGACGAATTTCCACTCAGTCAGCGCGGCAGCGCTGGTTTTGGCAGTACCGGCACGCATTAACTCACTGATTTCAATCTGTTTTCGTCAATCCGCAATATCATTGTCAGACAGCGCGCTATCCCAACTTTCCGCCTTGCAGAAAAAGAAATTGCACGTTTCCTTACTTTTAGCCAGATTGAAATCGCGCGCGTTTAAGTACTCAGGCGAGCGTGAAGAACTGCGTGTCTAATTCATTTTCAGCTTAAACCCTAATGTTATGTCTTGGTTAACCGTCAATGCGCTAAGCGCTTTTTTGCTGCCGCCGCTTAATATTTTACTGATTGCGCTACTCGGTCTGTGGTTTTGGCGCAGTCAGCCACGCCTTGCCCTTCGACTAATCAGCCTCGCCGTTATCGTGCTATGGCTACTTTCCACCCCGATTTTTGCCGAATTTTTAGTGCAGCAATTAGAAGGTAAACCGGTCGTTGTCGCGGTGGAAAATTCGCCTGCTGAGGCCATTATCGTGCTCGGTGGCGGCACATATTTTGCCGCGCCGGAATATGGCGGTGATACGGTCAGCGCGCCCAGTTTGCAACGCTTGCGTTATGCCGCCCAATTATATCGAGCCACAGGAAAACCGCTTTTAGTCACGGGCGGCAAACCATTGGGGAATAAAAAGTCCGAAGCAGCACAGATGAAAGCTGTTTTAGAACAAGAATTTAACGTGCCAGTACGGTGGATCGAAGACACGTCGGATAACACCTTAGAAAATGCCCGGCAGAGTTTTTTGCTGGTGCAACCAACAGGAATCCGACGCATTTATTTGGTCACACACGCGTGGCATATGCCCCGTGCGCAGCACGCTTTTGCAGCGGCAGGGTTTGAAGTCGTCCCCGCACCAACCGCCTTTACCACACGCTATCAGATTGATTTAATGGCATTTTTACCCAGCGCAACCGCCCTGCGCGACAGCACAATTTTTCTGCACGAAATCATCGGCATGGCGTGGTACTGGCTGAGAAATTAAGGAAGCGCTGAATGCTTGCGTTTGGAGCTGCACCCGGCCGTGTCTGAAGGCTAAAGCTCCACCAGCGCGGGCTCATCCCTGCGAAAACTCAAGGTGAACGGAGTGAAAAAATACTTATGTAACCTATTGATTTTATTGACTAATTCTTCGCGCACCGTTATAGCGTACTGCCCAGTAAGGCGTGTTCATCCGTTCAACTCGAATAAGACTACCTGTTTTAGGGGCGTGCACAAACTTACCTTCACCCACAAAAATCCCAACGTGTGAATAAGCGCGTTGCTGCGTATTATAAAAAACCAGATCACCTGGACGCAGTTCAGTCTGCAAGATAAATTTCCCTTTTTTGCTGAGTTGCCCACTGGTACGCGGCAACTTAATTTGCAGCGAATGACGAAAAACGTGACCGACAAAGCCGCTGCAATCAAAACCTTGTTCTGGGCTATTGCCGCCATAAACATACGGCGTATCGGCTAGGCTCAGCGCGTAAAAAACCAAATCATTCATTTCTTGGTTGGCTGGCGAAATGGATGAACCCGTCCCAGCGTTGCCGTATTTCTTGGCTGTTGCGCTGCACCCACTTAGCAAACCAAGCAAATTGAGCAGGCAAATGATTTTAATTAAAGCGAGCATGAATTGAATTAAGCAATGACGAAAAAATGCGTTCTGAAAGCATACTTGGGCAAACAGCGCTTTGATTATAAAAGCTTTTTTAATTTCGACAGAGAGCAAGTCGCCCAACTACAGACGAATGACACGTTATCGATTCAGTTTAAGATTCTACCCTGTTCGGTGCGTAATCACGGCGAGCGCGTGGTGTTCAAGGTATAATTGGGCAAATCAGCGTGACAAGTCTTCGTTTTATTATCCTATTCAAACTTCATGTCTATGCAACTTATTCGTAATTTTTCAATTATCGCCCATATTGATCACGGAAAATCAACCTTAGCCGATCGCATTATTCATTTGTGCGGCGGCTTATCCGACCGCGAAATGGAATCGCAAGTGCTTGATTCGATGGATATTGAGCGCGAACGCGGCATTACCATTAAAGCGCAAACCGCCGCGCTGAACTATAAAGCGCGTGACGGACAAATTTATAATCTGAACTTGATTGACACACCGGGACACGTGGATTTTTCCTATGAAGTGTCGCGTTCTTTGTCGGCGTGCGAAGGCGCGTTGCTGGTGGTGGATGCCTCGCAAGGCGTGGAAGCGCAAACTGTGGCCAACTGTTATACCGCGCTGGATTTAGGCGTGGAAGTCGTGCCGGTGCTGAATAAAATTGATTTGCCCTCGGCTGATCCGGCGAATGCGATTGCCGAAATTGAAGACGTCATCGGCATTGACGCGCAAGACGCGGTGCAGTGTTCTGCCAAAACGGGCTTGGGCGTACAAGATGTGCTGGAATCGTTGATTGTAAAAGTGCCGCCGCCTACCGGCGATGTGACTGCGCCGTTGCAAGCGCTGATTGTCGATTCCTGGTTCGATAATTATGTCGGCGTGGTGATGTTGGTGCGCGTGATGAACGGCACACTAAAACCCAAAGATAAGATTTTATTTATGGCGACCGGTGCGCAGCATCTTGTTGAAAACATTGGAGTTTTTACCCCAAAATCGCAAGCGCGTGAATCGCTGTCTGCGGGGCAAGTGGGTTTTGTTATCGCGGGGATTAAAGAACTGAAAGATGCGAAAGTCGGCGATACGATTACTTCGCTCACCCGACCTGCCAGCAGCGCGTTACCGGGCTTTAAAGAGGTGCAACCGCAGGTATTTGCAGGACTGTTTCCGGTGGAATCAAATCAATATGATGCCTTGCGCGACTCGCTGGAAAAATTAAAACTCAACGATTCTTCCTTGCAATATGAGCCGGAAGTATCGCAAGCGCTGGGCTTTGGTTTTCGTTGCGGCTTCCTCGGTTTGCTGCACATGGAAATTGTGCAGGAACGCTTGGAACGCGAATTTGACATGGATTTGATTACCACCGCACCGACGGTGATTTATGAATTAAAGATGCGCGACGGCACGGTATTGATGGTGGATAACCCGTCCAAATTACCCGACATGGCAAAAGTAGAAGAAATCCGCGAGCCGATTGTGGCGGTCAATTTGTATATGCCGCAAGAATATGTGGGCGCGGTGATTACCTTGTGTACCCAAAAACGGGGTACGCAAATCGACATGAGTTACCACGGCAAACAGGTGTTGCTGAAGTATGAAATTCCGATGGGCGAAATTGTCTTGGATTTTTTTGACAAGTTAAAATCGGTATCGCGTGGTTATGCATCTATGGATTACGAGTTCAAAGAATATCGCTCGGCCGACGTGGTGAAAGTGGATATTTTGATTAACAGCGAAAAAGTCGATGCACTGTCTATCATCGTTCATCGGGCCAATAGCCAACATCGCGGTCGGGAAGTGGCGGCGAAAATGCGCGAACTGATTCCGCGTCAGATGTTTGATGTGGCGATTCAAGCGGCGATTGGCGCCAATATTATCTCGCGCGAGAACGTCAAGGCGTTACGCAAAAACGTACTGGCAAAATGTTACGGCGGCGATATTTCGCGTAAACGCAAATTATTGGAAAAACAAAAAGCCGGTAAAAAACGCATGAAGCAAGTGGGGAGCGTCGAAATTCCGCAAGAAGCCTTTTTGGCAATTTTGCGGGTCGATGACAAATAATTCAATATAATCAACAAGTTAGGGTAAAAATGGATTTTGCATTAGTGATGTTTGTGCTGCTTTTGGTGACGGGCAGCGTTTGGTTGTTAGATCAACTTGTATTGCGCAAAAAACGGACGGCACCCGCGAGCGAGCCGTGGTGGGTGGAATATGCGAAGAGTTTTTTTCCAGTCATTTTGGCTGTTTTTTTACTGCGCTCCTTTTTGGTCGAGCCGTTTAAAATTCCATCCGGTTCGATGATTCCCACCTTGCAAATCGGCGATTTTATTTTGGTCAATAAATTCACTTATGGCGTGCGCTTGCCGATTATCAGTCAAAAAATAATCCAGCTGAATAATCCTCAGCGCGGCGATGTGATGGTGTTTCATTACCCCGAAAATCCGTCGGTGGATTACATCAAGCGCGTCGTTGCTTTGCCTGGCGACACGGTGCTGTATCGAAATAAAAAAGTGTGGATTAACGGCGCAGAACAGGTACAGCAACGCGGCGAAGATTACAACTATGTGGAAAGCGGATTGAGCTTCGTGCACGCCGAGCAATACACGGAGCAATTGGGCGAAAAAACGCATAAAATTTTAATCAATCCTGACGAGCCCTTAGTGCGCTTAAACAGCGTGGCGGAATTTCCACACTTTGATCAATGTAAATACACGGAAACGGAAGTGCGCTGCAAAGTACCCGAAGACCATTATTTTATGATGGGTGACAATCGAGATAACAGCCGCGATAGTCGGTATTGGGGGTTTGTGCCAGATAAAATGATTGTCGGTAAGGCCTTCTTTATTTGGATGAATTTCAATGACTTAAAACGTGTCGGCTTGTCAATTCAATAACTCACTCTACGCATGAATTACGCAACCTTAATCCAAAAATTATCCTATCAATTCCAACAACCCGACCTATTCGCTCGGGCCCTTACCCATCGCAGCTTCAGCACGTTGCACTACGAACGGCTAGAGTTTCTCGGTGATAGTGTCTTAAATTGTGTGATTGCCAAATATCTTTACGAACAACACCCCTCTTTGCCGGAAGGTGATTTGTCGCGTTTGCGATCCAATCTAGTGAATCAACACTCTTTGTTTCGCCTCGCGCAAGACCTCCATTTGGGTGATTTTCTGCTGCTCGGTGAAGGCGAACGTAAAAGCGCAGGTTTTCGTCGTCCGTCGATTTTGGCGGATACACTGGAAGCGATTTTCGGCGCTGTTTTTTTAGATGGCGGTTTTGAAGCGGCAGAGCGCTGTATTTTGAATTTATATGTGCCCTTTATTACCCTGCTGGACTTACACAGTTTAGGCAAAGATCCCAAAACGAAGTTGCAAGAAACCTTGCAAAGTAAAAAACTGCCGTTGCCTTGTTACACCGTAGTCGAAACCCAAGGCCAAGCGCACGCGCAAAATTTCGTGGTGGAATGCCAAATTTCCGCCCTTAAAATTTCGGCTCGTGGCGAAGGAGGTAGCCGACGCATTGCCGAGCAGGCCGCTGCGGAAATTGCTTATAACCTAATGAATACTAATCAAAAATGACCCATTCCTCTTCGTTTCATAGCGGATTCATCGCCATTGTCGGTCGTCCTAATGTCGGAAAATCCACCCTACTCAATCATTTAATTGGGCAAAAAATCAGCATTACTTCCCGCAAGGCGCAAACAACCCGCCACCGTATCACCGGTATTTTGACTGAGGAAAATACGCAATTTGTTTTTGTTGATACACCTGGCTTTCAAACCCAATACTTAAACGCTTTGAATAAAGGCCTGAATAAAGTCGTCACCAGTAGTTTGCGTGATGTAAGCGTGGTGTTGTTTGTGGTTGAAGCGCGCATTTTTGATGAGCGTGATAAGTTAGTAATGAATTTATTGCCTAATGATATCCCGGTGGTGCTGGTCATCAATAAAGTGGACAACATGGCGAATAAAGCAGAAATACTGCCTTTTATTCAAGACCTTGCAACAGCACGACATTTTGCGGCGATTGTGCCAGTCAGTGCCAAACACGATAATCAGCTCGATACTTTATTGGAGGCGATTCGCCCTTTTGTACCAGAAGGCGAAAAAATTTACCCCGAAGATGAAATTACCGATCGCAATGAACGCTTTTTAGCCGCTGAAATTGTCCGTGAAAAAGTATTTCGGTTTACCGGAGAAGAATTGCCTTATTCGGTGAGCGTGGTGATTGAACAGTTTAAAATTGAAGGCAAACTGCGTCGAATTCATGCCGCCATTCTGGTCGATAAAGAAGCGCATAAAGCCATGTTAATTGGTACCAAAGGCGAAAAGCTGAAAGAAATTGCCACTCAGGCGCGGCTTGATATGGAAAAATTGTTTGATGGGAAAGTCTATTTAGAAGTCTGGATCAAGGTGCGTAGCGGCTGGGCAGATAGCCCTCAAATGCTGAAAACTTTAGGCTACGAATAAAGTCCATCCTTGCGAACACCGCCTGCGTGCTCCAGCGTGCAAGACGTAAAGGAATAATGATGAATGCTAGCAATCGAGTTAAACAGCTCAATCCCGATGGCTTCGATCCGCAAAGGTTGGCGGAGTTGATTGAAATCATGGGTAGCGAAGACGAGGTCAGGGTTCTTGTTGACTGTTTTAAGGCCGACTTTAGCGCGGTCTGCGTTGAAATTGCCGCCTCGCAACAAGCAGACGATTGGGCTCAGGTTAAAAAACGTTTGCACGCGTTAAAAGGCGCGGCGGCGAATCTCGGACTGCGCGAAATCTGCGCAGCAGCTGCGCGATTCGAGCTCAAGCTAGCACAAGGTGAAGATTGCGTAAGCGCGCAGCAGGAATTGCAAGAAAGCTGGCGCGTTTTCACTGTTGCGCGATGAGCATTATCGACTGGCCTGCGGCCGAGCGCCCCCGTGAAAAACTGCTGCAACGTGGCGCAGCGGCGTTGTCCGATGCTGAATTATTAGCGATTTTTTTGCGCACCGGCGTGGTTGGTAAAAGTGCCGTTGATTTAGCGCGGGACTTGCTGGTTCGCTTCGGCAATTTGACGGCATTATTTGCAGCGAGTGAAGCGGATTTTTGTTTGCTACACGGCATGGGGCAAGCCAAATTTGTTCAGTTGCAAGCCGTGTTGGAAATGTCACGGCGCGCGTTGGCGGAAGAAATGCAGCAAGGGAATGTTTTAAATTCGCCGGTCGTCGTGCGCAATTACCTGCAATTATTACTGCGCAGCCGTGAGCAAGAAGTCTTTATGGCGATCTTTCTGAATGCGCAACACGCTGTTCTAGCGGCGGAAGAATTATTTCATGGCACGTTAATGCAAACCAGTGTTTATCCCCGCGAAGTGGTGAAACGTGCCTTAGCGCATAATTGTGCCGCCGTTATTTTTGCTCACAACCACCCAAGCGGCGTCGCCGCGCCCAGTCAGGCGGATAAAACCTTAACCGAGGCATTAAAACAAGCGCTGCAATTGGTCGATGTGCGCGTGCTGGATCATTTTATTGTAGCGGGAAGTCACTGCTTGTCGTTTGCGGAACAAGGTTTGTTATAACGTTGCCAGCAACACACCTTCACGCAATTTCTTTAGTTGGTCGCGCAATTTTGCGGCCTGTTCAAATTCCAGATTTTTAGCCGCAGCCAGCATATATTTTTCTAACCTATTGATTTCTTTAGCTATTTCCTTTTGGCTCATAGATTGATATTTCGCTTGATTCTGCGCCGCTTGCAATTGGCTGCGCGCTTCTTCCGGCTCATACGTGCCTTCGATAATATCCTTAATGCGTTTTTGCACGCCGACCGGGGTAATGCCATGCGCTAGATTGTGAGCCACTTGCTTGCTACGGCGGCGGTCAGTTTCGTCGATAGCACGGCGCATCGAATTGGTCATTTTGTCGCCGTACAAAATTGCTTTGCCGTTCAAATGGCGGGCGGCACGGCCTATGGTCTGAATTAGAGCGCGTTCAGAACGCAAAAAGCCTTCTTTATCCGCATCCAAAATTGCCACCAGCGACACTTCAGGAATATCCAGCCCTTCTCGCAATAAGTTAATGCCAATCAGTACATCAAATACGCCAAGGCGCAAATCGCGGATGATTTCCACTCGTTCCACGGTTTCCACATCGGAATGCAAATAACGCACTTTGATGCCGTGCTCGATAAAATAATCGGTCAATTCTTCCGACATTCGCTTGGTTAAAGTGGTGACTAACACCCGTTCGCCAACCGCGATGCGCAGCGTCACTTCTGACATTAAATCATCCACTTGACTGGTGGCGGGCCGCACTTCAATGATCGGATCAATCAGTCCGGTGGGGCGCACAACTTGCTCTACCACTTGACCGGCGTGCTCGGCTTCATACACCGCTGGCGTGGCGGAAACAAACACACTTTGCCGCATCGCCAGTTCAAATTCATCGAAGCGCAACGGGCGATTATCCATCGCCGACGGCAGGCGAAAGCCGTAATTGACCAGATTTTCTTTGCGCGCCCGATCGCCTTTATACATGCCGCCGACTTGCGGAATCATCACATGGCTTTCGTCAAAAAACATCAGCGCATTCGGCGGTAAATAGTCCAGTAAAGTGGGCGGCGGCGCACCCGCGGGGCGGCCGGATAAATGGCGCGAATAGTTTTCGATGCCTTTGGTAAAACCGATTTCGGTGAGCATTTCCAAATCGTGACGAGTGCGTTGCTCAATGCGCTGCGCTTCCACCAGTTTATTTTCTTGCACAAAAAAGGCGATGCGTTCTGCCAATTCCACCTTAATTGTCTCAATCGCTTCCAGCACCGTGCTGCGCGGCGTGACGTAATGGCTGGACGGATACACGGTGTAGCGCGGCACTTTTTGCAGAATATGTCCGGTGAGCGGGTCGAACAAAGTCAGCGTTTCCACCTCGTCATCAAACAAGGTTAAACGCAAGGCATGTTCGCTGCTTTCGGCTGGAAAAATGTCGATGACATCGCCGCGCACCCGAAATTTACCGCGTGAAAAATCCGTGTCGTTGCGCTCATATTGCATTTCAATCAAGCGCTTAATTACGTCGCGCTGCGGCATTTTTTCGTTATGCCGCAAATGCAAAATCATCCCGTGATAATCGACTGGATCACCGATGCCGTAAATCGCCGAGACGGTGGCGACGATGATGCAATCTTCTCGTTCTAGCAGCGCCTTGGTGGCGGAAAGACGCATTTGTTCAATTTGCTCATTGATGCTGGAATCTTTTTCGATATAGACATCGCGTGACGGTACATAGGCTTCTGGCTGGAAATAATCGTAATAAGAAACGAAATATTCCACTGCGTTTTCTGGGAAAAATTCACGCATTTCCGAATACAGCTGCGCCGCAAGCGTTTTATTCGGCGCCATCACCATCGCCGGCCGACCGAGCTGCGCGATCACATTTGCCATGGTGAAGGTTTTGCCCGAGCCCGTCACGCCGAGCAAAGTCTGAAACGCCAGCCCGTCTTGAATTCCTTCGATTAACGACGCAATCGCTGTCGGCTGATCACCCGCCGGTTCGAAAGGCTGATGTAAACGGTATGGGCTGTTGGGGAATGTTTTAATCACGGTGTCGTTGAATAAGAAATGGTGCAGGATTTGATGAGGGTGTCCAAAATTGTGGTTCAAGGTAATTTTTACAATTGTCGCATTCTGTCCTCGAATTGAATGATAAATCGATTTAATGCGGCCTTCCAATCTCTAATCAGCCTAGACGCTTTTGTACTGATGTTTTTCAATGCCCACTAGCCGAGTTTCACAGCGCTGCATTATTCGGAAATGATCCCGGATTTTTAGCGATTTTACGTCAAATAATCTTGACGGACTCGATGACATTGGGGCTTGATCCCCTTACAGCCACGGCCTACCCCTTGCAGGTGCACCACGAACGGAATCAAGCAGCGTCTACTTAATTTTTTATCCCCGCTAAAACTTGATTTTAATATAGACAAAAACTATACCTTCAATCGCGGAGCACGCATGAAAACAGCCAAATTATTTCAAAACCGGCCAAGCCAAGCCGTCACAGACTGCCTAAAAAATTTCGCTTCGAAGGTGACGAAGTGATCATTAAGAAATCGGGCAATGTCATCTTGTCAATCCCAACCACTCATTCTTGGGGCACTTTATTAGGCAGCTTGGATAAATTGAGCCCCGATTTTATGTCAGAACGCGCTCACCCACCTCAACCAGAACGCGAGGCGATTTTCTCATGAAAGTGATGCTGGCTAGCCCTTCAAGTACCCGCTTGCGGTTGACAAGGTGTCACACTGTCTTGAGGAAGACCGCCATCTTGCGACTGCCGCAAGACGGATGGCGTGTGTATTCCTCGTCGATCAGGCGGCGATGCAACACGCCAAGCTCAGCTACCGACTTCGGCTTTTGATGCGCATAAATAGTGGCGCGCGCGACCTCTAACAACCGACATTGCTGTACGACGCTCATCGTGTGCTCTCGGATACCTTCGCCTTGCGTTGCAGCATAGGCATTGAGGGGAAACTGACTATTCTGAATCCATTTTTATAGTCTGTAGCACGTAGGCTGGAGTGAGTGTGCGAACCTCAGCGTTTTCGCGTCATGCCCAGTTGCGACAAGTCTAAATTTGGTCTATATTTAGTCTTCTCATATTATCTCAAGGAATGCGATGAAGCTCTCCACGCAAATTAGGCCGATTAGTTACCTTAAGGCTCATACCGCTGAAATTTCTCTCCAACTTACTGAGCGACGCGAGCCGATGGTGATTACGCAAAATGGTGAGGCAAAATTTGTTTTACAAGACATTGTGTCCTTTGAGCAAACACAGGAAACCATGGCGCTGCTCAAGATTTTGGCACTAGGCAATCGGCAGATTGAAGAGGGTAAGATTAAGCCCGCGCAAGAGGCGATTGCTCGGTTACGCAATAAACAGGCGACGATTTAATGCGCTACGCAGTCTATTTGACTGAAGACGCTGAAGTTGACCTTGCAGAAATTTACGCTTACATCTCCCTGCATGATAAGGTTTTTAGTGCAGATTATGTGTTGAATGGCATGGAGGCGGTGATTGAAACCTTGGCGACTTTTCCCGAACGCGGCGCATACCCCAGCGAACTGTCGGCGCTTGGTATTTTGGAGTATCGGCAAACGTTTTTTAAGCCTTATCGGGTAATCTACCGCGTAATCGGTTCGGCGGTTTATGTGCAACTGGTGGCGGATGGTAGGCGCGATATGCTGTCGTTGCTGACAAGGCGTTTACTGAAGTAATCTGCAAAGTGCGTCCGTAAGCCACGGTTGCGATAACCTCAGTATTTTTATCATTAAACTCAATATAATCAGAATGTTAGTGTCTGCCAAATAACGCTTTAAGCTGCAAGATTCGCTGGTTTTTCCAGGATTGAAAAGCACTCACTGGCACGGGTGCTTGCTTATTTTGCAAGCATTCTTCAACGTAACGCTCGGCATAATCCC
>JAVHQT010000066.1:0-36628 GCA_036171275.1 Gallionellaceae bacterium | reverse complement strand
CTTTTTCACCCAAGTTCCATAGGGTGAAAAAGAAAAAATTGAAAAAATCAAAACCAAGGTTTTTGATAGAAACGGCAATCCTGCTGGCGTAAAAATCTTTGATGGGGATTTGCCGCAAAGTATCAACAAGTGGATAAAGTTATTTGATGATAAAGCAGGTTCAGTGATTGGTTTAATGGTTAGCTGTGCGCCAGATTTTCAACATAATAAACAATTGGCTATTCTTTCTAAAGCACAAGAGCGATATTGTTTTGAAATAAATCAGGGTAACCTAATTCAATTTTGCATCTACTATTCTGTCCGTCATTGCCTTGACCCCACTTGGCTCAACGACCGCGACCAATTTTTACATCCCAACGATGGCTGGCAAACCGACACGGAATTTCAAAACGATTGTTTGGCTTACACCTTGTTTAGCAACAATATTCAATCCTCATTTGGCACTAACCACTGGATTCCCTTCACCGAACAAGAAGTGAATGCGCGCGATAAATTTGCCAGTAATTTTATGACGCAATTTATACAAGGCAAACTCCCGCAGGGATTATTTGATGCGCCCAGCAACCGCACAACGCCGCTGGCATTTTCAGCGCAGGCGCAAGCCGTGTTTGATGCAGGCAGCGCACTTTGGAAATATTATCACCAGCTGCCAAACTGCAATGTCAATGCCAGTTTGTATGACATCCGCGAGCACTTTCAGGGCAGAAACGACAAGGGCAAAATGAATAACAAAAGTGCGGATGAAACCTATATGAGCTTGATTAAAGCCCTGCGCGAACAGCTCAAGCTTTTGCAGAAAACCATCGCGCCCAAAATCTATGAATACGGGTTCTTAAAATAAATTATTCAATAAAATCATATGTTTAGATCAATTAAAGAAGACATTAAAAGCGTGTTTGACCGCGACCCAGCGGCGCGGAGCACCTTGGAAGTGCTGACGTGCTATCCCGGCATTCATGCGCGAATTTTGCATCGGCTCGCGCACCGTTTATGGCAATGGCGGTTATTTTGGCTGGCGCGGCTGTTGTCGCACATTGCGCGTTTTTTAACCGGCATCGAAATTCACCCCGGCGCAACCATCGGCCGACGCTTTTTTATCGATCACGGTATGGGCGTGGTGATTGGCGAAACCGCCGAAATTGGCGACGATGTCACGCTGTACCACGGCGTCACTTTGGGCGGTACGTCGTGGAAAGAAGGCAAGCGCCATCCGACTTTGGGTAACGGCGTGGTGGTGGGCGCAGGGGCAAAGATTCTCGGTCCGATTGAAGTGGGGAATGGTGCAAAAATTGGCTCGAATGCGGTGGTGGTGAAAGCCGTGCCAGCGGGCGCAACGGCGGCAGGCATTCCGGCGCGCATTTTGGATGAGGTTAAAAAGCAAGCGGGCTTCAATGCTTACGGCATAGCGGGCGATCAAAATGATCCAGTTTCCAAAGCTTTACATGGATTGATTGGGCATAGCGTCAGCGTTGATCAGCGCATTGATTTGATTTTGGAGCGCCTCGAAAAAATGGGCGCGGGCGCGGAAGAAGAGCGTGCGACAGCAGACAAATTTGATCCTAATTATTTAAACAAGATTGTTGACTAAAAAAATCAGGTATTTTATGATTCATTCATCATTTTTGATGACGGGAAATAAAATGCGATTAACGACTAAAGGGCGGTTTGCAGTTACAGCGATGGTGGATTTAGCTGTTCGGGCGGGACATGGACCCGTTACTTTGGCAGGTATCAGCGAAAGGCAGCGGATTTCTTTATCTTATTTAGAGCAACTTTTCGGTAAGTTGCGTAAATGTAACGTGGTTGCCAGTGTGCGCGGTCCTGGTGGCGGCTACTGCTTGGCGCGTCCAGCCAACAAAATTCTCATTGTCGATATTATTTTGGCTGTCGATGAACCGTTGGATGCAACCCAATGCAACAATCAGGCGAATTGCCATGATGGTAAACCTTGCCTGACGCACGATTTGTGGAGCGGTTTAAATGTAAAAATCCACGAATACTTATCGGGGATCAATTTGCAACAACTGGTGGATGGTCAAACCAAACCGACGTCTGAAAACGCAACGGTTACTTTAATTAAAAACGCGAATCGCCCGCAATTATTGGCTGCGTAACGGAGAAGTTATGTCTTTACATTTTCCTTTGTATTTTGATTATTCAGCCACCACGCCGGTTGATCCGCGCGTCGCAGCAGCGATGATTCCCTATTTAACCGAACAGTTTGGCAACCCCGCTTCGCGATCTCATCCTTTTGGCTGGACTGCCGATGAAGCGGTGGAGCGCGCCCGCGAACAGGTTGCTGACTTGGTGGGCGCTGACCCTAAAGAAATTGTCTGGACTTCAGGCGCAACCGAATCAAACAATTTAGCGCTTAAAGGGGCGGCTCATTTTTATGCCAACAAAGGCAAGCATATTGTGACGGTACAAACCGAGCATAAAGCCATTTTAGACACGGTGCGGGAATTGGAACGGCAAGGGTTTTCTGCGACTTATCTGGAACCGCAAACCAACGGTTTGGTCGATTTAGAAAAGCTTAAAGCGGCCTTGCGTCCCGACACAATTTTGGTGTCGGTGATGTTGGTGAATAATGAAATTGGCGTGATTCAAGATATTGCAGCGATTGGCGAAATTTGCCGTGAGAAAGGCATTTTATTCCATGTCGATGCAGCGCAAGCCACTGGTAAAGTATTGATTAATTTAAACAATTTAAAAGTTGACCTGATGTCTTTTTCTGCGCATAAAACCTATGGCCCAAAAGGAATCGGGGCGTTGTATGTGCGCCGTAAACCACGTGTTCGTCTGGAAGCACAGATGCACGGCGGTGGGCATGAACGTGGTTTTCGCTCGGGCACGTTGCCCACACATCAAATTGTGGGAATGGGTGAGGCGTTTCGCATTGCCAAAGAAGAAATGATTGCAGAAAATGCCCGCATTCGCCAGTTGCGCGACCGGTTGTGGCAAGGACTTTCCAACATGGAAGAGGTGTATTTGAATGGCGATATTGAGCAGCGTGTGCCGCACAATTTGAACGTCAGTTTCAATTTTGTCGAAGGCGAGTCACTGATTATGGCAGTGAAAGATATCGCGGTTTCCAGCGGTTCGGCCTGTACATCTGCCAGCTTAGAACCCTCTTATGTCTTGCGTGCTTTGGGGCGAAACGATGAATTGGCGCACAGCTCGATTCGGTTCACCATCGGCCGCTTCACCACCGAAGAGCAAGTGGATTACACCATTCAGTTGTTGCACGAAAAAATCGGCAAATTGCGCGAACTTTCGCCCTTGTGGGAAATGTTTAAAGACGGCGTGGATTTAAATTCTGTGCAATGGGCAGCACACTAACACGACAAAAAGGAGCACTAAAATGGCATACAGCGAAAAAGTTTTAGATCACTACGAACATCCCCGTAACGTCGGCTCAATGGACAAAAATGAGGACGATGTGGGAACGGGCATGGTGGGCGCACCGGCCTGCGGCGATGTGATGAAGTTACAAATTAAAGTTGGCAAAGATGGCTTAATAGAAGATGCCAAGTTTAAAACGTACGGCTGCGGCTCGGCCATTGCATCCAGTTCGTTGGTCACCGAATGGGTCAAGGGAAAAACGGTCGATGAGGCTTTGACCATCAAAAATACGCAAATTGCCGAAGAGCTTGCCTTGCCACCGGTAAAAATTCACTGCTCGATTTTGGCAGAAGATGCGATTAAGGCAGCCGTCGCCGATTACAAATCGAAACACAGTGCAACACTGGAAACCGCCGCGTGCAAAGGCGCGCTTTAAACGTACTTGGCCAGCGCGTATTGCGATGATTCGCGCTTAGAAAACACTGATTGATTCCGTTGACGGCGAGTTTTCAAAAAACGTAACCGAAAAAACCAAATAAATCAGATACTTATAACCTAATTTGACGAAACTGTGCTGAGCTCGATAAAGGCGCTTTCTGAGTTTGGCGAACAGCAAAAGTGGTACAGGTGATTGAATCAGTGCCTTGTCAGATTAGCGAAAAAGAGAGATTGAACCAGCGCTTCCCTAATGATTAACGCTTTGAATTTGGAGCATAAAATGTCAGTCACTTTGACCGAAACCGCCGCAAAACATGTGCAAAATTTTTTATCTAAACGCGGCAAAGGCGTGGGTTTGCGCGTCGGCGTTCGCACCAGCGGCTGTTCCGGCATGGCCTATAAATTGGAATTCGCCGATGCGGTAGATAGTCATGATTTGCAATTTATTAGCCACGAAGTCACCGTACTGATCGACCCACAAAGCCTACCTTACATTGACGGCATGGAATTGGACTACACCCGCGAAGGTCTGAATGAAGGCTTTAAATTTAACAACCCCAACGTAAAAGATGCGTGTGGATGTGGCGAAAGTTTTAAGGTTTAATGCAACCATCTGATTTAATTAAAGATTTTTTCTCGTTGTTTCAATTGCCGCCCTGTTTTCAGCTTGACCTTGCGCAATTAGAACAAGCCTATCGACGCTTGCAAACACACGTCCATCCTGACAAATTTGCCCATCTGCCAGAAAACGAGCGCCGCGTGTCGATGCAGTGGTCTACGCATGTCAATGAAGCGTATCAAACCTTGCGCAAACCCTTGGCGCGTGCCCGTTATTTGCTGACGTTGCACGGCGTAGAAACGCAGGAAGAAACCAATACCGCGATGCCAGTGGAATTTTTAATGCAGCAAATGGCGTGGCGCGAAGAAATTGCCGAGGCGAGTGATACACGTAGCCTGCAAAAGTTAGAAACAAGATTAAGGGAAGAAGTCCAAATACTGCAAGATGAATTATTGCAACTAATTGATTATAAACACGATTTTATCGCTGCTGCAGGCGTCGTGCGCAAACTGAGATTCTTAGAGAAACTCGCACAAGAGATTGACGCAGCGCTTGATCTTTTAGCCACCTAAGAAAAACTGAGGCAGCACGGCACTGCGCACAGTCAGTAGAAAAAACTTCAAGGCTTGTTTAGCGACCTAAGAGTCTCTATAATGCAAGTAAGGGAGCATATTTCAGCGGTAGAATACTTCCTCGACAAGGAAGAGGTCACTGGTTCGAACCCAGTTGTTCCCACCATTTTAAACAGTCTTAAACTCTTCACGAAGCCAATAAATATAACGTTTATTGGCTTTTTGCATTCTTAGGCAGTCGCCTTGGATAGTGCTAAGCACCGCAAAGAATCGTGGTACTTTCTACGATACTAAAAAAGACAGATTTAATAGGGCACTAACCGACATTGAGGTGAGAAAATCGAAACCGATGGAAACACTGATTAAACCTAAGTCCTGTCAATTCGATTCGTTTAACAGTCCTGCTTTAAAAAAACGCCGCGCTGTGCAAGTTTCGGTATTTAAGCGATAGCGCACACTAAAAAAGTATTTATAATCAGGTACTTGCATACATTCAGCGCGCCCGGCATCTTGTGTGGCGCGCTGGCTAAACGGCAAATTTTTGTGCCGGCTGCTGAAATTGGCAATCGGATGGGTTTTATATAATTTATCTTTGGGGATGGAATATGAGTCGCTTGTTATTGCTGGTTTTGCTCTTTGCTTTAATTTATTGGCTTATTAAACATTACGTAAAATCAACCTCTGCCAACGTTGAGTCCGTCGCCGCTGAAAACATGGTTTGCTGTGCGCGCTGCGGGTTGTATTTCCCGAAAAGTCAGTCCATTCTGGCTGACGGCAAGGACTTCTGTTGCCAAGATCACGCCACCAAAGACGTGAGCTGATTTGCGCATGAAAAAATTTGAGCCGCTTTTAACTATGCGTCAACCCCAAACTAAACTGACTTTTGCAGTCGATGATGTTTTCCGATCCTTCAGTTTTTTTGGCATTTATCGGCTTTTGCTCGCCGCTTTGTTGCTGCTCATTACCACGTCCTTCGGCGATATTTTGTCGCAAAATGAGCATGAGAAGACTTGGATTTTGGGGCTGGGGACAGGTTATTTGTGCCTAACTGCAGCATCTTTTGCGCTCATGAAAATTCGCCGGCTGTCGCTTGCCGTGCAATTCGCCTTCCAAATTGGCGGCGATATTGTCGCCCTTACCTGCATGTCGTATTTCAGCGGCGGAATTCAAAGCAATCTGAATTTGTTAATGCTCATATCTTTGGCGGCGGCGGGCTTAATTACCCGTGGCCGAATCACCTTGTTTTATGCCGCGCTTGCCAGCATTGCGGTTTTATTAGAGCACGCTTATTCCGTGTTAACACGCGATGCAGCTGTCGGACTTTTCTTTCAGGCGGGTATTTTAAGCAGTGCCTATTTTGCAGTTGCTTGGTTGTCGCATACGCTTTCAAAATATGCTATCGCCAGCGAAAACCTGGCGTTTGTGCGCGGCGTAGATCTCGATAATATGGCGGAAGCAAATCGTTTGATGATTCAAGATATGCCGGATGGCGTATTGGTGGTGGATGAACGCGGCACCTTGCGCCAATTCAATTTGAGTGCAGAACGCCTAATTGGCCAAACGCTGGGCACAAAATCTAGCTTGACGTTGCATGCCTGCTCTCCTTTACTCGATGCCATGTTTGCCGCGTGGCGACAAAATAGCGCGTTAGGCAAAGAGGCACTCCTGCTTCCCCATACCCATCGCTGGGTGAAGGTGCGTTTTTTACCTGTGCAACGGAATACATTTTGGGGTGCTGTGATTGTTTTGGAAGATATGCAACGCGTACAAGCCCAAGCGCAACAAGTAAAATTGGCCGCGCTAGGACGGCTAACGGCCAATATTGCTCACGAAGTGCGCAACCCATTATCCTCAATTAGCTATGCCGCAGAACTGTTGCAAGAAGGCAAAAATGATCCAGCGCAAACCCGGTTGACGCAGATAATCTTGGAGAATGCTGAGCGCCTAAATCGCATTGTGCAAGACGTGATGCAATTGAATCGTCGCGACAGATCAAAACTACAAGAGATTGATTTAAAAGACTATTTGTTTAATTTACGCAAAGAAATTGCACAAACAGACCCGTTGGCATCGACGATCATTGCGCTTAATGTGCCTGCCGAATTCAAAGTGAGTTTTGACCGTGACCATTTAAATCAGGTGCTGTTAAATTTATGTCAAAACGCCTTGCGTTATTGCCAACAGCAAACGGGTAGTGTGCAATTGTCAGTCACGCAAACATTTGCGCGTTCCGTGCAATTAACGGTCGCGGACGATGGTTTTGGCCTTGATGCGGACACGGCGCACCAGTTATTTGAGCCCTTTTTTACCACAGAAGCACGCGGCACGGGTTTGGGGTTGTATATCGCCAGAGAGTTATGCGAGGCGAACGGCGCCAGCCTGGAATATCAACCTGGAATACCGCGCGGTGCGTGTTTTACAATTACTTTTGGAGTCCAGCATGAGCATGGATAAAAGCCTTTTGCGGACAAACGTGCCGCGTATTTTAGTGGTCGATGACGAGCCGGATATTGTCGAATTATTGGAATTAGCACTGCTTCGCATGGGTCTGGAAGTATCCCATGCCAATAATGTTGAACAGGCGCGCGAACGATTGAGCAATGAAAAAATTGATTTATGTCTGACCGATATGCGGATGCCCGATGGTGATGGTCTAATGTTGCTGCGTTTTATCGCTGAAAAACAATTGGATGTGCCGGTGGCGGTGATTACAGCTCATAGCAATGCCGAAAATGCGGTAGCCGCATTGAAAGCCGGTGCGTTTGATTATTTGTCTAAGCCGGTGGCTTTGGATCAACTGCGTACCCTAGTTAAATCGGCGCTTAAATTACCGCAAAGCAGTCTCGTTAAGGACACACCACAGCACGGTTTGATTGGGCAATCCATTGCGATGCAGCGCGTGCGCGATTTAATCGAACGGGTGGCGCGCAGCCAAGCACCGGTTCATATCAGCGGCGAATCGGGTAGCGGCAAAGAATTAGCCGCACGGCTGATTGTGGAAAAAAGTGCGCGCCACGATCAACCTTTTATCGCCGTAAATTGTGGTGCAATTCCCGAATCGTTGATGGAAAGTGAATTTTTTGGTTATCGCAAAGGCGCGTTTACCGGGGCGGACAAAGACCGTGATGGCTTTTTTCAGGCTGCAAACGGCGGCACGCTACTACTCGATGAAGTGGCGGATTTACCGCTGGCGATGCAAGTAAAGTTGCTTCGAGTAATTCAAGAAAAAAAGGTGCGCAAAGTGGGCGCGACCGAAGAAGAAGCGGTGGATGTGCGAATTTTAAGCGCGACGCATCATCATTTGACCGAGCAAGTGCAAGCAGGGAAATTTCGCCAAGATTTATATTACCGGCTAAATGTGATTAGCTTGCCGATGCCAGCATTGCGAGAATTACGCGACGATATTCCCACAATCGCGCAACAATTATTGCTGAAATGTCGTGGTCAGGAAAACGCTGAATTTTCGCCGCAAGCCTTAGAATCTTTGGCGCATTACGACTTTCCCGGCAATGTGCGCGAATTAGAAAACGTGATTGAGCGTGCCCTCGCCTTGCGTCTAGGCGAGGTGATTACCACAGAGGATTTGCAACTACACCCTATTTTAACAACGGTAGGTACGGAAGTGACTGGCGGCCAAACCAAATATCCATTAACTGACTATTTGGACCGCATCGAGCGTGAAGTGATTCTAGAAGCGCTTGCGCAAACCGGCTTTAACCGCACCGCTGCTGCCAAAATACTCGGCGTCACCTTCCGTGCGCTGCGTTATCGCATGGAACGCTTATCCATTACCGACAAGGAACAGACAGAGTGAAGCCGAATGCACACGGCTGGTTAAGTGGAGTACGGCAAATTGCCTCACCCAATTTTGACGCTCGCCCCGCGCATACCGCAATCAGCTTATTAGTCATTCACAGCATCAGCTTGCCGCCAGACCAGTTCAGCGGCGCGGGTGTGCAGCAACTGTTTTCCAATCAAATCGATCCCGATGCGCATCCGTATTACGCTAATTTGCGCGGCGTGAAAGTATCGGCGCATTTTTTTATTCGCCGCGATGGTGAGCTCATACAATTTGTCAGCTGTCAGCAGCGTGCTTGGCATGCGGGTGTTTCCTGCTGGCAAAACCGCACGCGCTGTAATGATTTTTCGCTCGGGATTGAGCTCGAAGGCAGTGATTTTATCGCCTACACCGACGCACAATATGCGCGGCTATCACAACTGACACGTTGCTTGCAACGCCACTATCCATTGCGCGAAATGGTCGGTCATGCCGACATTGCACCCGATCGCAAAACTGATCCGGGGCCTTTTTTTGATTGGGAACGATTCCGGCATCTGCTTTAAGGAAAGACTGATTAAAGCAACCGTTTGCCATCAATTGACTAAGGCATAATTGTAAGTACTTGATTTGTTTGATATTTATTTCATTAAACTTAGCTTAACTCAGCGCAAAAAGCAGTTTTTTAATGTTTTATCCCGACGTCACCCTTTGCGCCAAACCCCTTATTCGTGACACAATCCGCACTCAAAATTTTTTAACCGCATAATTAACCATTGACCGTACCATGACAACCGAATCCTCTGTTTTGCCCGTAGAAGAAAACCAAATTGTGGCGGAGCGTCGCGCCAAGTTACACGAATTACGTCAGCAAGGAATCGCGTTTCCCAACGATTTTCAGCGCACCGATGTTGCCGCCGATTTGCACCGCGCCTTTGGTGCGCATGAAAAAGAGATTCTGGAAACAGAAAAAGTCAGCGTCGCCGTCGCTGGACGCATGATGTTAAAACGCGTCATGGGCAAGGCCAGTTTTGCTACTTTGCAAGACATGAGCGGCCGCATTCAATTGTTTATCAGCAACAGCGATAGTGGCGAAGCAACCCACAACGCTTTTAAACATTACGATTTGGGCGATATTTTGGGCGCAACCGGTGTGCTATTCAAAACCAAAACCGGCGAATTATCGGTGCGCGTCACCGGCTTACGTTTACTCACCAAAGCGCTGCGTCCGCTGCCAGAGAAGTTTCATGGCTTGACCGATCAAGAACAAAAATATCGGCAACGTTACGTTGATTTAATTACCAACGAAGAAACGCGGCGCGTTTTTTCTCTTCGCAGTAAAACTGTGCAAGCGATTCGCGCGTTTTTTATCCGCCATGAATACATGGAGGTGGAAACGCCGATGCTGCACCCGATTCCCGGCGGCGCCTCGGCAAAACCCTTCATCACCCACCACAATTCGCTCGATATGCAGATGTATTTACGCATTGCGCCTGAATTATATTTAAAGCGCTTAGTGGTTGGCGGCTTGGAGAAAGTGTTTGAAATCAATCGTAATTTCCGCAATGAAGGACTGTCACCACGACACAATCCTGAATTCACCATGATTGAGTTTTATGAAGCCTATCGGGATTATCGCTATCTGATGGATTTTACGGAAAAGCTATTTACCGAAGTGGCGCGAAAGGTACTGGGTACAACCGTGTTGACTTACCAAGGGCGCGAATTGGATTTGGCGCAACCGTTCCATCGCCTAACCATGACTCAAGCGATTCAAAAATATCATCCGCAATTTACCGACGCGCAATTATCGGATCATGGCTTTTTGGCAAACGAATTAGACGACTTAAAAGTTCAATATAATCAACAAGCTGGCTTGGGTACCTTACAATTAGCGCTGTTTGAAGAACTAGCAGAAACGCAATTATTTGAGCCTACTTTTATTGTTGATTATCCCGCAGAAGCATCCCCTTTGGCACGTCGCAGCGATGCTAATCCTGCCATTACTGAACGCTTCGAATTGTTTATCGTCGGTCGTGAGATTGCCAATGGCTTTTCGGAGTTAAACGATCCAGAAGACCAAGAAGCGCGTTTTGATGCCCAAGTGTCGGCAAAAGAAGCGGGTGACGAAGAGGCAATGTTTAAAGATCAAGATTACATTCGTGCCTTGGAATATGGCTTACCGCCCACGGCAGGCGAAGGCATCGGCATTGACCGTTTGGTTATGTTGCTCACCGACAGCGCCAGCATTCGCGACGTGATTTTGTTTCCACAAATGCGTGCCCAGTCCTAAAACGCTGATTTAGATAAGACAGATTGATTCCGTTCGTGCTAGACCCGTCGACAAACCAAAGAATGCCTTATCAAGCTATAACGGAATAAATTCTTTATAAATCAATACGTTAAACTCAAAATTCGACACGAATTTTCTAAAATTATCGATAGAATCAGGGCGAACGATAGCTTTAGTAATTGTTTTCTGAGTGACTTGTTTTGTTGCGCGGTCATGATCGCCACCCAAACGCCTGACAACCCGTGGCATAGCATCCCCCCGTAGCAGAATTTTGACCTTACTTCCCCTAAATCTGAATGGGTGTCATGCGCAGCCTGACGGGATCAGTGGGTTCTCGTGCTGCGCAACAAACTCGACGTTGTTTCCCCACGCAACAGCAGGTCAAAAAATAAGAACCAAGCCTAGGTTTGCACCTGAGTCTTGGTTCATTATTTAAAAATACCAATTAAATCAAGTAGTTAACCTAACTATCTTTTTCTCGCCACTAAGTCAATCAGACCAGACATACCCTTATGTCCAGCTCCTTCCTGAATTTCATCCTCATGTTCTGCAAGGTGGATAATCTCCATTGCAGCGAATGCGGTACGCAAAATTTCTGCGGTATATAAATTTTCCAGTTGCGAAGGTCCGCCGGTTTTAAAATCCAGTTGCCGTGGTGTATAGCCTTGAAGAATGAGTAAGCCGCCAGGCTTTAGGCAACGTTGCATCGCTTTAAATAGATATTCGCGATCTGCCGGTGCTACAAACTGAATAAAAATTGCCACGACCACTTCAAAACGATTTTCGCCCCACGCCCATTGCAATAAATCTGCCTGCTCAAACTGCATACTAACGCCACGGGTTTTTGCAAGGCGCTGGGCTTTTTGCTGCGCCATGCGAGATGCATCAATCGAATAAACCTTCAACCCTTGTTCTGCTATCCACACCCCATTTCGACCTTCGCCATCCGCCACCGCTAAGCACGTTTGCCCTTGAATCAAGCGATTTTTTTGGTGCATTAAAAACTGATTAACTTGAGTACCAAAAAGATATTCCTCACCCGAGTAACGTTCGTCCCAAAAATTTTTCATTGCTAATCCAGCCTTTCTAATCGTCATTTTTTCAAAAACATATTCGCTCGAAACGTGTGCTAAATTTTCAATTTCTAGTCATTCCTTTCACTGCAACGAGGTGCTATATTAGCACATCCTAATTTACCTTCTTTTTTTGACTGCACTTTAACATTGGAAAAACGATGAACTTTAAACCCGTAAAAATAATTTTATCACTCGCCACCGTTGCTCTGATTGTCCTCGGCGCACAGCAATTACAAGCAGCAGAAGGAATCAGCGCTAAGCAAGCACAAGCGCTGACACAGCAAGGGGCTTTGTTATTAGACGTACGCGAAGCCGATGAATTTGCCACGATGCACGCACCAAACGCCAAGCTGGTTTCACTGGGGCAAATTCCAGAGCGCATCCATGAAATCAGCGCCTACAAAAACAAACCGATTGTTGTCGTTTGCCGTTCTGGAAAACGCTCTGCTAAAGCGGTTAAGCTTCTCCAAGACGCCGGTTTCACTCAAGTCAGCAACGTTAATGGCGGCATGAATGCTTGGGAAAACGAAGGGCTTGCCGTGGTTCGTCCTTAAAAAGGCGTCGGGTCTTAACTTTTATTTGGAAAAATAATCATGCAATTTGAAGCCACTACGCAGGACATTAAGCAAGCAAGTATTCCTCATAACCTAATGATTTTAATGCTATTTTTGTTTAACTTATTGGCTGTTCCAGCTTTACTTGCGTTACATTTTGGAATGCTTGGCTTGCTCATTCCGCTCATCTGCTCCAGTGCATTTATTGGCTTTGTTTTTCTAAGAAGCCAAAAAATCTCCTCGCACTTTATCGCCGCACACTGGCGGCTAGCCTTCAAACACGGCAAATGGTTGCTATTGGGCTATACCATATCCGCAGCACTGATTCTGGTTGCGTGGTTGGTTAGTCTGAGCGCGCAGGAAGAAAGTATGCGCGCGATTCTTTGGACCGCTTTAACACGAATTGCCTTATTACCCACGCTGATTGCAGTGATGATTGTTGCAGTAATGGAGGCAAGCGCGCTGAGTTTGGCGGTGAAATGCGAAGCGCCTGAACGCTAGCGCACCTTTGTGATTATATTGTAACCCTTTAAATATATTGAATATTATGAACATCGACTCTGCATTCGAAACGCACGCACAATGGATTGAATCTTTTTGCGAAGTGATTCTCAAGCAAGAATCAATTGAGGTTGCCGCTTACGAAAAAGATGAAGATTGCGCTTTAGGTAAATGGCTGCATGGCGTTGGCCAAGTGCAGTACGGACACTCACCAGCCTTTGCCGAGCTACTTTCCCGTCACGCCGAATTTCATCGCCTGGCAGCTCATGTTGCACAAACAATCAATGCCAAAGAATTTGATCATGCAAGTCAATTACTGCAAAAAGAAGGCGACTATGCAGCAGCTTCGCGCGCTGTTTACCAAGCCATTCGCGCCTTAAAGAGTGCAGAAAATGTCAGCTGAGATTGCCGTTGGTTTAAGGAAGCACTGGTTTATTCCGTGCACGGTGCACCGGGTAGATCGAAACTGAAAGCAGACTAAAGCGCCAGTAGCGCACGCACCGCGTTTAGACTGCATCAGGGCGAACAGCTGTTGCTTTAATCAGCACCGTCTCAAGGATCAAAGGCTTGCTAAACCGCCAACAATTTAAATCCCGTCATTTCAAATGACGTTCTCACGCCAAAACGTGAGAACGATTTAAGCATAACTTATTGATTTATATAACTTTTTTTGACGTTGCTCGACAAGGCGTAGCTAAATCAGCTGAATACAAGATCAACATGTGCGCTGTATTTTAATGATGCGACTTCATCATCAGCTTTAAAATTTTAAAGTTAATGACTAAAAAACGCACACTCTGCCACAGCAAAGATGCCCGCATATAACGTGTCAATCTGGTAGGTGCTGGCGGATAATAAGATTGCTGATACGGCTCTCTATTGGTGATTTTTCCTGACATTTTTTTAACTCCTAAAAGGTTGATTAATCTGGCAAAAACGACCAGCCGGGTTTCATTTTTGCCTGATAAATAAAGGCATGATGCAGCAAATACTTCATCCAGTGTCCCGCCAAGCCAATTTCACCAAAGGTTAGTGAAATATCGCGCCCGTGTTCAGGGTATTTCTCAAAGTCAGGCACGACAGGGAAAACCGTCATGGTTGCTGCCGAGCCTTTAAAAAAACCAGCCCCCGTTGATGCAACGCACGCCGCCCCCATTTCCGCCATCGAAGCAGTATGGGTTGGTGCATCTGCGCCATTGACCATCGCAATAATGCTCATGGCAACGGCTTTTGCCATGGCGGCAGAAGGCATTCCTGTTCGAGGTGCAGTCGGGTTAATGGGGGTGCCATTGGCGCTTTGCATCGGTTTGCTAATCATGTGTGGTGGTGCAAAGGCAATACCGACGGCAAAAATGTTGCGGAAAGAGGGGGTTTGGTAAGTGCGCGGCCAATCTTTTGCACTCCATTCTAAATAAGGGCGAGGCGTGTAATCCGCATCCACCTTCATAAAGCCGTTTGGCGCAAAAAGTTGACTGGAAATATCCGCGCCCGCCCGGTCAAACGCCTTTAATCCGACGCCTGCGAATGGAGGAATTAACATGGAGAAATCAAATTCCAGCTCATGAAACGAACCATCTAAGGTTTCGTAATGAATTTTCCCCGCTTCCACTTTCTTAACGTGGGCACGGGTAATCCATTCAATACCCCGTTCAACCATCAACGATTCGGCAAATACTTTGCCATTGGTGACATAACCGCCACGCTCAATATGCACGCCACCCATACCAAAATCGCCCAACTCATACTCATTGCTAATCCAAATAATACGCGCATTTTCTCGAACGCCAGCTTCCCGTAAAGTATGATCAACGTTATAAATATATTCAAAAGCCGCGCCTTGACAAGTGCACATGCCATGCCCCGTGCCAATCACAATGGTCTTTCGTGCGCCGCCGCGCATTGCCTCGATTGTCGCTTGCAGCTTGGCATTGGCTTCTAAAGCATGACTGGCAGTACAAACTGAAACTGTATGACCATGTTCTGGGCCCAGCCCTTCGGTAGCGCCAAAATTCAACTTCGGACCAGTTGCATTGATTAAAAAATCGTAAGAAATCTGCTCTTGTTGCGCCACTTTTGAGGCGTGCGTATGTTCAATCGTGACAAATGGCGAGGCATTTTGAGTATCGCCCTCAGGGTTGATCGACAGCGCTTTTGCCTGGAGAAATTTAACGCCCACTTTTTGGTAAAGTTCAGCCAAATCAAAAGTCACTTCTTCTTCAGTCATTTGACCCACGCCCACCCAAATATTGGAAGGAATCCAATTCCATTTCGCATTCGGCGAAACCACCACCACCTCGTGCGCCTTACCCAGCGCCTTATTTAAATATCGTGCCGCAGTGTGCCCGGCAATTCCCGCCCCTAAAATAACGATTCGCGACATATTTTTCCCTTAAAATAAATTGGTTTATTTGCAACTCAAAAAAGTTGGCCGAATTTTTATTTCAGCAAAACGCATAGAAAGTAATTCGTCTGACCGTTTTTTTAACGCCGTGGCAGAAAAAATTCTTGGCTATATTAGAAAATTATAAATTAGATTTTTCTAATATACAACGCAAACTTATCCCTCAAGTCCGTTCCAAAACATCGCTAATAATTTGCAGCTTGACCGCAAACCGCTTCGATTTTGACTGAACACTGACCTTGGCAAGGGCGCGGAATGTTGCGCAAATTCCCTCAAAAAAAATACTCCAATTCGTCCGCTTAAAAGCCCACAGTGCAAGAAATCATTCCATTGCCCCAAACAAAAATGCAATCTGATAAAATTTATTCAATATAATCAATATGTTAATGAATTACAGTGGCGAGTCCGGCAAATGTTCACTGGCATATTTTTTTAGCCTACTCGCCTGCCAAGCGTACAATCTGCCGGTCAAATTTTCATCGAGAAACGCTCAAAAGTCATGTTTACTTCTTTGCCTCTTTGCTTAAAATTTTGCCAATGGCGCAAAGTTTTACTCGTTACCGGCGCTTATTTAAGCCTAGGTATCGCCACTTATTTTTTCCCCGTCAACCCCATTATCCAAATTAACCTGCTGGCAAGCGGCATCGGGTTTGCCGCCCTGCTATTGGGTGGAAAACAGTTTATTTTTGGCGTATTTCTGGGGAGCTTTGGGTTGAATGTATTGGCGACAAATAGGCCACTACTTGCGACTGGCTTAGCTTTAGGTCAAGTCATTGCGGCGCAAATGGGCGCTTGGTTGATCACCCGCAAAGGCACGCCGCTGCGATTTATGGGCACGCTTACCGCTTATTTGCGTTTAATCGGCTTAGGTTCTATCGCTTGTTTATTGAGCAGCGCGCTCGCCATGCTGCTGGCGGTTAATGTCGGTCTGGCGTTTTCCAAAGACACGGCTTTTGATATTTGGCTGACGCAAGCATTGGGCATTGTCATCTTGACGCCGCTACTGCTGGCATGGGCGCAACCGAGGTCAATGCCCTTGAATCTCAAACAAAAAGTTGAAGCCATTTTGTTGATTGCGCTCACCCTGCTCATCGCAAACTTTATCTTTTTAAATACCTTCAGTCGCTATGTCGGCGGCACCCCTGAGGGCTATATGATGTTTTTGTTCATCGCTTGGGTCGCCATTCGTTTAGGCGTCCGCGGCGTCACCTTCGTCACGCTGATCATTGCCGGACAAGTATTAGCGAGTGCCCATCTGCAAATCGGTTATTTTGGGCATGAAATTTCGCAGACTGGTCTCCGTAATTACAGTGCTTACTTAATCATTCTGGCGATGACGGGCATGGCGTTCACCACTCATACCCGTGCATTACGTTTGGCACTGCGCGAACTGTACTTAAAAGATTCCGCGCTCAACGCCACCGCCAATGGCGTGGTCATTACCGACATCAGCGGCGAAATAAAATGGGCAAACTCAGCGGTTGCGGCACTTTCAGGCTATACCCGCGAAGAAATGTTAGGCCACAATCCTCGTGATTTAGTTAAGTCTGGCCGGCAAGATACGGCTTTTTATAAAAATCTATGGGACACCATTTTGGCGAAAAAAGTGTGGCACGGGCAACTGGTCAATCGCCGCAAAGATGGTTCGCTGCACGATGAAGAATTAACCATTACCCCGCTACTGAATGAACAAAACACCATTACCCATTTTGTGGCGGTAAAACAGGATATTTCGGCGCGCGTGGCGACCGAACAGCACATTGCGTATAACGAGGCTTTATTTCGCGGCTTATTTGAAAACATGAGCAACGGCGTTGCCATTTACACGGCAGTGGATGACGGTGCTGATTTTGTGTTTCAGGACATCAATCTGGCGGCTGAAAAAATGGATAGCATTAAACGTTCAGACTTATTGGGGAAAAGGGTTACCGAGGTGTTTCCGGGCGTGAAAGAATCGGGGATTTTTGAGTTTTTTCAGGCCGCTTACCGCACTGGCGAACCGCAAACTTGCCCCATCAAGTTTTATCAAGCTACGCGACTGGCCGTCTGGCGTGAAAATCGTGTCTATCGCCTGGCAAGCGGCGAAGTGATTGCAATCTATGACGATGTCACAGAAAGCAAACGCGCCGAATTGGCGCTCAATGAATCGCATGAAAAAATCTCTACCTTACTTAATTCGATGGCGGAAGGTGCTTATGGTGTTGATTTAGAAGGGAAATGTACCTTTGTCAATCAATCGTTTTTAGAAATTTTAGGCTTCGACACGGCTGAGGAATTACTGGGCAAACATATCCACGAACTGATTCACCATTCTCATGCCGATCGCTCCAACTATCCGGCAAACGAATGCCCCATGTATCTAGCTTATCTGAATAATGAAAATATTCACTGTGCCACGGATGTATTTTGGCGCAAAGATGAGCGCGCCATTCCGGTTGAGTATTGGTCGCAACCGATTTTGACCAATGGCGCAGTCAGTGGGGCTATTGCTACGTTTGTTGATATTACCGAGCGCAAATTGACCGAGGAAAAATTGCGCTATCGCGAACAACGCTTCCGCGACGTCAGCGAAGCGGCCGGTGAATATTTATGGGAAATCAACACCAATATGGAATACACCTATGTTTCAGCGCGAGCGCTAGCGGTAAAAGGCTATCCGCCGGAAGAATTGCTCGGCCATACACCGATGGAGTTTATGCACCCAGATGATCATGCCGTCATTAGCGAGATGGTGAGCCACGCTCTAGAAAGTCAAGCATTCAAATTGCAACATCGCAACATTACCAAATCCGGCGCAGTCAATTGGGAAGAAGTAAGCGGCATTCCTTTTTTTGACCAAGAAGGCACGATGCTCGGCTTGCGCGGCGTAGGCTTGAGCATTACCGATCGGAAAGTGCGCGAAGAAGAAGTCCATCTGCTGGCTTTTTATGACCCTTTGACCCATTTGCCAAACCGACGTTTATTGAATGAACGCCTCGCCCAAGCCTTTGCCAACTTTAAGCGCAACGATCAATATGCCGCCTTAATGTTCTTGGATTTAGATAATTTCAAGCCACTGAATGATCAATACGGGCACGTAGTTGGCGATTTGCTGTTAATCGAAGCCGCTAATCGAATTAAAAGTTGCGTCCGTGAAGTGGACACGGTGGCGCGATTTGGCGGCGATGAATTCGTAATCAAACTAGGGCGTTTAAATACCGACAAAGCTGCTGCAACCTTGCTGGCACGGTCGATTGCTGAAAAAATTCGCACCTGCGTTGCCGAACCTTATCAACTCAAAGTCACCCAAGAAGACCAGCAAGAAATCATCGTTGAACATCATTGTTCCGCCAGTATCGGCGTCACCGTATTTGGCAAAGATGCCCTCAGCCAAGTGGAAGTGATGAAACAGGCTGATGCGGCCATGTATCTAGCGAAAGACGCAGGGAGAAATACAATTCGTTTTTTTGAAGAATAGTCAATCAGCAACGGAAAACACTCAGGGCAAATGTGTTCTCGAAAAAAGGCAAGGGGCTAAGCGTAGCGCATCCACCAAAATGTCATTTGAGAACAGGTGGATGCGCTACGCTTAGCCACGCCACATTGGGTTTGATTAGCTTATTCCATCTTATTGATTTATATAATCAATTTCAGGGAACAAATTTACCCTGGGGAAACGCTGCACAAATCAACCGTTCGTGCTGAACCCTTAACTGGCTCAGTGAAACAATTGATTAGCCCAGGTTTTCCTAAGGATTTTGTCTTGTCGGCATCGTAATAATTCCAAAAAACCCCTTATAATCAATGCACTGAACTTCATTCAACCTCGGCATGACACCTCCTTTATCTGCGCTGGCGCAACGCCGTTTAGCGCGTGTGCAACAACTTTCTGCAATAGAATATCCTGCCGATTTGCCAGTGGTGGCGCGGCGCGCAGATTTAATACAAGCCATTGAAAATCATCAAGTTATTATCGTTTGCGGAGAAACCGGTTCCGGCAAAACCACACAATTACCCAAAATTTGTCTGAGTCTAGGGCGCGGCGTTTTAGGGGTGATTGCCCATACACAACCGCGACGCGTTGCAGCGCGTTCGGTAGCAGCGCGTATTGCGAAAGAGTTGAAATCTGAGCTAGGCGGCTTAGTGGGTTACAAAGTTCGTTTCAATGATAAAGTCGCGCCGGACAGCTGCATCAAACTAATGACCGACGGTATTTTGCTCGCAGAAATTCATCAAGATTCCTATTTAAAACAATACGATACAATCATTATCGACGAGGCGCATGAGCGTTCGCTGAACATTGATTTTCTGCTTGGTTATCTGCACCAACTGTTGCCGCGTCGCCCCGATTTAAAAGTGATTATCACGTCTGCCACCTTGGATGCCGAGCGTTTTTCCAGGCATTTTTTGGGTGCGCCAATCATTCAAGTGTCCGGCCGCACGTATCCGGTGGAGATTCGCTACCGTCCACCGCAGCAAAATGAAGAAGGTGACTGGCAAGACATGCCACAAGCAATTTGTGGTGCGTTGGATGAGTTAAGTATTGGCGGTTTGCGCGGCGACGTGTTGGTATTTTTGCCCGGCGAGCGCGAAATACGCGATTGCGCCGAAGCCTTGCGCAAGCATCAGCATAAAGGCATTGAAATTTTGCCTTTATTTTCAAGGCTTTCCATCGCAGAGCAAGACCGCGTGTTTAAGCCCGCCTCAGGTACGCGGCGGGTAATTTTGGCCACCAACGTGGCGGAAACATCTTTAACCGTGCCGAATATCGCTTACGTGATCGACAGCGGTTTAGCGCGCATCAACCGTTACAGCGTGCGACAAAAAGTGGAACAACTGCGGGTGGAAAATATTGCCCGCGCCCCAGCGAATCAGCGTGCCGGACGTTGTGGTCGGGTGATGAGCGGCGTGTGTATTCGGCTGTATGAAGAAGCAGATTTTTTACAGCGCCCTGAATTTGCCGAGGCGGAAATTTTCCGTGTGTCGTTAGCAACAGTGATTTTGCGCATGAGCGCCTTGGGGCTGGCGGAAGTCAGTGAATTTCCGTTTATCGAGCCGCCCGGCTCACGCGCGATTGCCGATGGTTATCAGTTATTGCAAGAGCTAAACGCGCTGGACGAACAGCGAAAATTAACCCCACTGGGACACGAATTAGCTAAATTGCCGCTAGACCCGAAAATTGCCCGATTATTGTTGGCGGGTAAACAATATCACTGCCTGCCGGAAATTTTAATTATTGCAAGCGCGTTGTCGCTACAAGACCCGCGCGATCGTCCGGCCGAACGGCGCGAAGCCGCCGATGCGGCGCACCAACGCTTTAATGACGAGCGCTCTGATTTCTTGGCGTATCTCAAATTATGGGCCTGGTTTAGCGAGGCGGTGAAGCATAAAAAGAGCAATAAATTGTGGACACAAGAATGCCGCAACGCCTTTTTGTCACCACTGCGACTGCGCGAATGGCAGGAACTCCATCAGCAACTGCATACACAAATGGCGGAAATGGGTATGTTTTCAGTTACCCGTCATTCCGGCGCAGGTCGGAATCCAGTTGAAAAAACTGCGCCGCGAAACGGACAAAAACTTGCCGCTGGCGAAGTCGGAAACACACTGGATACCGGTCTGACCGGAGGTCAGCCTGTCATGAGCTTGTCGAATGGCCGGCATAACGAAGTGAATGAAGCTCCGCCCGCCAGTTATGAGCAGATTCACAAAGCCTTGCTCACGGGTTTGCTGGGAAATATTGGCTGCAAAGGTATCGATAGAGAGCCGTATTACTTAGGCGCGCGGGAAATTAAATTTTTCATCGCATCGAATTCTGTGTTGGCAAAAAAAGGAGCGAAATGGTTGGTGGCGGCGGAAATCATGGAAACCACCAAATTGTTCGCCCGAGGCGTGGCGCGTATCGAGCCGGAATGGTTAGAGGAAGTCGGCGCGCATTTGATTAAACGCCATTATTTTGATCCGCATTGGGAAAAAAAAGCGGCGCAAGTGGCGGCGTGGTCGCGCAGTACTTTGTATGGCTTGGTGGTCAACCCGAAAAAGCGCGTGCATTACGGACCGATGTTTCCCGCTGAGGCACGCGAAATTTTTATCCGTGAAGCCTTGGTGAATGGGGAATTCAATACCCAAGCGACGTTTTTTACCCACAACCAACAGTTGATTGCAGACATTGAAGCCTTGGAACATAAGGCGCGCCGCCCCGATGTCTTGGTAGATGATGAGTTGATTTTTGCCTTTTACGACGCCCGTATTCCAGCCGGCATTCATAACGGGGCGGCGTTTGAACATTGGCGCAAAGACATTGAACGCACTTCGCCGCGCCTGTTATTTCTCAAAAAAGAAGATTTGATGCGCCACGAAGCGGCGGCAATTACCGCCGAGCAATTTCCGCCGCAGCTGGAAATGAACAAAGTCAGTTTTGCGCTTGCGTACCATTTTTCGCCCGGAAAAAATGACGATGGCGTGACACTCACTGTGCCGCAAGCCCTGTTAAATCAAGTATCGGCGGCACGTTGTGAGTATTTAGTTCCTGGTTTGCTGATCGAAAAAGTAACGCAACTGCTGAAATCTCTTCCACAAAAATTGCGCCGTCATTGTGTGCCCGTACCCGAATTTGCCGCTGCGTTTTACGCTGCCGTGCCGCCTTCGGACACGCCGTTATTAGCAACGCTGGCGGGATATTTTCGCGCTCAAAAACAACTCGATGTGCCGCTGGACGCGTTTCGCTTGGAGCAATTAGCGCCGCATTTATTGATGAACTTTCGGGTATTGGATGAACACGGACGGCAATTGGGCGCGTCGCGCAACCTAGCTCAGCTGCGCGGCGACTGGACGTTAAAACAAAGCGCCTCAACGGCAAAATTAAATAATAGTGAATTAAATCAAGAACTTAACGAAATTCGCTTTATGGCTTGGGATTTCGGTACTTTCGTCGCCACGCGTGAAGTGAGCCGTGCCGGACAAACGGTGACGCTGTTTAATGCTTTGGTGGATGGCAATGATGCGGTGACTTTACGGGCATTTGATCGCGCTGACGAAGCGCTCGCCGCGCACCGGCTAGGTTTGCGGCGCTTATTTATGTTGGCGCTGAAAGATCAGGTTAAATTTCTGGAAAAAAACTTGCCGGGTTTGCAAGCGATGGGAATGCAATTTTTACCCTTCGGTTCAACACACGATTTACAACGGCAAATTCTCTCCGTGACGTTTGATCGATGCAGCTTAAACGATCCCCTGCCAACCAACGCCGTCGCCTTTGCCGCGCGCTGCAAAGAAGCCAAAGCGCGGCTTAATTTGGTTGCGCAAGAATTGGCGCGCTTGGTGGGCGCGGTGCTGGTGGAATATCACACTTTGCAAAAAACCTTGCCCGCCTTCAAGGCGCACGGACTGGTGCAACAGGATATTCGCCAGCAATGCGACTGGTTGCTGGGCAAAGAATGGGTGGGGCGCACGCCATTTGACCGCTTGCAAAATATGCCGCGCTACCTAAAAGCCATCGCGGTGCGGTTGGAAAAACTGCGCAATAATCCGGCACGAGATGCGCAAAATCTGGCGCAATTGCAGCCCTTGCAGCAACAATGGCAGCGCAAATTTGCCGCGCAAGAAGGTGAATGGAATGCGCCATTGGCTGATTTCGGCTGGTTGCTGCAAGAATTACGCGTTTCGCTGTTTGCCCAAGAATTAAAAACGCCGGTGATTGTGTCGGCCAAACGCTTAGAAAAGATATTGGCAGGGCTGTGAACAAGCTAGCAGCGCATTGCACCAAAATAAGGGGCGTTACTCATGTTCAAGTTCCGTCATTTCGGCCTTGCGACAACGCTCTTCTGAGCTAGGCGAAGGATTCAGGACCGGCTGACCTCCAATCAGGGCGGTGTCCAGTGCAGGTTAAAAATGCAGTGTTTTCAAGGTTTAGCACTGCCCTTTTTAAGGGCTGGAAACCGGCCTACGCCGGTGTGACGGATTGTTAAAGATGCCTCAATTACGATAAACCGTGCGGCCTGAGCTGGTCGAAGACTAGCCTTAACTTGGTTATAGCGGTTCGACAAGCTCACCGCGAACGGTAATGGTTTAACAACGCGCTGCTTGCTCACCGCAAGCATTAACGGTATTCACAAACGTGCTGCTAGAAGCTAGTCGGGCTCACGGAATTCTGCACTGTTCAGGCGAATTTTCAGCCGTTTTCTTGGAGACAGACCGGCGCTTAGGCTTTTTAGATTGAAAGGAACTTCTAATATGACTAGATTTTTTTATCGCAGTTTTTTATGGCTCATTTTACCGTATGCCCTTTTTCACTTGCTTTGGCGTAGTCGCCGCCAACCCGAATATCGACACCATCTTGGCGAGCGTTTTGGCTTTTACGCGCCGCGCACGCTGCAGTCGGTTATTTGGTTGCATACGGTTTCAGTCGGGGAAACACGTGCTGCAGCGACGCTAATTGAACGTTTATTAGTCGCCTATCCTGAGTACCAAATTTTGTTGACGCACACCACGCCAACGGGACGCGCCGCTAGCGAACAACTGTATCAAAACAGAGTGTTACGCGTCTATTTGCCTTATGACTACCCGTTTGCAGTGCAGCGATTTTTGAATCATTTTCAGCCCACAATCGGCGTTTTGCTGGAAACCGAAATTTGGCCTAATGTAATTCATGCTTGCAACCAGAGGCAGATTCCGCTGCTGTTGCTGAATGCGCGATTATCGGAAAAATCGTTCAAAAGTTATTCACGTTTTGTGAATTTAACGCGGCAAGCCTTAGCTGAATTGGCAGGCATTGCCGCTCAAACAGAGGCGGATGCCGCGCGTTTTCAACGCTTAGGTGCAGAAAGACTCAGCGTGATGGGCAATTTGAAATATGACATTGAGCCGCCGTCCTCTTTATTGCGGCAAGGCGAGCGATTGCGCCAGTCTTTTGGCACGCGTCCTATTTTGTTGGCGGCGAGTACGCGCGAAGGTGAAGAAGCGTTGATTTTATCGGCCTTGCAACAACTACAAAATCAGTCTGAAAATCGACTGAACTTTTTGTTGGTGATTGTGCCAAGGCATCCGCAAAGATTTACGCAAGTATATGATTTAATTGATAAATTTGGATTATCCGTGCAGCGTCGTAGCGCGAACGAACCGATTTTGCCAGCCACGCAAGTATTGTTGGGCGATAGCATGGGCGAGTTGTTTGCGTATTACGCGGCGTGTGATGTGGCGTTTATTGGCGGCAGTTTATTGCCTTTTGGCGGGCAAAATTTGATCGAGGCATGTGCGGTTGGCAAGCCGGTGCTGATCGGCATGCACACCTATAATTTCGCGCAGGCAAGTGAAATGGCAATTGCCGAAGGCGCAGCATTACGTATTGAAAATGCGTCAGAATTATTCAGCCAAGCGCAGGTTTTATTGACTGATTTGGCAAGACAACATCAGATGAGTACTGCCGCGTTACAGTTTATCAAAGGCAATCAGGGCGCAACCACGCGCGCGTTAACATTGATGCAGTCCACGCTCCAAAACTGTTCGCGGCAAACTCCCTAAATCATTCGCGCTGAGATGCTCAAACCAGCCCTTACATCCTCAGGGCAAGCTTCCTGCGCTCACCATTCGATTGAATAAAATATAGGGCGAGATCCACTCTACCCAATCATCAAAATCCGCATCGGTATTGTTGCTGCGAATGGTTGGGTCTGCGCTATAAAATATTTTTCCTGCCCCATTTAATCCGCCGATATTCGCTTGCTGTTTCAGAACGTTTGCCCCATCGACCGCATACTTGTTGGCCACAGCAACGCCGTTGGTTTGTGTGCCAAACAGTCCATTGGCGCCGGTTGAAATAATAACAGCAGGAATTCCGCCACTATTGCTCAAGGCCGAATCATTTAAATTTCGGATGGAAATATCGGTACTACTGCCCAGGGCAAAGACACTTGAGGCATTGGTAAATGCGGGCGTCGCGCCATATTGAAAATAGCGCCCCCAACCGTCTAGCGCCCTCACGCCCAAACTCGCCCAAGGCAAAAATCCCACCCGTTGATGACACGCGCCGGTGGTTAAATTTCGATCTTCTATACCGTTCACTTGTGAGGCAGGACAAGGCAAATAGCGGTTAGTAATGGCGAAACCATATAACGCTTCTTTAATCATGGCGAATGCTTGGCGGGTTTCGTTGCGGTGCTGTTGCTCCAGTTGGCTGGTGAGCGAAGGCAGCAATCCCGCCAGCAATAAGCCAACAATGGTCAGCACAATCGCCATTTCCAGTAACGAAAAGCCCTTTAAGTGCTGTTGCTGACAGCCGTTTGGTTTGTTTAACATGGCGAGCTAATTCTAATAATCGGTACGGTGATGGATCGCATTGAAAATTTCCGCTTGGGTAATTACTAACAAGCGATCGTTAACAAGCGTATCGGTCAGTTGGCTACGCGCCGTTGGTTCTTTTATCGGGCCGGCAATGAAGCGACTCACCGTTGCCGCTAAGTCAGAAATCGCTGCATTATCAATGAGATGCACGATGTCGCTATCTAAATAATTGCTGGCGGTATTGTTGCCACCACAGGAAAAATTTTGGCTTAAACGGGTGCGATTTTGATTATTCTGCGCGCTGCCAGGAGCGAAAATAATCGCCACGGCACGGTTTTCAGCGCTGCTTCCCGCCACAAAATGGACACCATCAGCACTCAGCACTTCCAATAATCCGAGCGTGTTTTCATTGAAGTTTTGTATTTTCGGGGCATTTTTAGATGAGCCGGACACGGCATACCATAAACATTCGCCTGCGCCATCCTTCAGTGGCGGCAAACCCAAGGTGCGCCAAGGTAATTTGCCTAAGCGGCTAATATTTATTTTACCGCAAGTGCTGTTTGCTGTTCCATCTTGGCTGTGATTTTGTCCTTCGTCAGGACAAGGCAAATAACCATGTACGCTGCCCGCATAGCTAGCGGCATAACCAATCAAGGCGTCTTTTGCTTGGGCTAATGCCAGTTGCGTGGCTTGCTCTTTTGCCATTTTTTGCGACCACGGATTGAGCGAACTCAGCAAGAAAGCGCTCAGCGCAAAGGTAACAATTAGCAACATAATCAACAAGGCCGCACCCCGTTGTGGCTTACCAAGGGTGGCATTCATTGCGTTGTCTTAGGTCGCCAGCGTTGTCCTACTTTTAATTCAATGCGTTGGTTTTGATCGGGTAGCGCGACGCTGGCCGGATTACCGTCCCGCGTTGCTGTCATGCTGTGCGCTTGGCCGTTAATCCAAACCACACGCGTGCCATCGCTGCGCTGAATCACGCCATTGACGGTGATATTGGCAGGCAAATGGACCGATTTTTTGGGCGCAAGTGGCGCAGAAACACCTGAAACTGGAGCATTGGTAAGTATCTGTTTTGATTGAGTTAATTCAAGAACTCTGCGCTGTTCTGGGCTGAAAAAAAGTCGACCTAGCTCATCGGCGTTAGCCGGCAGTAAAAAAACCAGGTAAAGGCTAAGTGGTAACCAGTGTTTCATGGGGTATCTTTGTGTTTGAGTGTTAGCCAGCCCGCATGACAGTCGGCGCTGAGTGGCGGGCTACTGGCCACAGGCGCTGCACTGCGGCGTTCAATCTGGCAGCGTTCAACGATAAATTTTCCTGGCAAATCGTGCTCGATGGCGTTTAAAAAATTGAGCAATTGACCTTCGTGTAATAAATCAAATTGCAAGTTCACAGCGCTAAAATGAATTTGAAAATCGCCGCTTTCAAACGCGGGCGAAGGCTGCCAAACTGTTTGTGGCTGAATGCTGTAATGAAAATCGGCGACCGTGTTTTGTTGCCGCAGACGGCTTAAGCCTTCCACCCAATCTAAGCGCAATTCATCGCCAATGAGGTGTTGCGCCAGCAAAGCCTGATATTGGCTGGCATACGCGGCAATATTGGTTAAATCATCTTGGGTGATGTTGAGACTTTGACGCGCAGCGATTAGTCGTTGTTGCGCCTGATGCTGCGTTTGCCGCGCGTCCGCCTGATAGTGATGAGTCAACCCAAGCAGCCCGACACACAGCAGCACACTGAGCGTTAAGCTAATCAGACTGTGTTTGACATAGCGCAAGTCGTCGCGGGAAAAGATCATGCGGGAGGTTTCCAGTTTAGTCTCAGGACAAAGGTGGGATTAGCGTTTGGATTGGACAGTTCGTCACTTTGAATATGACCGGTGGCGCTCAGATCTAACGGCATTTTCTCAGCACTGACTTGGTAACCGTGCTGAAGGAGTTGGCTTTGCAACACGCTTAGATAATTCAGCACGGCGCGTTTGTTATACCCAAAATCAAGCACTTCTCCTTCTAAAACCAGCACCAAATCCGGGGAATGATTGCCCACAGCCGCTTCAAGTTGCCAACTCAGTTTATTCAGTTGTAGGCGCTCAAACTGCGCTAATACCATGCTCAGTGTTTGTAAAACCTGGCGCGCGGTCGGAAAATCGTGTTTCAGGCGTTGACTAATTTTCACCGCCATTTTCATATCATCGGCCGGAATAACCGTGGGCGGAAATTGCGCGCGCAGCGCCGCCGTGTGTTGGCTTAGCTGCTGGATTTGGGCTTGAACCAGCCGGCTATCTTCAAGCAACGCTTGCGTTTGCCAGGCGGAAATACCGCTCAAGACAAGACTCACTAGCAGCAAGACCAAGGCTAAACCATAAGCAAGGTAACGCGATTGCCACAGTAGGTAATCGCGATAATAGCGTTTCGGTAGCGTGTATTTGCCGGGAGGGTGACTAACCAGCGCACCTAAATACAGGTCGCTTGCATCCGAATCTTCGACTAATCCTTCCGGCAAGTTGCCTTTGTTAAGGCTTCGGTTGTTACGGTATAAATAGCAAAAGTCTGCCGTATCTTTTAAAAGCGATTGCAGGGCCGTTCGTTCGGCTGGGTGACAAAAAATATAGATGGCTAGCGGTACAGAGGTGGTGGATAAATTCAGGCTTTTAAGATAATGCAAAGCACGCGGCGTTTCATCGGCGATCACTTCCGCAAGCGTGCGTTCCTTGAAAAAAGGCGTCAGGCGCGAAAAGCGCAGCTGTCCATGCTGAAAATAACTTTGGCGCAAACCGGCATTTTTTTGCCAAGAAATGAGCAAACTATGCGCTTTTTCTGCTTTGTTCAGCAAAGCACTGCTGAGGTTAGAAGCGGAGTAAACACCAACTAATGGCGTGCGTGTGCGTTGCAAAATTTCTAGCCAAGGCGTGATGCGTTGCGGATTGGTCAGCGCAGAAAGCAACACCTCATCATCGCGCCTGCCCTCGCTGCGTCGCTTTAAATGCTGAAATTGATAAAACGGCGTATTCGGAAAATGTTGCTCAAATTTTCGCGCGATCAGGGCACGGTGATTCGCGCCTCTGACATGAGGAATGGTCTCGTGTCGAAAATCTTCTTCAACTAAATCCAACAGTAAATGCAAAGGTGACTGGGCTTGCTTTAGGTACAGCGCAAATTGTTGCTGCCCCGCTGCATCGGTGGCGAATGTATGTCGTGTTTCAAATTGGCGACCATTCCATTGCAGTAGTTGCGCCGTGTGCGCAGTTAGATACAGCAACGTTTTTGCAGAAAAGAACATGGATTTAGAATTTTAGCTGACTAATTAAGTCGTAAATTGGTGACAGCACCGAGAGCATAACCCAGCCCAAGAGCCCGCCCAAAATGATAGTCATCAGCGGTTCAATCATCACTTGCACACGTTTGATGCTGTCTTTGACGTCTCGGTCGTAGAAATAGCTGATATTCAACAAGGCTTGGTCGAGCTGCCCAGTGGTTTCGCCCACTTTCAGCATTCGCAACACCAGCGGCGGAAAGAGCTGGGCTTGCGCGAAACTGTGCGAGAGGTTTTTGCCGGACTCAATTTCGTGAATAACTTCGGTTAGCCCGAGTGCGATAACTTGATTATTGGCAATGTTGCGTAAGTGCGCCAAGCAGTCGAGGATGTTGATTCCTGCCCCATAAAGCAAGGCAAAACTATGCGCGAAACGCGCCAAAATGATTTTGCGAAAAACAGGCCCGATAAACCAAAGCCGTAGTTTCAGTGCATCAATGTGATAATGAAGCGACGGATATAAATAAAGCATTGTTTTAATAATAGTCAATATAATCAATGGCATAGCTAAAATTAGCGGCCAATAATTCACCAAAAAAAGGGAGGTTGCAAACAGAATTTGCGTTTGGATGGGCACTTCTTTGCCCATCCCTTGAATGAAGCCCACGAGTTGGGGCACCAAATAAATCATCAGAAAAAAGGTAATAGCCGTGACGCTGGCTGCAATAAAAAGCGGATAAAGCAGCAGGTTTTTGGTTTGGGCTGCCAGCTCATCTTGCCATTTCAATGTAGCGGTTAAATGTTGAAATATGAGTGGCAATTGCCCGCTGGCTTCGCCACTTTTAATTAGACTAATCACCAAAACATCGAACGCATTGGGATGCTGTGCCATGGCTTGCGAGAGCGTTTTTCCGTTTTCAAGCGCTTCGCTCAAATGGGCTAAAATCGCGCGAAAATGCGGATGTTCCATGCAGTCACGCAAATCAACCAGTGCTTCTAACAAAGGAACGCCGGCGCGAGTAAGCTGTTCAAGGTTAAAGAAAAATGTAATTAAATCAATACGTTGCACTTTTTTACGTTGCAGGCTAAAACGTGGACTAGCTACTTTTGCATGAATTAAATCGAGCCCAGTTCTTTTTAGTCGCGCTTCTAAATCCAGTAAATTGACCGCCTCGTGCTCGCCTTTAATGCTATTGCCGCGTAAATCAACGGCTGTAAACGCATACAGAGGCACTTGCTTTTCCTTAATAACGATCAGTTAAATCAATGACGCGTGACAATTCTGCAAGGGACGTTTCGCCGCGCAGAATTCGTTGAATTCCGTCTTGCGCCAGCGGGCGAAATCCTTTGTCTAGCGCCGCCAATTTTAAATCGCGCATACTGGCGCGGCGTGAAATCAAATCGTCCATATCACTATCTAGTTTTAAAATTTCCATGATGGCTCGGCGACCTTTATACCCTTGATGCTGACACTTTTCGCAGCCCGCAGCACGATAGATGACTGGACTGTCAGGGTCTCCAAGACCTAGGATTTTGCGTTCAAAATGATCGGGTTGATAGGCATATTTGCAATGTTCGCAGAGCAGGCGCACTAAGCGTTGCGCAATGATACCGATGATATTACCCGCCATAATGTCCGGCAAAATACCGATATCAAGTAGGCGCGGAATCGCACCAATAGCGGAATTGCTATGCAAAGTTGAATACACTTGATGACCTGTCATGGCGGCACGAAACGCCATTTCAGCTGTGGGATGATCACGAATTTCACCCACTAAAATAATGTCAGGGTCTTGGCGCATCATCGAACGAATGCCGCTGGCAAAATCAAGCTTCGCCGCCTCGTTAACCGCGCTTTGTCGAATCAGCGGAATCGGATATTCCACTGGGTCTTCCAGCGTCATGATATTTACAGATTCAGTGTTGACGTGGCTTAAAATCGAATAAAGCGTGGTGGTCTTTCCACTTCCGGTCGGTCCGGTCACCAAAACAATGCCTTCGGGTTTGGCCATCAGCGCACGCAAAGTATGCAGTGCACTTTCATCTAAACCAATTTGCTCAATTGGCACAATGCCTTTTTGCCGATCTAAAATGCGCAGTACGATATTTTCACCGTGCGTGGTTGGATGTGAGGCGACGCGAAAATCCAAGTTCCAACCAGACAGTTTCAATGAAATATGCCCGTCTTGCGGCGCGCGTGTTTCGGCGATATTCATGCCGCTCATCACTTTAATCCGCACCACCATCGCCGACCAAAAGCTTTTATGCAAGCTGCGAACTTGCCGTAAAACGCCATCCACACGATACCGAATGCGCAAAAAATTAGGTTCTGGCTCAAAGTGAATATCTGAAGCATTTAGTTGCACCGCCTCAGTGAGCAGTGCGTCTATCAATCTCACCACCGGTTGGCTAAATTCAGAAGCTTCCAATGCCGACTTTTGCGGCTCAATATCGTTAGGTTCAATTTCATGCAAAATGCCGTCAATCGATAGTTCGAAACCGTAGCATTGATCGATTGCGTGCAAGATATCGGATTCGCTCGCCAGTTGCGTTTCAATCCGAAATTCGTTTTGCAATAACGCCCGCACTTGATCCAGCGCCACGATATTGTCAGGATCGACAATGGCGATAACCAATACTTTCTCAATTAGATCAATCGATAAGGGCAAAATAAGCTGGCGACGCGCCAACGCTTGCGGGATGCGATCAATGGCGGCGGGATCAACAATGACGTTGTTCAGGTCGATGCTGCGTTGCCCTGAGCTTTCGGAAATAATGTCGCGAATGGTTGCTTCGGATAAAAATCCGAGCTGAACCAAAAGCCGCCCCAGCGCCTGCGGTTGCTTGCTTTGTTCGCGCTCGGCAATCCGTAATTGATCTTCGCTAATTATCCCTTTGGCAAGCAAAATTGCACCGATAGAGGAGGTTGAAAAATCATGCATTTAGTGTCTTACTACATTTAACTCATTGATTCGCTGTTGCACCACCGCATTTAAAAAGCTCGCCTTTTGGTCAGCGTTTAGTTGCACAGCTTTTTGATAAAACTGAATAGCCAGGGCAGACTGACTTAAATGATCGAAGCAAATCGCTAAATCGTAGGCAAACAGGGCGTTAGGGGGCTCTAAACGAACCGCCTGAAAATAGGCTGTTTCAGCTTCTTGCCATCTTGATTGAGTAACATATTGATTTGCAAGGATAAAATATAAATATGCAGAATTGGGATAACGCGTCAGCAAGGTCATCAGCCGGTTTTGGACGAGGGAGAATTCTTCTGCTTTAAGCGAGATGAGTCCAGCTTGTGCCAGTGAATCTTGCGGATTTAAGCCGATTAATTGTTCATAAAATTGCCCAGCAAGTTCCATTCTGCCTTGTTGCTGCGCCACCGCCGCCAAGCCCAGTAGCGCATCGCGGTTGTTCGAATCTAACGCAAAGGCTTCCTGATAATGCACACCCGCATTGATAAAATCAGCCTTTTGGTAGGCATCAAAAGCTTTGTTGAGCACGGGATCAATTGCGTTAGCTAGGGTTTGATGTTCAATCATAGGCGCTGGCGTTAAGGGCGCAGCAGAAGGCTGCGTATTTTCGACGGATAGGCGCGGGTTGCTGGCTCTTTTTGGAGGACTAGGGCGACTAAAAAAATGTGTTTGTTTTTTAGCAGAATGGCTTGGTACCGGTTTGGCCACTGCAATTAGCGGCTCAAAAATTTTAGCTGGGGTAGTTGCAGCCCTGTTTTCAGCAAACGCGCTCGGCATTCCACTGTCGATAAGCCATAAAACCAAAATTAGTTTTTGCACTGCGTTCATTATTCAGGGATTGCGGCAGGGGTTGGAATTCGGTTGAGCTTGAAAAAATCGGCTTTAGGTAACTGACTGCGATAAGCGCGAAAATCGCCATTTAATCCCGCTTCACGAATAATGACCGGACGTAAGAAAATAATCAGTTCAGATTTAATACTTTTGTCGTTGCGATACTTAAATAAATTCCCTATCCAAGGGATTCGCCCAAACCAAGGCGTGCTATCTGTTTGATTATTAAGCTCATCTTGCATCAAGCCTCCCATTACGGCAATTTGATTGTCGCTTATTTTTAAGACAGATTCCATTTCTCGTGTTTGAGTTTCAGGAATTTGGCTGACCACGCCGGCACGGGCAAGATCGGGATTCGGATCATTCACATAGCCAAACAAGCGCGTAATAGAGGGTCGCATATTCAATAATACGCTGTCGTTCTCACTAATTTGCGGGGTGACGCTCATGGTAAAACCCACGGGAATACTATTGGCAGCAGTACTGAAAGTCGTCACTGCCGGCGCGCCGCCCGAACCGGATACCGTGGTCGCGTTGATGGTGAAATAAACATAGTTATCAACAACACGGAGCATCGCCGTTTGATTATTGAGCACACTTAATTTGGGACTTGATAAAACTTTGACCGTGCCAAACGTCTCCATAAGCTTGATGGACGCGGCCAGCGCCCCAACGCCTGAACTACCCGCCGCATAATTGAGCGTCATTAAGCTTCCAGTATTCGTCGCAGAAACACTGCCAATCGGCGCTTGACTGAATTGAAACCCCGAACTACCCGCCGCACTGACATTTGACCAATTGATGCCTTGCTGATATTGCTGACTCAGTCGAACTTCGACAATCGTGACTTCAATTAAGACTTGCCGTCGTGCGCTGGCCATCACTTGCGCGATCACCTCTTGAATTCTTTCATGTTGTTTATCGGTGGCTCGCACTGTCATTAAGCCACTTTCCGGATTCACAATCACAGAAGCCGCTTCGCGAAAAGTATTTCGGCGCGTTACCGTCGTTCCTTGCTCCTCAAATGTAGCCTCATTGGGAGTCGTGCCACCTTCAATTTGGTTCGGCGATTTGTTTTTCTTAGGCTGGACATGGCCGGGCAAGATCGCGCCGCTGCTACTGGTATTATTATTTTGCTCAACCACGGTTTCGCTCGAACCTTCCGGCAAAACCAAATCCGTTTCGCGCAGAATATCTTTGATATTTGATTCCAGTCGCTCCCAAAAATGATTTTTGGAAATATTGATAATGGCCAACCGGGAGTTATTTCCAGCCATGCCGCCACCGGTTTGCGCAGGCGTTCCCACTTGTGTTGCATTGGCGATGCCAGCATCTGCGTCGCGGCTCATATTGACGTAGTCAATTTTATAAATTTTTAAATATGGCGCATCGGGTAAAACAATCAAATTATTCCCTTCCAATTCAAAGCGAATATTGATTTGTTTGGCAATGCGGTGGAGTATTTGCGGCACACTTTGGTCAATCGCGTTGAGCGTGACGTTGCCTTGTACATCAGGATGAATATCTAAATTGATTTTAGCATCACGTGCCAGCGCAAATAAAATCTCGCGAGCCGGAACATTATTAACAACAACACTATACGTTTCAGTTTTAACGCTTGGCTGGGGCGCGGGCAAGGCAATATAGCGAGGGATAATAGGTGGGATGAGCGGATTATTTTGATTGGCGGTCGCATCGTCTGCCTGAAGATGCAGCTCATGTGTTGCAGGCGCCAAAAATGCAGAGGAATGATTACTTGAACAAGCAATCATTAAAGGTGAAATTAAGATCAAGATTGCAAAATGCAACTTCATGATTACCTTCAAATTTTTTCGAGACTCAATCTACCATGTCAATCACACTTAGGCAATCTACAATTTGCACTCAAACACCTAATTTCTAGGTTGACCAAAAAAGCTTAATGAAATAAGATGCTTATGTATTCAATTCCCTGATAGCTCAGTCGGTAGAGCGACGGACTGTTAATCCGCAGGTCCCTGGTTCGAGTCCAGGTCGGGGAGCCACGACATATCAACTAAGCCTTTGATTATCAAAGGCTTTTTTGTTTTCTGAACTTCGCTTGTTATCAACCTTGTTATCAAAAAACTTTAGCTGGATTTTGTTATTAATAATCAACAAGATTTTATTTCATGCTGTTTTATATCCCCACCGCTTAAATTACATGATCGCTTTTATAATTTATATGATCGGATTTATAAATTACATAATCGGATTCACATCCAAAATGAGCGCTTAAATAACGATTATTATTTTTCTGATATAAATCAACAGAAATTTTATAAGTCGCTGTTTTAGATCATTTTTTTAATTGATCTCTTATTAAATTTCAGGTTACATCTAAAAGTTAATACATTTTTAGAGGTAATTTATGGCGTACGTTTCCGATCAGAAGTTTAATAATAAGTTAGAGAAAGACCTAACAACCGCCCGCAAGATTGCCCGCAAGGTTGACGGTAAAAAAGGAATCGTAAGATTCGACATGGCTACTGGAATCGCCGGGCTTGCCAAACCGTTGGCGAAAGGGGTTAAAAGAGGGTATCTTGACATTCGCCAGAAGTGGCAAGGGGGTTGCATAGAGTTTCGCGGTGGAGAGCTAACAGCCGTTGATTTAGGGGTGTTATTTGCCATTATCAATCTTGCTCAGCGGACAGAGCCAGAGCCTGACATTGGGGCTGAAATCGTCGGCTTGTTGCCGTTATTGCCAAACCGCAATAATGAAGAGAATCTAGCCCGCAAGAAAAACACACTAACGATCAACACAAATTATGCAGAGGTCAACCGATTATTAGGTAAAGCGACTGACGGCAATAATATCGCCACCATTAAAGAAGCATTGAAGGTGTTGAGCCTGATTAGTGTCTATATCGAAGACGGGAAAAAATGGGGTATGACCCATTTAATCAACCACTGCATAGGTGACGACAAGTCGCTAACAATATCGCTTAATTACCGCATTGCCGAAGTGCTTTTAGGTGAATCAAGCAGCTATGGCAAACTCAGCCTAAAAACCTATAACGAACTACCAACCAGTGTTTCTAAAATCACTTATTCATACTTGGTTAATTTATGCGGAGCAAGAACCGAACTGAAAATCGGCATAAACACCTTGATTGAAAGTGTATGGCAAGAACCAATCGCAAAGTTGAGTAAAGCGGTATTAAACGATAGACGGACTAAAATCCGATCAGCATTAAAATCCATTGACGAACTCTCGCACTTAAAGATAAGTGCTGAAAGTCAAAACGAGGTCGTAAATGTATTTAAACGACCGATAGTCTAGTTACCCTCACCTTACAAATTAAGCCCGTTAAACGGGCTTTTTTGTTGATATATATAGCTAAGTATCAACAACCGCAGACCGAACTATCAACATTTGCAGACCGAACTATCAACATTTGCAGACCGAACTATCAACATTTGACTAAAATCATAAGTCCATGTTTTTAAAAGAAAAAATGCCTTTCAAAAAAACCGTATAAAGCCTTTATAAGAAGCTTCTTTATAATCCCTGAATAAAAATCAAGACTACATAAAATTTCGAGTGAAAAGCAGGATCGAAAGGTTAAATCAATCCTGCGGCTTCGCCTTGGATTGTTTAACTTTTCGATTTATTCACCTTCGCCTACGGCTTCGGCTCATTCAGGCATTCGCCTTCGGCTCATAAAAACAAAAGCGAAAGGCATTCGCCTACGGCTCATAAAAACAAAAGCGAAAGGCATTCGCCTACGGCTCATAAAAACAAAAGCGAAAGGCATTCGCCTACGGCTCAAACAGCACAAAG
>JAVHQT010000065.1:0-2373 GCA_036171275.1 Gallionellaceae bacterium | reverse complement strand
AATATATCTACCCCAGCGTACGAATAACGAATCTCAGCGCTACCAATGTGCTTGTGATCGCCCTTTCCCTGTTCATTGTCATAGCCAACAAGCCGCTCGCCATTCACCACATATACAAGACGATACTTTAATCCATGGGGGCGTTCTCGGGTCTTCGTTGGCAGCTTCCAGATAACCATTTCGATTATCCCTTTACCGTGAAAACGCTTCTTGCTAAAAATAAGTTCTGCATTCATAGGTGAGCATTTTATAATTGATATATTGCATGTCAAGCAATATATCAAAATGTCTGAGGGCAAGTCTTGATATTGTGATTTTATTGATTTATGCAGCTTGCTTGGGTGATTTTCCAGGGGAAGCTTAGATTGGTCTGTATTTCTACGACAACGACGTGGGGGAAATCGCCAAGAGTATCAAGCCGTCGGCGCGCGGCTATGCCTGGCTGGATACCGGTACCCATGAATCTCTGTTGGAAGCGGGTTCTTTTGTGCAGACGCTGGAAAAGCGCCAAGGATTAAAGATCGCGTGTCCGGAAGAGATTGCCTATCGCAAAGGTTATATCAGCGCCGGGCAAGTTGAAAAACTGGCACAGCCGATGCTGAAAAATGCCTATGGGAAATACCTGATTAATATCTTGAAAGAAAAGGCATTTTAAATGAATGTGATCGCCACTAACATCCCCGATGTATTGATCATTGAACCCAAAGTGTTTGGCGATGATCGCGGCTTTTTTTATGAGAGCTCTAATAAAAAACGCTTTGCCGAATTAACCGGCATTAACGTTGAATTTGTGCAGGACAACCATTCCAAATCGGCGCGTCATGTGTTGCGCGGCTTGCATTATCAAATTCAACAGGCGCAGGGAAAGTTGGTGCGCGCGACGGTGGGCGAAGTGTTGGACGTGGTGGTGGATATTCGTAAAAGTTCGCCGACCTTCGGGCAGTCAGTGAGCGTGATTTTATCCGCAGAAAACAAGCGCATGCTTTGGGTGCCACCGGGTTTCGCGCACGGTTTTGTGGTGCTTAGCGAGGTTGCTGAATTTCTATATAAAACAACAGATTACTATGCGCCAGAATATGAGCGCGCGATTCTGTGGAATGATCCTGTGCTGGGCATTGACTGGCAATTGATGGGTGCGGAGCCGTTGTTGTCGGGTAAGGATAGAGCAGGGGTTCCGTTGGATAGGGCGGAGGTGTTTGAATAGGTTATTGCACGTCCTCGCACGTTTTGGCAGCAGTAAAATTATTTATTATTATTGCGGAATATTCTTGGTAAAATCCGTGCAAGGGCGAGATTTAAAAGGAAAAGTTATTGCAAAAAATTATTGCTGCCTTGGACGTGGCTGGTTCGAAATACATTAATGATTGAGGTACGCTATGATTATTCAACGAAATATTCAGACACCAATAACGATGCTGGCAGGTATTGTGCGTTCTGCGGAGCATGTTACGCTGGATCTGCTGGAGGCAATTGATGACACTGTTTCCAGCCTTAATGGGTTTTCTCGGGTTATTTCGGGCTTGGAAACTTTGATGGTTGATGCAACAGCAAGTGTTGTTGAATCAAAAGTTGTAGAAGGATGTTATCTAGATCCTGACGATATGCTCATTGGGCATTTTGATTCTGCGATTCAGTCATTTAATCATCATCTTACGCGTATGGTAAATAAGCGCGCTTTGATCAACTTGGATGGCCGCTTGCAGCCGCATCATGGTGAGTCATTGCATGACGCTTATGATGAGGCAATGACTGCCACGGCTGCTTTGCTGGAAGCTTTGCATTCAGCCCGTTCTGCAATTATTGCGCATGACCTTGCATCTGAGCCGAGATTATCGCCACATACTTCGGCGGATGCGCTTCTTGCCGCGTTACACAATTGACCATCACTGGCGCAGGCGGCATTGTTATTGCCCGCTGGGGGAAGTCAAAGCGTTTTCATAAAGATTACGATAAATTGACGATCGACATGCGCGATTTGGTGGATAGCAAGCTGCAAGACCTTATTAAGCCGATTAGACCCGCAGGTCTGGCTTTTGAAAAACTTAAAGGTTATTCAAATCCTGATATTTACTCTATTCACGTTACGGGTAACTATAAGATTACAATGGAAATTGAATCTGGTGCCGCATTCTTGCGTCGGGTCGCCGATCATAATGAAATAGACAGAACGCCATAAGCTCATTTTTATGATTTTAAAGGGGGACGCTACCCTTTAATTAATCTGACTTTCATTGGAAAAGGGTAGCGCCCCCTTTTTATAGATGATTTACCATCCGCTCACCACCCTGATGCTGGCAGGGATACGCGAGGTGTTGATCATCTCCACCCCGCAAGACACCCCGCTGTTCCAGCAATTGCTGGGTGACGGCGCGA
>JAVHQT010000064.1:0-2382 GCA_036171275.1 Gallionellaceae bacterium | reverse complement strand
AACTGATGACCTACCGCTTACAAGGCGGTTGCTCTACCAACTGAGCTAAATCGGCTAAATTTCAAGTTTGCATTTTAGATTAAAATTATTAAGTTGGCAAACTTTCCGGCAGCCTTAAAGGTATTCTCATTGGTTTTTAGTCGGCAAGACTCATTCAAAAGTGCTGTCAATTACAGGCGATGAGTGATTGCCTATTAGCGCAAGCAAGCGAATATTTTTTTAGGATAAACAGTGTTGGGAAAGGCGAATTCTGTTTAATTTTGATGTATTTGATGTATTTGCCGTTACGGTTTGACAAGCTCACCACAAACCAAATAAATCTGCGTTTCTTTAAGTGTTTAACATGGCTTTTAGTCGCGCCAATTTTGCCTTGCCTTCTTCTTTGCTCACTTCCGGTGCGCTACCAGCGGGGACTGCACCGGCGAAAATCACGTCCTCTTGTGGCAATTCTTTGATAAATCGACTGGCTTCACGCGTGATCCATTCTTTGCCTTGTTTGCGTTTAATGCAGTAGGAAATATGTAAAGAACGTTGCGCTCGGGTGATGCCAACGTACAGCAAGCGCCGTTCTTCTTCGATTTGTTCCGGTAATTCGCTGCGCTCATGCGGCAAAACACCTTCTTCAATGCCGACTAAATAGACGTGACCGAACTCCAGTCCTTTTGCTGCGTGCAAAGTGGACAACGAAACCGCATCGGTTTCTTCATCTTTGCCTTCGAGCAAATTCATCAGCGCAATCGTTTGCGTCATCGCCAACAATGTTTTGCCATCGGCGCTGGATTTTCGGTTAATCCATTCCACAAAGCTACTCACGTTTGCCCATTTTGCTTCCGCCTGACGCGGTTCGTGGCTATCAAACAACCACGCCTCATAATCAATCGCGTTCATTAAATCCGCCAGCACTGGCGCGCATTCTTCTTTGGCGGCACGCGCTTCCATCCGGTTTATAAAATGACAAAAAGTCAGCAATTCTTCATGTTGACGGGCGGGAAGTTGGCTTTCCATCGGTTGCTCAAATGCCGCTTCGAACAAGCTGATATTGCGTGTTCCGGCATAGCTGGCCAGTTTTTCTAAGGTGCTGTTGCCGATGCCGCGTTTGGGTGTGGTAATGGCGCGGATAAACGCTGGATCGTCGTCGGGGTTGGCCAGCAATCTGAGGTAAGCGACTAAATCTTTAATTTCGGCACGTTCAAAAAAAGACGTGCCGCCGCTGACGGTGTAGGGCACATTTTGCGCGCGCAAATGTGCTTCAAAAACGCGCGACAAGTGGTTGCTGCGATACAAAATGGCGTAATCGGCAAAACGTGTGCGATGTTCAAATTTGTGCGCCAGCACGCGCGACACCACCGATTCCGCTTCGATATCGTCATCGCGTGCGGCAAAAACCCGCACTTGATCTCCTAAACCGTGTTCGCTCCACAGCTTCTTTTCGAACAATTTGGTATTGTTTTTAATGACGTGATTCGCGCTGTGCAAAATGCGCTGCGAAGAGCGGTAGTTTTGCTCCAACTTAATCACGCGCAAATTCGGATAGTCATTTTGCAGATTTTGCAAATTGGCGATACTCGCGCCACGCCAAGCATAAATCGCCTGATCGTCATCGCCGACCGCTGTCAACGCGGCGCGAGTGCCCGCCAATAAGCGCATCATTCGGTATTGGCAATCGTTGGTATCCTGATATTCGTCCACCAACAAATAGCGCAAGCGGTGTTGCCAGCGCAATAATGCTTCGGGATGCGCTTTAAATAAATCCACAGGCAGACGAATCAAATCATCAAAATCCATCGCTTGATACGCGCGCAGCGTTTCCTGATAACGAAAATAAAGCAGCGCGATGCGTTGTTCTGCTTCCGAATCCACCAAACTTTGCGCGTGTTCCGGTGAGATAAAATTCGCTTTCCAGTTCGACATCATGCTTTGCGCTTGCCGAATATCTTGCTTATCCGGCGAGCCGAGCAATTCGCTGATCATTTTTGCCGTATCGGCAGAATCAAAAATAGAAAACTGTTTTTTGTAACCCAGCAAGCTGGCCTCTTCGCGCAAAATTTGCATTCCCAGCGCGTGAAAAGTGCTGATGGTCATCCCTTTTGCGTCGCCGTTGCTGAGTAATTTGCCGACCCGCTCGCGCATTTCATTCGCGGCCTTATTGGTGAAAGTAATCGCCGCGATATTGCGCGCCGCATAGCCGCATTGCTCAACCAGATACGCCAGTTTATGCACGATGACGCGGGTTTTGCCACTGCCCGCGCCAGCCAGCACCAGCAACGGACCGTCCAGATAGGTAATTGCATCGCGTTGTGCTGGATTGAGCTTGCTGAGCATTACTATATAAGTATATGATTATATTGAATAATTTATCTTATTGACCACGAAGTGACTTGC
>JAVHQT010000063.1:0-2386 GCA_036171275.1 Gallionellaceae bacterium | reverse complement strand
TTTCTGTTTTGACAAACATATCACCGCGTGAAATGTCGATTTCATCGCTCAAAGTCAGCGTCACAGATTGCGGCGCATAAGCGCGTTGCAGATTGCCATCGTAAGTGACGATTTCTTTTACACGACTACTGCGCCCCGACGGTAACACAGTCACTTCATCGCCCACCGCAATTTCGCCCGATTCAATGCGTCCCATAAACCCACGAAAATCATGATATTCCTGGGTTTGCGGGCGGCATACCCACTGAACTGGATACCGAAAATCGGCGGTATTGACTGCGTAATCAATCGCAACATTTTCTAAAAATGTCAGCAAGGGCTGCCCCTTAAACCAGCTCAATTTATCCCCGCGCTCGACCACCATATCGCCGTTCAGGGCGGAAAGCGGAATGCAAGTCACTTCGTGAATACCCAGTTGCGCGGCAAACGCGCGATATTCCGCCACGATGGCGTTAAACTTCTCTTCCGAATAATCCACCATATCCATTTTATTTACCGCCAAAACGATGTGTGGAATGCCTACCAAGCTAGCAAGGAAAGTGTGACGACGCGTTTGGGTCAACACGCCTTTACGCGCATCCGCCAAGATCACCACCAGATTGGCCGTGCTCGCTGCCGTCACCATATTGCGCGTGTATTGCTCATGCCCCGGCGTGTCGCCGATGATGAATTTGCGTTTTGGCGTGGCAAAATAGCGATAGGCAACGTCGATGGTAATGCCTTGCTCGCGCTCAGCTTGCAAGCCATCAGTCAGCAAGGATAAATCCACCGCTGCCATGCCGCGCTTTTCACTGGTTTTAGAAATCGCCGAAAACTGGTCTTCAAAAATTGATTTTGAATCGTGCAGCAAGCGCCCGATGAGCGTGCTTTTGCCGTCATCCACGCTGCCAGCGGTAATAAAACGAAGTAATTGTGTTGTGTTGTTCATCATTCAATCCTTAAATTTTTCCAGCTTCATCCTGCCCGCGCAGGCCGGAATCCAGCGGTTTTATTCGATATTTTTTCGCAGTTGTCTCGCTTCGCGGGAATATGTTTTCAGGCTGGAACCGGCCTGTGACGGTATGCCAGTTTAGAAATAGCCTTCCTTCTTCCTGAGTTCCATTGACGCATCTGAAGTTTGGTCGTCCATGCGTGTTGCGCCACGTTCAGTGATGCGCGTGCTGGCGGTCTCAGCGATGATTTCATCTACCGTGCGCGCCGTCGATTCTACAGGCGCAGTACAGGTCATATCGCCCACGGTGCGGAAACGCACGGTGGCAGCTTCGACTTTTTCGCCCGCTTTGGGTTGCACCAGATGTGACACCGGAATCACGTTGCCGCCACGTCGAATCACTTCGCGTTCATGAGCAAAATAGATCGGTGGAATGTACAAGTTTTCGCGCCCGATATATTCCCAAATATCCATTTCTGTCCAATTGGAAATCGGAAACACGCGGATATTTTCGCCGTTATGCACGCGAGTATTGTAGGTATCCCACAATTCCGGGCGCTGATTTTTGGGATCCCACTGACCGAATTCATCGCGAAAAGAAAAGATACGTTCTTTCGCTCTAGCTTTTTCTTCGTCACGTCTTGCACCGCCCATGCACGCATCAAACCCAAATTCAGCAATCGTTTCCAGTAACGTCACCGACTGAAACGGATTACGGGGTTTATCGGGGTCTTTAATCACAATCGTGCCGCGTTTAATCGAATCCTCCAGCGAACGCACAATCAGCCGTTCTCCCAAATCCTTTGCTAACTTATCGCGGCATTCAATGACTTCGGGGAAATTATGTTCAGTGTCGATATGCACCAAAGGAAATGGGAATTTCGCAGGCCGAAACGCTTTTTCTGCCAAACGCAACATGACGATAGAATCTTTGCCGCCGGAAAAAAGCAGTGCCGGATTTTTACATTCCGCCGCCACTTCGCGCATGATGTGGATGGATTCGCTCTCTAAAGCGTCCAAGTGAGTAAAAGTGTGTGCTGTCATTTTTTGTTTGTCCTTAAGATTTTTTCAGCGGCATGGTTTTTCCAACATGCAAGCCACATTCTTTATTTTGTGGGTCTTCCCACCACCAACGTCCCGCTCGAATATCTTCACCGGCGGAAATGGCACGGGTACACGGCGCGCAACCGATGCTGGGGTAAAACTGGTCGTGTAGCGCATTATACGGAACATCGTTATTTTTGATGTATTCCCACACCTCGGCGTTTGTCCAATCCAACAAAGGATTAAATTTTTGCAATCCGTTATCGACATCAAAAGCCGAAACGACCAAGTTGCTACGCGTGATCGCTTGCTCGCGGCGCATCCCTGTAATCCATGCGCCTTTCCCCGCTAGCGCACGTTTTAAGGGTTCAACTTTACGCACCTGACAACAGGCTTTACGATTTTCCATGC
>JAVHQT010000062.1:0-37749 GCA_036171275.1 Gallionellaceae bacterium | reverse complement strand
GCAGTAGCCGCCGTAGCCAAACGAGGGGTTGTTGTAATGATCGCCGATGCGCGGATCGAGGCATACGCCTTGAATGATTTGCTTGGTATCCAGTCCGTGTGTGGCGGCGTAAGTGTCTAATTCGTTAAAGTAGGCAACGCGCATGGCCAAATAGGTATTGGCAAAAAGTTTGACTGCTTCGGCTTCGGTGGAGTCGGTAAATAAAGTGGGGATGTCTTGTTTAACTGCACCTTGTTTGAGGAGGTTGGCGAAGATTTCGGCACGCTTGGAGCGTTCGCCGATGACGATGCGCGAGGGGTGCAGGTTGTCGTAGAGCGCACGGCCTTCGCGGAGGAATTCGGGGGAGAAGATTAGGTTGGGTTGAAACCCATCCCCACCCCAGCCCTCCCCTTGAAGGGGAGGGATTGAAACGCCAGCTACCCCTGTAACAGGGGAAACCCTGTTGACTATCGGGTTTGCTTGAAGGGGAGGGATTGAAACGCCAGCTCCCCCTGCCCCGCTTACGGGAGAGGAGAGTTTAGCAGCGAAATGCGCGCGGATTTTGGCGGTGTAGCCTACGGGGACGGTGGATTTGATGACCATGACCGCTTCGGGATTGATGGCGATGACGTCGGCGATGACGGCTTCAATGGATTTGGTGTTGAAGTAGTTGGTCTCGGGGTCGTAGTCGGTGGGCGTGGCGATGATGACGTAGTCGGCACCGGTGTAGGCTTCCACTTTGTCCAGCGTGGCACGAAAGTTGAGCGGTTTATTTTTAAGAAAATCTTCAATCTCGGCATCTTCGATGGGCGATTGCTTGCGATTCGGCATTTCGATTTTTTCGGGAATGATGTCGAGCGCAACCACTTCGTTGTGTTGCGCGAGGAGGATGGCGTTGGAGAGCCCGACGTAGCCGGTTCCGGCGATGGCGATTTTCATGGGTGTTGGTTTTTCTTTGTGTTTGGTGGGATTACATAGCCAATTGGGCGCAGGCTGGATTGCATCGTGATTGCCATATTCATTCTTCTTGCCCTGCCCATTCCTGCAACCGATCCCGAATTTCTTCCTCGCTCGGCAGCAGGTGCTGATAGGCTGCCGGCAGATGCGATGTGAGGCTATACGTGGCGATGCCGATGGGCTGGGTGGCATTCTTTAGTGCGTATTCAACCACGGTTTTTTTCTTGCTCTTGCAGATGATGATGCCGATGGCATCGTTTTCATCGGGCAGTTTGACTTCTTCGTTGAGTGCGACAAGATAAAACTCCATTTTGCCTTTGTGTTCTGGTTGAAATTCGCCGATTTTGAGCTCGATTGCGACTAGACTTTTTAGGGCGCGGTGGTAGAGCAGTAAGTCGATATGATAGTCGTTACCTTCCACGGTCAGACGGTATTGGCTGCCCACAAAGGTGAAGTGCGGCCCCATTTTGCTGAGGAATCGCTGTACGTTGGCGATCAGTGCGGTTTCGAGTTCTCGCTCTTCGTGTTCATCGGCTAGCTCGAGAAAGTCGAAAGTGTAATGATCTTTGACGGCGAGTTTGGCTTGTGCGGCGATAGCGTGTGGTAACGCTGCATCAAAGCTGGTTTGGTTAAGCAGGTATTTTTCGTAGGTTTGGTTGTCTATTTGATGGTCTAGCACACGGCGCGTCCAACCAAAGCGTGCGGTGGCTCGCAGATAAAATTCGCGCTGCAAGGGGTTGGGGCAGCGATCAAGAATGAGGGTGTTTTTGGTCCAAGCTATTTCTCCAGCCAATGGCTGGAGATTTGATAACTCTTTATATTCACGGTAAAACTTTCGCATGTACCAAAGATTCTGCACTGAAAATCCGCTCTTTTCGCCAAACTCTGCGCGCAGGTCGGCGGAGAGTCGTTCCACAATAGCCTTGCCCCAGCCTTCTGCTGTCTGGCGCTCCTCAATCAATTGGCCTATGTCCCAATAAAGGGCGATAAGCGCTTTATTGACGGCTCGCAGCGCGGCATATTGCGCGCTGTGGATGCGTGACTTAAGTTCAGTCAGCAGGGTTCCATAGCCGATGGTTTTGTTTAGTTCGCTCATACCGCGTTAGTCTTTTCCGAATAGATTTGCAAAGTTACGAAGCATGGTGTCACTACGAAACGATGAATGCGAGGCAGGATTACGCGCAACTTTGGGCACGCTACCGCCCTGCAAAACAATTTAACGCTTCGCATAACTTGTTGTTTTAATTGGATATTTTGAAAATATTTTAAAGCCAAACTGCCTTTTAAGGCGGCACTGAATAATTCTGTTTCGTCGTTCCCGCGCAGGTTGGAACCCATGTAAATCAAAGAGCTAGTTCCCCGCCTTCGCGGGGATGACCGCACAAAAAAGCGTATTCTATGCGTTAAAATGGCTAGTTCCCCGCCTTCGCGGGGATGACGAATGATTCAGTGCATCCTTAATTAGGTTGGGTTACGGCGCAAAAACCGCACCTAACCCAAGCTACAAACGGCTAACTAATAGGTGCAGAGCCCGATTAAATCCGCCAGACTTAGTTTCGGTAAAGCACTGATTTATTCATTACGCGCTTGGTACTAAGCGCCTTTTTCTGCGCGCGGCACGCGAGCCAGCCAAGCGGGTGAACTTGATATTTCGTGAAACTGCGCCAGAAAATGCGCTGCCATTAAGTCGTAGTTCGCCTGTTCACGCACACGATTTTGCCCCGCTTGGCTCATTAAATTTCGCTGCTTTACATTCAGCAACAGCTCATGAAGCTGTTTTTTTAGGTCTGCCACCTGGTGATAAACAGCCAAATGTTTGCCTGCAATGAAATGTTGCTCTAGCTCTGGAACAGGGTCGGTGAGCAAAACCCCACCTGCAGCCAGTACCTCAAAAAAACGCATATTTAATCCATAACTGCCCGGTATTCTTGACGCGTTTAAAACTATTTTAGAAGCATTAAAGAGTTGGTTTAAGTCAGGCCCAATAATTTCTTGACCTCGATAAATACGCTGCAACAGCGGTTTAGCAATCGTACTTTTCTTCAGCCAATAACTACCGTAAAGCGCAATATTTTGCGTAACAGCCAAAGCAGCTTGCAGTGTTTCGTCGCGCCACGCGCTCCAGTTACCGACAAAAGTAAGATCAAATTGCTTGCAAACAGTTGGGTCATTAAAAAATAATTCAGGATCGGCAACGTGGTGTAAATAGCGACAGTCAAAGCCAGTTTCGGTCAACAATGAAACATCTTTCTGGCTAAAAGAGTTATAAATATCAAAGGGTTGCGCGTTGTTAATCAAATAGGGCAAATCATCACGTGGTTCAAGATGCCAGCCAATTTTAGGAACAGTAATACGCGATAGCGGGATTTCCCCAAAAGGTAAGCCATGAATCACCAACACAGCATCGGGTTGAAGCCTTGAGAAAGTATTCTCAAAGTTGCTGCTGACATAATTGATTAAATTTAAGGGATGCGAATGAAACAAATCTGTCCCTTTGCGCACCAGCTTTAACTGAGCCGCAAGGCGGTTGATCCGCCTAATAATTCGATAGTAGAACCAATGCTCATAATCGGTTGTGTAAAAAATCTCAGTTTGAATGCCTTGACGTAAAAAAGCTTTTTGCAGATTGGCTGCAATAGGTGGAGCGCGGTGATAAACAATCAGTAGTTTCTTGAGCATGAGCTGGATAATTTTTTGATATTAACGAAGACTCAGTAGCGACGCATACACTTTATTCTGCTAGGGACTTTGCCCTGAAACCGCATCATATTCTTCAATGCCACTTAAAGAATAGTTGCAGAACAGACCTGATCCTGCGCGGCATAATTTTCCGTTAAGGTGGCACATGGCAATCACGTTGCGTGTCGCGCCAGCAATTCTTAAGAGGGAGTTTCGCTTAATGCAGCCATGTAGCTTTTATAAAATTCACCTTGAGAATTGCCCATTTCATCATACAGACGCGCCACGCTTTGGTGTGCTTGCGTCGCCTGGTACTTTTGCAAACACGTCGTCAGTTTCAACTCATCCATTCGCGCCAAACATCATTCGTTTCGCAACAAATTTTTTAAGCGGTGCGACGCGATTGAGCAGGCCGAGTGCGATGCCGCGCCCTTGATTGAGCACCGGCCAATCGTTGGAAAAAATTCGCACTAAGCTGTCGGTAAAGCCAATGACCGCTTGGCGATCTAGTCCACGCTGCTGCCGGAAGCGCTTAAGCATATTGTCCGTGCCCAATTGCGCTGCGGGGGTGCGCAAAATTAGCCGCGCCAACTCCCAGGCATCGCGCACACCCATGTTGAAGCCCTGCCCCGCCACCGGATGCAAAGTTTGCGCGGCATTGCCAATCAACACCGTGTGTGGCAGCGTGACTTGCTTTGCTTTTTTTAAACGCAACGGAAACTGGCTGCGTGTGCCTACCGTTTTAAATTCACCAACGTCATCACCAAAATGCGGTTGCAATTGGCTTAGAAAAACCGCATCCGACCAAGTCAGCATTTCCTGCGCTTGCGCGTGCGACGCTGTCCAGACAATTTCATAGCCTTCTTGAAACGGCAGCAAGGCTAACGGGCCTTGTGGCGTGAAGCGTTCAAAGGCTGTGGCGACTTGCGGGCGGCTACAGGTAACGTGCGCAATCACGGCACTTTGCCCGTATTCGCGCACGGTGGGCGGATGGGTTTGTTCAAGCAATTTCCCGCCATCAGCCACCACCACCAAGCGCGCTTGCAACTGAACATCAAGCCCAGCACGCTGATAAGTGAGCGTGGCTTGGCTTGCTGAAGTCTGCAATTCTTGCACGCAGGCTTGGTCAAAATAGCTGACCGAGGTCGCTTGCAAGGCTTGTTGTAAGGCGGTTTGCAGCGCCGAATAGGGCAAAACATAACCTAGGGCAGGCACGTGCATTTCGCTTGCTTGCAAGCGGGAAAAGCCTGCCGTATTTTTTTGTGAAATCAGAATTTCTTGAATCGGAGAAATGGCGCTCAAGTGTGACCAGACTGCCAATTTATCCAGCAACAATCGGCTGCCGTAAGACAGCGCTAAGGCACGCGGGTCGGACTGATAAGCGCTGGCGCTGCGCGCTTCTAGAACAACGACGTTCAAATCGCTCTCGCGCAATGCTAAAGCTAAGGCCTTTCCCACCGGACCACCGCCGACAATCGCCACGTCACATTGCTGAATAGAATTCATAATGACCTCAGGTTAAGTTTGCTTAAAGAAACGCTCATTGCACCAACCGAAATTGCACCCAGTTTCCGTCCCGCACCCACTAGCGGTAAGTCGTGGCGGCAAGTGTCTAAAGCCAGCCAGCGCCGGTAGCACGGTTCGCTAAACCCAGCAGTGCTTTGTTGAACTACAACGAAATAAATATCAAATAAATCAATGACTTACGATTTACCTTCGCCAGTCTAAGGCGAACAGTGCAATCAACACTTCCCTAATTTTCTTCAACCACAAACAAGCGACGATATTCTCTAATCGCGTAGCGATCCGTCATGCCTGCCACATAATCGGCCACTGCGCGCGTCGGGTTGATTTCGGCGGCACGCAAGAACTGCGGCGGAAGCAGGCGAGAATCGGTGATAAACGCTTGAAATAATTCGCTAATAATTTTATTTGCCTTCGCACTCATGCGCATCACTCGATAATGCCGATACAGGTGTGTGCGCAAAAATAATTTCAATTCGCGGTTTAATTCCACCATGGCGGGACTAAACGACATCAGCATCGGGGCAGCTCGCACCGCGTCAATGCTGGTCGGCGCGTGTGCCAAAATATTGAGCTCGGTTTGCGCAATCACATCGCCCACCAAAGTATTGATCATGCGCCGAATGGTTTCGTGGATAAGGCGGCGCTCATCTAGGGCAGGAAAACGGCTGCGCACTTCGGCTAAATGTTGGGCAAATAATCTTACCTCGCTCATTTGCGCCAGCGTTAGCAAACCGGAGCGCAGTCCATCGTCAACATCATGATTATTATAGGCAATTTCATCAGCGAGATTCGCCACTTGCGCTTCTAAAGTTGGGCGTTGCCCGTTTATAAAACGTTCCCCAACTTCGCCCAGCAAAGCGGCATTTTCCAACGAACAGTGTTTTAAAATGCCTTCACGCGTTTCAAAACAAAGATTCAGCCCATCAAATTCTGCGTATCGCTCTTCAAGTACATCCACCACGCGCAAGGATTGCAAATTATGCTCAAAGCCGCCGGCATCGCGCATACAGGCGTTTAAAGCATCTTGTCCGGCATGACCAAACGGCGTGTGTCCCAAATCGTGCGCTAATGAAATGGCTTCGACTAAGTCTTCATTTAAGTGCAAACGACGGGCGATTGAGCGGGCAATTTGCGCCACTTCGATGCTGTGCGTCAGGCGCGTGCGAAATAAATCGCCCTCATGATTAACGAAAACTTGGGTTTTATATTCCAACCGGCGAAACGCGCCGGAGTGAATAATGCGGTCGCGGTCACGCTGAAACTCACTGCGCCCCGCCGGTGCCGCTTCAAATACTTTGCGTCCGCGCGACTGTGAAGCCTGTGCCGCATAGGCTGCTAAGGTTTGCTCACTCACCGCACGATTCCAGTGTTTGCGTTAATAAATCCAAGGCAACGTTAGCCGTTATCACTGCCTCTCCAAGTTGCTTTAACAAGACAAAGCGGATTTTTCCCTCTGCTACTTTTTTATCTAAACCCATCAGTTGAATGTACCTTTCAGCGCCCAGCGCGGGCGCAACAGTCGGCAATTCGGCGCGCACCCATAAACGACGCACCCGAGCAACGTCTTCCGCAGTCAGCCAGCCCAGACGCTGCGATAGCTCAACCGCCAACATCGTACCCGCCGCCACCGCTTCACCATGCAACCACACGCCATAACCCATGGCGTTTTCAATGGCATGACCAAAAGTGTGCCCTAAATTAAGCAAGGCGCGTTCACCACTTTCACGCTCATCCACGCCCACCACTGCGGCTTTGTTTTGGCAGCTGCGCACAATCGCGTATTGCAACGCATCGGCATCGCGCTGCAATAAACGTTCCATATTCAGCTCCAACCATTCTAAAAAGGGCAAATCTCGAATCAAGCCGTATTTAATTACTTCCGCCAAACCCGCACGCAACTCCCTATCCGGCAGGGTTTGTAAGGTAGCAACGTCTGCCACCACCACTTTCGGCTGATAAAAAGCACCGATCATATTTTTACCGAGCGGGTGATTGATGCCGGTTTTGCCGCCCACGGAAGAATCTACTTGCGCCAGCAAAGTGGTGGGAATTTGAATAAACGGCACACCGCGCAAATACGTTGCTGCGGCGTATCCGGTCATATCGCCAATCACGCCGCCGCCCAAAGCAATTAACGGCGTAGTGCGCTCGCAACGGTTCGACAGTAAAGCGTCATAAATAATGTTTAAAGACGCGTTATTTTTGTAGCGTTCGCCATCGGGCAAAATAATCGCTTGCACCTGCACCGCGTGCTGCTTTAACGCCGCCGTCAGCCGCGCCAAATACAAAGGGGCAACCGTTTCATTGGTGATAATCACCACACGTTGATGCGGGATATGCTTGAGTAGCAAAGCAGATTGCTCAAGTAAATTTTGTCCAATTTGAATGGCGTAGCTGCGCTCATTTAATCCTAAATTCAAGGTTTGAAACTTGGCATTTATCATTGAAAAATACTCTAACTCATTGATTATATTGAACATTTTCTCAGTCATCGCGTGCACATTCTGTTTGCCGGTATGCACGACATGATCGGCAACAGCGCGATAAATTGGGTCTCGTAAATCAAATAAATCCTGCAAGGTAGCGCGCGGATTGCTGGTTTGCAACAACGGGCGGGTCTGATCTCTACGGGTGCGCTGCCATAAGTCATATACGCTGCTTTTTAAATAAATGACCATGCCATTTTCTTGCAAAAGAAGGCGATTTTCAGCTTTTAAAACTACCCCGCCACCGGTTGCCAAAACAATATTATCCAGCTTGAGCAAGTCTTGCAGCACCGCACTTTCGCGCTGCCGAAAACCTTCTTCGCCTTCGAGATCAAAAATATGCGCTATTTTCACGCCGGTGCGCAGCTGAATTTCTTCATCGCTATCAATAAATTTTTTACCGAGCTGTTTGGCTAAAATACGGCCAACCGTGGTTTTTCCGCAGCCCATCATGCCAACCAAAATCAGGTTTCCAGAAGTGCGTTTATTTGGTGGGAGGCTTGCAATCGTCATGTCAAAATTTTAAGTGTTCATTTTCCAAAAACAAAAGCCCGGCGATTCCGGGCTTTCAGTTGGGCGTTTAAGCTTAATTGATATTCAAGCTATCTTTCAAAATTTTCGGGGTGATAAAAATCAACAATTCTTGCTTAGAATCATTCTGCGCACGGCTTTTAAACAACCAACCCAAACCAGGAATATCGCCTAACCACGGCACTCTGGAGGTTGATTCGAGCGTATCTTGGGTGAATACGCCACCGATCACGACTGTTCCACCGTTTTCCACCATCACTGTGGTTAATACCTGTTTTTTATTGATGCTGGGCACGCCACCATAAAGCGTTCCGACCGAATCTTGCGTCAAATCTAAAATCATGGTGACGCGATTATCGGGCGTAATGCGTGGGGTGACTTTCAAGCTTAGGGTGGCATCTTTGAAAGCGACTGAAGGGCCAGTGGTCGAGCTACCCGCCACCGCATAGGGAATTTGAACCCCAGATTTAATGGTGGCTGCCGTGCCGTCACCCGTCATGACACGTGGACTGGCGATGGATTTAATCCGCTCATCCAACTCCGAAGCCGCCAATTCCAAGGTCAGTGTTTTAGTCGCCATCTGATCAAATAAAGACAGGGAAAGATTACCGGCCGCCGCAGGGAAGCCTGGCAAATTCACGTTGGACATATTGTTGATTTGCCCTGAAACACCGCCGCCGCTAAGGGCGGTTGGGGTGGTTTGAGTTAAGCCTAATCGTCCACCGAGCGCACTGTTAAAAGTACGGGTTGCCGATACAAATCGGGCTTCAATCAGCACTTGGCGCACCGGTACATCGAGCTTTTTGATAATTTCACGCACTTCAACTAGTCGGCTTGAGGTGGCGGTGACATACAGCGTATTAGTGCGCGAATCAAAGGCGATTTTTTCGGTTTGAGCCGTTTTTGCTGAGCTGGTATTGGTGGTGCTTGGGGCGGTAGCCGTTGCGGTCGAAGTGCTGGTTTCTGAGCTGGCAGCGCCAGTTGAGTCGGCATTTTGATAACCATCCAAGACCGCTTTGACATCTTCGACTTTGGCATAATTGAGCTGGAAAGATTCGGTATGCACCGGCTCCAATTGATGAATAATGCTTTGATTAGTCAGCAAATCTTTTTGGCGAGTGGCGATTTCATCGCGCGGTGCAACCGTAATCACGTTGCCATCGCGGACTTGCATTAAGGCACGCGAATCTAAAATAATTTGCAGTGCCTGATCCCAGGGCACGTCTTTTAAGCGCAAAGTCATATTGCCGGTCACAGAATCGCTAATCACCATATTTAAATTGGTAAAGTCGGCGATCACATTCAACGCTTCGCGCGTTGAAATATTTTGGAAATTAAAACTGAGCTTTTCACCCGCAAAGGCAATGCGCGCATTTTGTGCCGTTTTGCTTGGGTCATCCCGCACCGGCTTGACTTCGATTATGAATTTGTTATCCGTTTGATAAGCCGAGTATTCCCAATTGCCGCGAGGTTCAATCACTAAGCGCGCGTTTTCACCTTGCGCAAAGGCATCAATCATTTGCACGGGGGTAGCAAAATCAATCACGTCTAATTTACGTTGCAAATTAGCGGGCAATTTGGTTTTGGCAAATTCGACAATCAGCACTTTTCCCTGTTGTTTAATATCAATGCCAACACTCGCATCTGACATATCAATTTGAATCCGCCCTTCGCCATTCGTCCCGCGTCTAAAATCGACATCGAGCAAACTATGTATCTGCGAACCTAGCCGTGGCTCGGCAAATCTGGCGGTCGCTTGCGGATCATTGTCTGCGGGTACCACCTCTTTATTTTTCAATGTAATCAATAGGTTAGAGCCATCTACGCGCGTTTCATAAGTCAGCATTTGCGCTAAGTTAACCACCAATCGCGTACGCGTGCCTACTTGAATAACATTGACACTGCGCAGCTCGCCTTCGACTAAAGCCAAGGTGGACGTGCCTAAATCATTGCTCGTATTGGCAAAGTCAAAGGCAATTCTGGCGGGCGAATTGATAATAAAAGCGGCTGGCGGATTAAGCGGCGCATTTTTTAAAGCCACCGTTAACACCACTTTGCCATTGACAGACGGACTGGCCTTAATCGACACAATGGCATTGCCCGCCTCAACTGCTTGCGCGCTTGCAGCACAAAACAGCAGCAGTGAAAGGACGATTTGGCACACATAGTTAACAGGGTGTATTGACGGTTTCATGAGGACTCCAATTATTCTACTAACTGCATGGTGCTGTCGCGCACTGACCAATCGCCAGCGCTGTCCTGCACCATCTCTCTGATATTGATTTCGGTATCCGAAATGGACTTAATCAAGCCAAAATTCAGACCGATATAGTTACCAACTTTAACCCGGTGCAGCTTGCCATCGCCTGATCGAATCACGGCAAAGCCGGTTTTTGCTTGGTTTAAGTAACCCACCATTTTCAAACTTTCCAGCGGAAATTCTTCCAGTTCTTCTTTGACTCGCGTCATATCCGGCTGATTCTGCCCGCGCGGACCGCTACTTTTCGTATCGGTGACGCGTGGTTTAAAGGGATCTGGAATACCGGTCGAATTATCATAACTGAACGGAACATAAGGCTTTATCTCTGGATAGGGCGAGGGCTCGGTGCCAGTCAGATTATTTTCAGCATTGACAAAATCGCGCAAATCTTGAAATTCCTCACCCGCACAGCCCGTCAAAGCAAAAGCAATGACGATGATCAAATAGACCGATTTCATGGCGCGCTCCCCGCTGGCGTGGGGGTTTTCTTGGCTTGCAGCCCCGCATCATTGCTATCTAAATAGCGATAGGTTTTGGCAGTGGCTTCCATCAGCAGTAAGCCATTTGTCGTCTGACTAATACTAATATCATTCAAGGTGACTATCCGAGGCAATTGCGAAATGTCGCTGCTAAACTTGCCTAAATCGTCATAACTGCCGGTGACGCGAATGGCGATAGGCTGTTCAGTTAGCACACCGGTTGCCACTTCAGGACCCGGTCTAAATAAATCAAATTGTAGGCCGCGCCCCAAACCCGCTTGATTAATATCGGTCAGCAAGGCATCCATTTCAGATTTACTCGGCAGCTGTTTCAGCAACACCCCGAAAGATTGCTCTGTTTCTAACAACTGTTTCTTTTTACTGGCCAAATTATTGGCTATTTTTTTCTTTCTAGTAAAATCTGTTTTCTTTTTAACTTCCTCATTTTCTAGTGTAGTCAAGGTCTCCATTTGCGATTTCCAATCGATGACAGCGCCCACCACAATCACCAATAAAAACAGCACCATAAAACTCAAAACTTTAATCGGCCAAGGCCATCCACCCGGATTATTGGGGTCAGCATTCTTAAGTTCTTCAAGCAAATTCATTGCGTACCTCCTTGGCTTGCAGCCACGGCAGGTAATGCAGGCACAACTGGCGCAGACTGTGCCGACAAATTAAAGCGCAAGGAGAATTCACTCAATCGCGCTCCAGCACTGTTGGAGGCGTGAATTTCGACCAATTGCGGAGCGTTTAGTACGCTGGAATCTTTAATCGAGCGCATTAGGGTTGAAACGCGCGCATTGGATTGCGCATACCCTTCCACGCTAATCTTGCTACCGGTTTGTTTTAAACTTTTCAAATACACCCCTTCAGGCAAAATTCTGAGCATTTGATCGAGTAATTGCACCACGCTGGAACGCGTGCTTTGCAAATCTTCAACCACATTTTTTCGTTTAACCAAGGTGGCTATTTGCTCTTTAAGTGATTGAATTTCTTTAATTTGCGTGTCTAGCTGTCCAATTTGGTCATCTAAAAATTTATTTCGCGACTTTTGGTTTTCAATTTTCGCAGCAAAAGCGACGTGAACCAGACCGACAATCAGCGCGCCAAGCACGACTGAAATACCACAAAAAACGAAAAACTGAATCCGCAGCGCGCGTCTTTTTTCGGCACGATGGGGCAGTAAATTAATACGAATCATGATGGGTCAAACCTTCTCATTGCTAAGCCGCAGGCGATCATTAAAGCGGGAGCATCGGTTTGCAACTCACGCGGCTTGATGCGACTTGATAGGATCATGCTGGCAAAAGGATTGGCGACTAAAGTCGTCACCTGGGTACGCGTTGCAATCACATCTTCTAGCCCAGATAAGGCGGCACAACCGCCGGCAAGGACAATGTAGCTCACTTCGCTATAAGTAGTGTCCAAACTAAAAAAAGTATGCAAAATTCTAAAAATTTCGGATGCCACATTGTCACGAAACGGCGTCAGGAGATCGTTTTCATAGTTGTCCGGCAAGCCACCTTTGCGCTTGGCAATTTCGGCATCGACGGCAGTCAAGCCATACATTGTTTGGATTTGCTGAGTTAGCTGCCCGCCGCCCACGGGCAAATCACGCATAAAAATGGATTGTCCATTGCGCAAAACCGTCACATTCATCAGCGTTGAACCAATATGCACCAGCGCAATACACTGATCAACACCGCCATTCGGTAATTGCGCGCGAACTTGCTCAAATGCAGTTTCGATCGCATAGGTTTCAACATCCACTACAACGGTTTTTAAACCCGCTTCTTCCGCAAGGGCGACCCGTTCTTCCACCTGCGATTTGCGCGATGCAGCTAGAAATACTTCGATTTGCTCAGGATTATTGGCAACAGGTCCGATGATTTGATAATCTAAATTAGCATCGTCTAGCGAAAAGGGCAGATAACGATTGGCTTCAGTTTCAACCTGGCTTTCCAACTCTGCTTCACGCAAATCATGCGGCAGAACAATGGTTTTAGTGGTTACGGAAGCAGCTGGAAGTGCCAAGCAGACATTTTTAATCCGTGTGCCGAGTTTTTTCCAAGCCTCGCGCAACACATCTGACACTTGTTCACTGTTTTTCATATCCTCATCAAGCGTCACATCCACCGGCAAAGGCTCAATAACGTAGCGCTCAACAATAAAGCCATTTTTCTTCGGTGCTTGGCTTAATTCCAAAATTTTGACCGAAGACGCACTAATATCCACGCCAATCAATGAAGGCCCTGAGGCACTCAAGAAGTCGAGATCGATATTAAAATTTCCTTTTATCATTGATTATTTAGCGCATTTTTGTAGAAAGTGGATTAAATCCTAGCAACAAGATTCCCTAGTGTAAAGTTGTTTCGTGGCATTTCATCGGTTTTTGCTCAACCGACAATCGGCAAATAACGTCTTTTTCGTGCATTACTTTAATAGACAATTTGCGCGCAAAATCTTGGGCAAATTATAAAAAACATGTTTATAATCAATTAGTTACGAAATCACCCCACAGCATTTGCATCACACTAAGTCCGACGATGGCTGCGGTCTCAGTGCGTAAAACGCGCGGCCCCAACACCGTGGGCACGAACGCCATTTGTTGCGCCAATTCTGCCTCTTGCACCGTCCAGCCACCTTCTGGGCCAATCAACAAAATTGCCTGTTCCAATGGTTTTGGGCACGTCTGCAAACTGACTGCGCCATTCGGCAGAAAAATAAACTTACTTGCCGTCTCCGTTTGCATTGCTTGCAACCAGGCGGTTAATTCTTGCGGCGGATGAATGACTGGCAAATCATTGCGCCCACATTGTTCACAGGCCGCCAACGCAACGCTTTGCCAATGCCCCACCCGCCTCTGTGCCCTTTCACCTTGCAACTTTGCCACGCTGCGCTCGGCTTGCAACGGATAAATCTCACACACACCTAATTCAGTGGCTTTTTGCACAATCCAATCCATTTTTTCGCTGCTAGACATGGACTGAGCCAACACTAAACGCAAGCTTGGCTTGCCTTGCGCAACACACGCTTGCAACTGCTGCAAAATGACGCGTTTACCGTTTAATTCGCTCACCGTTGCCGCAAACACAAGCCCGCTTCCATCAAAAACGTGTACTGAATCGCCCACTTTTAAACGCAAAACTCGGCTGGCATGATGGGCGGCAGCCGGCGGCAACTCAAAGTAATCACAGCACGATAAGGGCGGCGGGCAATAAAATCTGGGCACTGACATAGCGCGGCTCGAAAAATAAAGGGCGTGATAATATATCGATACGATGCGTTTGCGAAAGTTGTCATTGATGCTTATTTGAGGACTGCTTTAACCCAGCGTTCGTGCTGAGCCCTCGATAAGTTCAGGATAGCCTAGCAAATCGTTTTTTAACTCATTGATTTATATTATATTTTTACGTTATAGTTTGACAAGACTCATCTCAATTCATCGAACGACTGTGCGGGTGCTGTTAGTGCTTTAAACACTAACTCTTGTGGGTGCTCAACCAACGAAATACTTCAACGTTTCCTTGAATAGCTTATTTTGGAGAAATTAAATGGCAAGTTTACATCCTCCGCTCTGTGATTTTGGATGGCGCGCCCCCGCTTTTAAGCTACTGGGGGTTGACGGTCAATTCCATTCCTTGCAAAGCGTTCGTGGCGAAAAAGGCTTACTGGTCATGTTTATTTGCAACCACTGCCCTTACGTTAAATCCATCCGCGAGCGGATTATTCGCGATGTGCTGGATCTGCAAAAATTGGGCATTAACAGTGTCGCTATTATGTCCAACGACCCGAGCGAATACACTGAAGATTCCTTCGAAAATATGCAGCGAGTCGCGCAACAATACGCTTACCCGTTTCCGTATTTATTCGACCAAAGTCAGCAAATTGCTAAAAATTACGGCGCAGTTTGCACCCCTGATTTTTTCGGCTTTAATGCCAATCTCGCCTTGCAATATCGCGGTCGTTTAGATGCGTCCCGCACAGAAGCCGTTGCCGATGCGACGCGCGAACTGTTAAACGCCATGCAACTTGTCGCTCAAACCGGTGTTGGACCGCAAGAACAAATCGCTAGTCTCGGCTGTTCGATCAAATGGAAATCCGAATAATTTCCTCTAAATTATAAAAATAATATTTAAAATCAAAGGCTTAAATTGAAAATTGTTATTTTAGGCTCAGGACAAGTTGGCTCAACTGTCGCTGAAAACTTAGTCAACGAAGCCAACGACATAACCATTGTGGACACCGATGCCAGCAAGTTGCACGCCCTACAAAATCGGCTTGATTTGCAAACGTTAGTCGGCAACGCCTCGCACCCTAGCGTTTTGCGCCAAGCAGGGTTGGCCGATGCCGATATGCTGCTGGCGGTTACGCAAAGCGACGAAGTCAACATGGTGGCGTGTAAATTGGCCGCCAGTTTGTTCAACACACCAACGCGCATTGCCCGCATCCGGTCTGCAGATTATTTGGCGCATCCTGAAATTTTTTCCAACGACAATTTTTGCGTCGATTTTTCAATCTGCCCTGAACAAATTTTAACCGACTACATCAGCAAGCTAATCGAGTTTCCTGAAGCGCTGCAAGTGCTTGAATTTTCACATGGAAAAGTTTCTTTGGTTGCAGTTCGCGCTTTTAAAGGCGGCCCTTTAGTCGGCCATGAACTGAGTCAATTGCGTAAGCATATGCCGCAAATTGACACCCGTGTCGCTGCGATTTTTCGCCAAGACAGCCCAATTATTCCCGAAGGCACAACCCGCATTGAAGCCGGCGATGAAGTTTTTTTTATTGCCGATAGCAAAAACATTCGGCAAATTTTAAAAGAAATACGGCGTATGGATAAACCCAGTAAACGCATCATGATTGTCGGCGGCGGCAACATCGGGCGCCGTTTAGCGTTAACACTGGAACAAAATTACCAAGTCAAACTGATTGAATATAACAAACACGCGTGCGAAACCTTGGCGAGTGAATTAAATAACACCTTGGTTTTGCATGGCGACGGCACGGATGAAACCCTGTTGGAAAGCGAGCGCGTCGGCGATGTGGATGTTTTTTGCGCCCTCACCAACGATGACGAAAACAACATTATGGCGTCCCTACTTGCCAAAAAAGCCGGCGCACATAAAGTGCTAGCCTTGATTAACCGCAGTGCGTATGTCGGCTTGGTGCAAGGCGGCAAAATCGACATTGCGCTGTCGCCCGCTCACGTCACCATTGGCTCACTGCTGGCGTATGTGCGCCAAGGTGATGTGGCGGCGGTTCATTCTTTACGGCGTGGCGCGGCCGAAGCATTGGAATTGATCGCGCACGGCGATCGTAAATCTTCGCAAGTCGTCGGTCGGCGCCTAGATGAAATTAATTTACCAAAAGGGGCAACCATTGGTGCAATTGTGCGTAATGGCGAGGTGATCATGGGACACCATGATCAAATGATTGAAGCCGAAGATCACTTGATCGTCTTCGTCATCAACAAAAAAATGATTAGCAAAATCGAAAAGCTGTTCCAAGTCAACGTCGGGTTCTTTTAAATGGAACGCATGCTCACCGTCATTCGCGCCTTGGGCTTGCTGCTGATTGTGTTCAGCATCGCTTATCTCATGCCGTTAGTGAGTGCGCTGATTTATGCTGAGACCGATATTTTGCATAATTTCATGCTGGCGATGGCATGGACATTTTGCGCCGGTTTATTGATGTGGTTTTTTACCCGGCGCAACAAAGGCGAACTGACGGTTCGGCATGGTTTTTTATTGGTTTTTGGAATGTGGACCGCGATGCCCGCCTTCGCTACCTTGCCGTTACTGTTGGCACTGCCCGGTTTATCATTCACCAATGCTTATTTTGAAACCATGTCTGGCCTGTCCACCACCGGTGCAACAGTCCTGACCGGACTTGACGCGCTTTCGCCCTCAATCAACTTATGGCGGCATGAACTAAACTGGTTAGGCGGCATGGGAATCATCGTCTTGGCGGTTGCGGTTTTGCCCTTACTGGGCGTAGGCGGACGGCAACTATTCAAAGCCGAAACCCCAGGGCCAATGAAAGATAGCTCACTCACCCCGCGCATCACCGAAACTGCACGCAATCTATGGCTGGTCTATTTAGTCATTACACTGATTTGCATTGCACTGCTGAAATTAGCCGGCATGAACTGGCTCGATGCCATTTGTCACGCTTTTGCCACCATGGGTTTAGGCGGTTTTTCCACTCACGATGCCAGCATTGGCTACTTCAACTCACCGCTGATTGAATTTATTTTGATCGTCTTCATGCTACTGGCGGGGATGAATTTTGCCACCCACTTCCTAGCCATTCGCGGCAAAACCCTGCGCGTGTATCGACACGATGTGGAAGGACTGGCCACACTCAGTCTGATCCTGACCAGTTGCTTGGGCATTGCTTACTTTCTGTGGTGGCAAGGTACGTATCCGGATTATGTTACCGCCCTACGCCACGCCAGTTTTAACCTTGTATCAGTGGCGACAGACTGCGGCTTTAGCAGCGTTGACTTTGGGCAATGGCCGGTTTTTGCGCCACTATGGATGCTCTTTTTAAGCTGTATTACCGCCAGCTCCGGCTCCACCGGCGGCGGCATCAAAATGGTACGCACGCTGATTTTATTTAATCAGGCAGGGCGTGAATTTTTAAAGCTACTGCATCCTAGCGCCGTCAACCCAATGAAAATTGGCGGGCACGTGGTCGCAAACAACATCGTTTTTTCGGTTTTGGGCTTTATTTTTCTGTATTTTATGACTGTCGTCACCTTAACTTTTGTCTTATTAATCAGTGGCTTAGACTTTATCAGCGCCTTCACTGCCATCATTGCCTGCATCAATAACGCAGGGCCCGGCCTAAACGTGGTCGGTCCTGCGACTAATTACGCAATCCTCAGCGATTTTCAAACGTGGATTTGCATTCTGGCCATGTTGCTGGGTCGGCTAGAAATTTTCACAGTACTGATTTTATTCACCCCACGCTTTTGGCAACGCTAACAGCGCAACGACTCAACTTTTTTGATTTTAAAAGCAGCACAGTCCGAAGCACCCTGCTCAGACTGAATTATCAGGAGAAGAAAATGCGAAGCAAGCAATGCGGATTTACCTTAATCGAGATCGCAATTGTGCTGGTCATCATCGGCCTACTGCTGGGTGGCGTACTCAAAGGTCAAGAGCTGATTAACAGCGCGAAAGTCAAAAACCTAGCCAGCGACTTCAAAAATATTCCCGTCTATGTTTATAGCTACCAAGATAAATATCGTGCCCTACCCGGCGACGACAAAGACACCTCAACTCACCTCGGCATTGCGTCAAGTGGCGGGGCAAACTTAGGCAATGGCGTCATCGACGGCAGCTGGATACCGACCGATCTCAGCGACGAATCGCTACTTTTTTGGCAACAAATTCGCAGCGCAAAACTAGTCACTGGCGCCAGCACCTTCCCCAGCAACGCCGCCGGCATTCAAGCCTACCTGCCCACCAACGCCATGGGCGGCACCGTGGGCATCCAAGGCGGTAGCACCCCGTCCATTACTGGCTTAAAAGGCAGCAACATTATTTGCTCGAGCGGCATTCCCGGAAAATACGTCAGCCAACTCGACAGCGCCCTAGACGACGGCGACCCCACCAGCGGTTCCATGCTCGCCACCACCAAAACGGTCAGCGGCATCGCCACCGTCACCCCCAACGCCGTCACCAGCGCAACAGAAGCAGACAGCTACACCGTTTGCATGGGAATCTAAAACGTGAAGTGCAGGTAATGAAAACCGCCGACATGTTGCCTTTCCTGACCAAAAAAACGGTGCAAAGGGGAAAATCTGCCAGCCAGCACACCCAAGAAGCACTGGCGCGAAGCGACGGGGCTTTTATTCCCCTTCAAAGTGAAGGGGTGGCGCGAAGCGACGGGGCTTTTATTCCCCTTCAAAGTGAAGGGGTGGCGCGAAGCGACGGGGTAGTTGCAACTACCAAAAAACTAAACGATCTCCCCTACAATCCGGCCTTAAAAGAAAAAGCGCGTGAGCTCAGAAAAGCAGGTAATTTAAGTGAAGTGCTATTTTGGAATGCCGTTAAAAACAAACAATTCAGCGGCTTAGACTTTGATAGACAGCGCGTTATCGGCAATTATATTGTCGATTTTTACTACCATGAATATGCGTTAGTGCTTGAAATTGACGGTGATTCACACGACAACAAGCAAGACTATGACGAAGCTAGAAATCATTATTTGCAAGGTCTGGGGCTTGACGTATTGCATGTGCAAGATATTGAAGTAAAAAAGAATTTAGCGGGTGTGATTGAGTTAGTAAAGCAGCATATTGCTCAGAAAGTCACCGCAGTTTCAACTACCCCGCCCTTCGGGCACCCCTCCAAAATGAAGGGGAATAAAACCGCAACACCTCTTCCTATCTCTGAAGTTGTCACTGAAGTTTTAGATAAAAACGCACAAGCCATCGGTGAAAAAAGTTTTTATAACCTACCTAATGAACAGTTACTGAGCAATTGGATAACACGTACCAAAGCCAATAATATGGATGCACTGCCATTGAAAAATGCCATTTCACCCACCACCAGCACGAAAGATGTGCGTGGAATGAAATGGTCTGACGGTGCGATAGCCAGCATGATTTGCAAAGGCTCTGATTTACAAAATGCTTCCACCCAAACCGCGTTACTTTCGTCCGGTTATTGCAGTGCAGGCGGTTTTTTTGTGGCCGAGAAGAACCTTTGGCAAGCCGCGATTGTTTTCACGGTGCGCCGTATTATTAAACCCACTTGGCTCAATGACCGCGACCAATTTTTACACCCCACAAAACCGCTTTCCGACGAATTCAAGTCCGACTGTTTAATCTGGATGTTGTTCAATGGCAGCAACCTCACCGCTGGCGCAAATGATCTTGAATGGAACGGCAAAAAGTGGAGTTTGGTGAATCACTTTATTCCGTTCACCGAAACCGAAGTCGGCGCGACGGAACGCTTTGGATCCGATTTTATGGTGCAGTATTTGGCGGGCTTGCCTGCGTTGCCCACACCGACGTGCGAACCGTGCGCGATGCATTAAAATTAAATCGCGCTGATGTGGGCTGGTATCAAATTCGCAATGCGCTGAAAAAGCGCAACGAAAACCGGGATACTGCACCTGTCGATTTTTCTCCGTTTGAAGTTGCTTATAAAAATTTGCGCGATAAATTACGTCCGCACGTTTTTGAGCTAGGTTTTTTGTGATAACCGATAAATTTATAACTAATTGATTATATTGAGTATTTTAAAATGAAAATTACCTTTACCCGTCCCGATGATTGGCATTTACATTTACGCGATGGCGCGCTGCTGCGGTCGATTGTGTCTGATACGGCGCGTCAATTTGGACGTGCAATTGTGATGCCGAATTTGCGTCCGCCCATCACGACCACCGCACAAGCGAGGGAATATCGTTCACGCATTCTCGCTGCGCTGCCCGTTGATGCAAAATTTGAGCCGTTAATGACTTTATATTTAACCAACAATACGACGGCCGACGAAATTCGCTTGGCAAAGGCCAGCGGCATTGTGCACGCAATCAAGCTGTATCCAGCGGGAGCGACGACCAATTCGGATGCGGGGGTGACTGATTTACGTCACACTTACGCCGCGTTGGCAGAAATGCAGCGTTGCGAAATGCCACTGTTGGTACACGGGGAAGTGACCGATTCTGAAGTGGATATTTTTGACCGAGAAGCGGTGTTTATTGAGCGTGTGCTGCAGCCGTTGTTAGCAGATTTCCCAAATTTGCGCGTGGTGTTTGAGCACATTACCACGCAAGAGGCGGCGCAATTTGTGCTTGATGCAGGCAATCCTATTGCCGCCACGCTCACGCCTCAGCATTTGCTTTATAACCGTAACGCAATGTTAGTCGGTGGCATTCGCCCGCACTTTTACTGTTTGCCGATTTTAAAACGAGAACTGCACCGCGCAGCCTTGATCAAAGCCGCCACCAGCGGTAATCCAAAATTTTTCCTTGGCACGGACAGCGCGCCGCATGCACAATCGAGCAAAGAAAATAGCTGCGGCTGCGCCGGTTGTTATTCTGCCCATGCTGCGCTTGAACTGTATGCGGAGACATTTGAAGCGGCTGGCGCGCTGGATAAATTGGAGGGCTTTGCCAGCTTTTTTGGGGCAGATTTTTATCGGCTGCCGCGTAATACCGACACGGTCACGCTTCGTAAAACCAGCTGGGAAATGCCAGCAACACTGGTGTTTGGCGATCAAGCGCTGGTTCCCTTACGCGCAGGTGAGCCGATGCAATGGAAATTTTCTACTTAAATAAAGGAAGTCAAACATGTCACTCAGCCCTTATCTTGACCAGTTTCCCGTCATCGGCAAACAGGTTTTTTTGCACAGCTCTTGCCAGCTTATCGGCGCAGTAACGCTAGCCGATGATTGTTCGATTTGGTGTAACACCGTGTTGCGCGGTGACGTCAACCGCATCGAGGTCGGGCGTGGTACGAACATTCAAGATTTAACCCTGGCGCACGTGTCGCACAAAACACCGGCGCACCCCGATGGTTCACCGCTGATTATTGGCGAATATGTCACCGTGGGGCATTCGGTGATTTTGCATGGCTGCCGCATCGGCAATGAATGCTTAATCGGCATGGGCTCGATTGTGATGGACGATGCGGTGATTCCTGACCAAGTGATGCTTGGCGCAGGCAGCTTGGTTGCCCCCGGCAAAATACTGGAAAGCGGTATGTTGTACACAGGGCGACCCGCGAAAGCCATTCGCCCGTTAACGGACGAGGAATTGACTTATTTGCGTTACTCCGCCGAACATTACATTCGCACCAAAAATACTTATCTTCAAGATACCGCTAAAAATGCCAATTCCGTCAGTCCAACGCAGACCGGAATCCCGCAGTTTTATTAAAGAATTCGGTTAGAGAAGCCCGCTTTGTCCGACTAAAAACGCAGGCCACCCGAAGAATAAATTTAAAATAACTCAATATAATCAATAAGATGCAAACAGACACTCCACAAGCTATTTTTCGCGCCAAAGTCAATTTGGAAACGTCACGGATTCGCTGGCATGAATTGCAGCGCTATTTTGCCAGTGGCGTTGCCATTGCAGTTTCGACTGAACTGGACTTAGTGGAAGTGGCGTTTCAAATTTCTGCTGATAACACAACTCAAATTTCTGACTGGTTATCCGCCACGAAAATTGGCGCAGTTTCTGATACACAAGCCTTGGCGTGGTATGAAGCGGATGCGGAAGTGTGGGCAGTCGTGGTTAGCCCGTATGTACTGGTGCAGGGCTAAAAGTTTTCAGGAACAATTCGCCGCTTGAGCGCTGTGCGACGCTTGCTCAGCCGTTCCAACGCCGCGTAATTTCACGTTGAGACAATTGGTTTTTGCAAATTCAGTACCGATTGCTCGCGCTTGCCACTTTCGCCGCGTTGGATTTTAAAGTACAGTTCAACCTCATTTTAATTAAACCACGAGTAAAAACCATGAGCGTAAAAGGGCAACAACTACAAGACCCGTTCCTAAATACTTTACGTAAGGAACATGTGCAGGTCGCAATTTATTTGGTCAACGGGATTAAGTTACAAGGGCAAGTCGAATCTTTTGATCAATACGTGGTGTTACTAAAGAACACCGTCACGCAAATGGTTTACAAGCACGCCATTTCCACCATTGTTCCCGCCCGCGCGGTTTCCTTTCCCTACGACGCTGATTAATGACCCAATCTACCACCGCACCTAATACGGCGGTACTGGTCAGCCTTGACCTGGGCGCCCCCGATTACGCAGAAAGCTTAGCAGAATTAAGACTACTCGCAGACAGTGCGGGTGTGCAAACCCTTGCACTGATTGAAGGCAAGCGCCAGCGCCCTGATGCCGCGACCTTTGCCGGTAGCGGCAAAGTGGACGAAATCGCCGCCGTGGTAGAAGAGCTGGACGTGCCATTGGTGATTTTTAATCACGATTTATCGCCCGCGCAAATGCGCAATTTGACCGCCAAATTGCAAGCGCGCGTGATTGACCGCACCATGTTGATTCTGGATATTTTTGCCTTGCGCGCCCAAAGTCACGAAGGCAAAGTGCAAGTGGAATTGGCGCAATTGAAATATCTTTCCACGCGTTTAGTCGGCATGAACATGGACATGGGACAACAAAAATTCGCGGTCGGGGCGCGCGGTCCGGGTGAAACACAGCTGGAATTGGACCGGCGCAAACTGGATCGGCGCGTCCATTTACTGAATGAACGGCTAAAACAACTGAAACGCCATCGGGAATTGCAACGGAAAGCACGTCATCGTTCCGAGGTATTGTCGGTGTCGATTGTTGGCTATACCAATGCCGGAAAATCAACGCTATTCAATCGTTTGACCAACGCCAATGTGTACGCGGCGAATCAGTTATTTGCCACGCTGGATACCACTTCGCGCAAACTTTTTCTGGCAGGCGATAGTCCGCTGCAAGTCATTTTGTCGGACACGGTCGGTTTTATTCGGCATTTGCCCCATGGTTTGGTGGCGGCGTTTCGCAGCACTTTGGAAGAGACGTGTCACGCGGATTTGCTGCTGCACGTGGTGGACGTCAATAGTCCTGAACGTCACGACCAAGTGGCGGAAGTCAACACAGTACTGGCGGAAATTGGCGCAAATGAAATTCGCCAAATTGTGGTTTATAACAAAATTGATTTGCAATACATGCCGCCTTCAGTGAAACGGGATGAATATGGTAATATCGCCGCCGTTTTTTTAAGTGCGCAAACAGGGGCTGGGCTGGATGATTTACGTGCCGTTTTAATCGAGGCGCGCGATGCACCTCAGTATTCAGCAGCGCCACCCGCTTGGCATCCTCTGAATTAACCATCGAATTCACCATCGTTTTCGACAATAGTTTTACAACAATAATTTTACTAAGGTATTGATTATATGGGACTAAATGATCCGCAATGGGGCAAGAAAAACAGTGGTGGCCCGCCTGATTTAGAAGAGGTCATGCGCAAGTTAACTAAAAAACTGAACGACTTTATCGCACAGATTAAAGGCAAACGCGGTACCAATCCTAACGGTGGTGGCCCTTCTTCGGGCGCAATCGGTGGCGGTATTGGCTTACTCGTCTTGATTATTGCCTTAATCTGGGGTGCGAGCGGTTTCTATATTGTTGATGCCAGTCAACGCGGCGTGGTACTTCGCTTTGGTAAATATGTGGAAGCAACCGAAGCCGGTCCGCGCTGGCATTTGCCGTATCCCATTGAATCGGTTGAGATTGTCAGCTTGAGTCAAGTTCGCACGGTCGAAATTGGCTATCGCGAAAACGTCAAAAATAAAATGTTAGTTGAATCGTTAATGTTGACCGATGACGAAAACATTATTGATATTCAATTTGCGGTGCAATACTTTTTGAAAGACCCTGCTGAATATTTGTTTAATAACCGTGCGCCGGATGAAAACGTGCGCCAAGCTGCCGAAACAGCGATTCGCGAAATTGTCGGCAAAAATAAAATGGATTTTGTGCTGTACGAAGGCCGCGAGCAAGTGGCGGCGCTGACCACCAAGCTGATTCAAGATATTTTAGATCGCTATAAATCCGGCATTGTGGTCAGCAAAGTGACCATGCAAAATGCGCAACCCCCCGAACAAGTTCAGGCAGCCTTTGATGATGCGGTGAAGGCGGGGCAAGATCGTGAACGGCAGAAAAATGAAGGTCAGGCTTACGCAAATGATGTTGTTCCTAAAGCAAAAGGCGCGGCAGCACGCTTAATGCAGGAAGCGGAAGGTTATAAACAACGCGTGATTGCCAACGCCGAAGGTGACGGCAGCCGCTTCCGGCAAATTTTGGTGGAATACGAAAGAGCACCACAAGTGACGCGTGAACGGATGTATATCGACATGATGCAGCAGATTATGACCAGTTCCAGCAAAGTGTTAGTCGATCAGCAAAAAGGCAATGGTAGCTTGTTGTATTTGCCGCTCGATAAGCTGATTCAAAGTACCAATCCAGGGGCGGTAATGAATGAAGCGCAAACTGCCGCAGGTCGTCCCGCCAATAATGCGGAACAAGTCGCGCCGCCAGCAGCCAGTGTCGCGCCAGAGCCGGCCGTACGCGATCCGCTGCGTAATCGAGACAGGGAGGTACGTTAATGAAAGCGAATATCGGAAATTTACTGGTTGGTTTAGTGATTGCGTTGGTACTGGTCAGCATGAGTGCCTTTGTGGTCGATCAACGCCAAGCAGCGATTGTGTTTCAGCTCGGCGAAATGGTCAGCGTTAAAACAGAACCCGGTTTGTATTTTAAAATCCCACTGATGCAAAACGTGCGCTTTTTTGACTCGCGCATTTTGACGCTAGACAGTGCCGAACCAGAACGCTTTATCACAGCAGAAAAGAAAAACGTACTGGTGGATTCGTTCATTAAATGGCGTATTGCGGATGTTAAGCAGTATTACGTCAGCGTGGGCGGTGATGAAATGCGCGCTCAAACGCGCTTAATTCAAACCGTCAATGCGTCAATGCGCGAAGAGTTTGGTAAGCGCACCATCCATGAAGTGGTTTCGGGCGAACGCGAACAAATCATGGAAGTGTTACGCAAAAAAGCCAGTGCCGACGCCAGCAAAATCGGCGTTGAAGTGTTGGATGTACGCTTGAAAAGGGTGGATTTTCCAACTGAAATTAGTGAATCGGTCTATCGCCGCATGGATGCTGAGCGCAAACGGGTGGCGAACGAATTGCGTGCTACCGGTAACGCGGAAAGTGAAAAAATCCGCGCCGATGCGGATAAACAGCGCGAGGTAATTTTGGCGGAAGCGTATCGCGATGCCCAAAAAATGAAGGGTGAAGGCGATGCCCGTGCGGCGGCCATTTATGCTGCTGCCTTTGGTCGCAATACCGAGTTTTATTCGTTTTATCGCAGCATGGAAGCCTACAAACAATCGTTCCGGAATAAGAGCGATGTCATGGTGCTTGATCCGAGCTCCGTGTTTTTCAAATACCTTAAAAATTCACGCGGCAGCAGGTAATTCCGATGTGGGAATACCTCCTATCCGCGCTGGGTCTGATGTTGATCTTTGAAGGTGTGATGCCGTTTTTGTTTCCGACGCGCTGGCGTCAAGCGTTGGCAACCTTGGCGCAATTGCAAGACGGTCAAATGCGCTTCATGGGATTAACGCTGATGTTGAGTGGTTTATTATTGATTTATTGGATGAAATAAGTATGACCAATTGGTTGTTGCCTGAAAATATTCAAGATATGTTGCCTGAAGAGGCATGGCGGATTGAACTGATGCGCAGAACGATACTGGATTTATTCCACGTTCATGGCTATCAACTGGTCGCCCCGCCCCTGTTAGAATATGCCGAATCCTTGTTAATTAACGACAATGCGGAAATGGAGCTACGCAGCTTCAAATTGGTCGATCAAATGAGTGGCCGCACCTTAGCCGTGCGCGCCGACATTACCCCGCAAGTCGCCCGTATTGATGCACACCTGTTAAATCGCCAAGGCGTTACCCGTCTGTGTTATGCAGGAAGTGTGTTGCACACCTTGCCTTCCGGTCTGATGCGCACCCGCGAACCACTGCAAATTGGCGCCGAACTGTTTGGCGATGGCACTTTGGCAAGCGACTTAGAAATTCAACGTTTAATGTTGCAAGCCTTAAATCTGTTAGGCATTCGCGGCATTCATCTTGATTTGGGTCACGTCGCCGTATTAAATGCTTTGCTACAAGGCATTGATTTAAAAGAAAAATTTGCCACCGCATTATTTGCCGCCTTGCAAAGTAAAGACCTGTCCACGCTTAAAACTTTAGTTGCTGAGTTACCCACCAGCGTGCAAAACGCTTTGCTGGAATTACCCACTTTGTCAGGTGGCGTGGCGGTATTGCAACACGCACGGCAAGTCTTGCCAGCCAGTCCTGAATTGCACCTAGCCTTAGACGAACTGACAGAAAGTGCGCAACAATTACAACCTTTCGCACAGAGTATCGGCATTGATTTAGCCGAGCTACGCGGCTATCAATACCACAGCGGCATGGTGTTTGCCGCTTATCACGCCGGCAGCCACGATGCGATTGCCTTGGGTGGACGTTACGACAATTTAGGCAAAAGTTTTGGGCGTGCCCGTGCCGCAACTGGCTTTAGCATGGATTTACGCCAATTGCACGGATTGCTAGCTAACTACATGATTAATAAGGCAATTATTGCCCCTGCTATCACAGACGTTACCCTTGACGAGGCGATTCGCCAATTACGCAGCGCAGGTCAAATCGTCATTGTCGATTTGCTTAAAGATCGCACACATTGGGCAGAACTAAATGTTGATCGCGAACTTGTGTTGCGCGAAGGTCAATGGAGCGTGGTTGACATTAACACCTAAAAACTGACTGATTAAACCAACCTTTCGGGGTGATTCCTTCGACTAGCGCAGGCGATCCTTGTCGAACCATAACACAATAAATTCTCTATATATCAATCGCTTAACATTAGCCTTTGACAACACTCTACTGAGTTTATCGAAGGACGCAAAGCGCAAGGTTGATGTATTCAGTGCTTCCTGAAAAAAGGGAATATTTAGTAATCCTCTTAACTTGATTGGAAACAAAAATGTCTAAAAACGTGGTGGTGATTGGAACGCAGTGGGGCGATGAAGGTAAAGGCAAAATTGTCGATTGGCTGACTGATCATGCGCACGGCGTGGTGCGTTTTCAAGGCGGACACAACGCCGGACATACGCTAGTCATCAATGGTGAAAAAACCGTTCTACACCTGATTCCATCTGGGATTTTACGTGAACACGTCATGTGTTACATCGGCAATGGCGTGGTGCTCTCACCGCAGGCCTTGCTCAAAGAAATGGATCAATTGGCGACTGCTGGCATCAAAGTCTATGAACGCTTGCGAATTTCTGAAGCCTGTCCGCTGATTTTGCCGTATCACGAAGCCTTGGATAAAGCGCGGGAAAGCGCCAAAGGTGCGGAAAAAATTGGCACCACCGGCCGTGGCATCGGCCCCGCATATGAAGACAAAGTGGCTAGACGCGCCATTCGCCTACAAGATATTTTTTATCGCGAACGTTTCGCGGCCAAATTAGGCGAAGTGCTGGATTACCATAACTTTGTATTGAAACAGTATTTTAAAGCGGAGACGGTCGATTTTCAGCAAACGCTTGACCAAACCTTAGCGTTCGCAGAACGTCTGCGTCCTTTAGTGATGGACGTGCCGCGGGCGCTGTATGACGCCAACAAGGCAGGACAAAATCTACTTTTTGAAGGCGCGCAAGGAACACTGCTGGACATTGACCATGGCACGTATCCCTTCGTCACCTCGAGCAATTGCATTGCTGGCGCAGTGTGCGCAGGGGCGGGCGTAGGGCCACAAACGCTACATTATGTGCTGGGCATTACCAAGGCTTACACGACACGCGTCGGATCAGGCCCTTTCCCGACTGAACTGTATGACGCAGTGGACAAACAAGACCCGATTGGTAAATATCTGGCGGATAAAGGTCACGAATTTGGCGCAACCACCGGACGCGCACGGCGCTGTGGTTGGTTCGATGCCGCCGCGCTAAAGCGTTCGATTCAAATTAACGGTGTTTCCGGTTTGTGCGTCACCAAATTGGACGTAATGGATGGCATGGAAACAGTGCGGATTGGCGTCGGCTACAACATCAACGGCGCATTCAGCGATATTTTGCCCGTTGGCGCAGAATCTTTAGCCGGCTGCGAACCCGTTTATGAAGCGCTACCTGGTTGGTCTACCAGCACCATTGGCTTGAAACACTATGCCGATTTGCCATTGCAAGCGCGCAATTATTTACAGCGTATCGCCGAAATTTGCGAAGTTCCTATCGACATGGTTTCTACCGGTCCTGATCGCGACGAAACGATTGTGCTTCGCCATCCGTTTGATTAAAGCAACGCCACTTCCATGACAAAAAAACAGATTTTAAGCAGACGGAATTTTTTTAAGCAGCTACTTGGAATCGGACTACTACCGAGTTGCGGCGTGTTGGCAACCTTGCAACAAGCGCTGGCTGAAAACGAACCCAAAGTGCGACACGGCATCATTGCTTTTGACGGCATCGTCACAGTCGACGATCAACCCGCCAAATTGGGCATGTTGATTCAAGCAGGGCAAACAGTCCACACCGCAGCTCAAGCAAAAGTTGTTTATGTCATTGGCAATAATGCGTTTTTACAGCGCGAAAACAGCAACGTAAAATTTGCTCTGACCGCATTGACTGACTTTATGCACGTACTAAACGGTCGCATCTTATCGGTTTTTGGCAGCGGCAATAAACAACTCCACACCGCAACGGCGACCATTGGAATTCGCGGCACCGCCTGTCATCTAGCCGTTGATGAAGACAAAACGTATTTGTGTTTGTGTTACGGCACAATCGAAGTACAACTCAACGATGCAACGAGCCCCGCTTTCACGCTCAATGCCAGCCATCATGACCGTCCGCTCTACCTCAGAAATCACGGCGATTCTCGTGTCGAAACAGCCGCCATGCTCGATCATCACGATGATGAGCTACAATTATTAGCGGCGTTGGTTGGTCGAATTCCGCCGTTTGCAAAATAAAAATATCCATATAAATCATAAAGTTACCAAGGAGAATTGCAGGTGCAAAAAAAGCCGGATACCCAAACTGCAGAACAGGTTTTAAAAGGAATTCACCTACCGCCCTGCCCTGCTGTTCTAATGGATGCGATGAAAGAAATTCGCACTGAAAATGCCGATCTCAATCGCATCGCGCGCATGATCAGCCAAGATGTTGGCTTATCCGCACCGATGTTAAAACTCGCCAATTCCCCGTTCTTTAATCGGCGTAATCGCGTTTCTTCTGTGCAGCAAGCGGTAACAGTTTTAGGACTTAAAAATACGGTTAATTTATTAAGCAACGTCGCGCTGCGAGCCAACGTCGTGCCTAATTTAGCCGGCATGGATAGCTTTTGGGATTATTCCAATTTAGTTGCTTTTGCCGCGTCTAAATTGGCAAACCACATTCCCGGGATTTCAGCCGATGATGCTTATACGGTTGGACTTTTTCATGACTGCGGCATCCCTGTTTTGATGCAGAAATTCCCAAACTACCTCGAAAATCTAACATCACAAGTAAAGGCGGAAGGGGACAGTATTGCAATAGAAAATTTTTGCTATTCAACCTCCCACGCGGTCGTTGGCAACTTGCTGGCGCGTAGTTGGTTGCTGCCCAACTCAGTGTCGCAAGCGATTTTACATCACCATGATTTAACGATTTTTTCCGACTTAAACAATCAGGTTGACATCGAAATTTGCAACTGGATCGGCTTAATTCAAGCCGGTGAATATATTGCCGACTTGCATTTAGGCTTAAAAAATCAATGGTGGGGCGCATGGAAAAGCACGGTACTAAAGCACTTACAATTTGAAGATGCAGAGTTTGCAGAGTTATCGAACGACATCCTCAGCTTAATAGCCAACAATGACTAAACCAGCAGTCGGCACGAATAAGCAGCCAAAGCCAAAGCGCCCATCCGGTGCATTTTAATGTTTAAGATTTTGATTATAAAAGACTTTTAACTTTACGACTTAGCAGAAAATCCGAGACTCTCGGGTTCTTATGCTGCGTAAGAACGAGCAATCGCCCAAAACAAACTCAATTTTATTTGCCCTGTCTCAGATCGGCAAACCAGTCTTGTCAAAAATACCTTCAAACAAAACGGAGCTCAGATAGCGCTCCCCAGAATCGGGCAAAACCACGACAATTGTTTTATGCGCATTCTCGTGTCTTTTGGCCAAACGAACGGCAACGGCAACGGCAGCGCCGCAGGAAATACCCGCCAAAATACCTTCTTCGCGCGCCAAGCGTTGGGCAAATAAAACCGCCTCTTCGTTGCTCACTTGCTCAATATCATCAATCAAATCAAGGTCTAGCACCCCTGGAATAAACCCCGCACCAATGCCTTGAATTTTATGTGGCCCCGGCTTAATCGGCTCGCCTTGACGCATCTGGGTTAAAACAGGGCTGCCCGCAGGTTCGACGGCGACGGTCTGAATGAGCTTACCCCGTCCCTTTTTAAAGTACCGTGACACGCCAGTAATGGTGCCGCCAGTGCCGACGCCGGAAACAAAAATATCAACATTTCCATCGGTATCATTCCAAATTTCAGGTCCAGTCGTGGCTTCGTGAATGGCAGGATTCGCCGGATTATCAAATTGCTGCAAAAGTACATATTTGTCATCCGAGGTAGCAATTTCGACTGCTTTAGCAATCGCGCCACTCATGCCTTTTGCGCCTTCGGTTAAAACCAGTTTCGCGCCATAAGCGGTCAACAATTTACGCCGTTCAATACTCATGGTTTCTGGCATAGTCAGCGTAATCGGAATACTACGCGCCGCCGCCACGAAAGCCAAAGCGATGCCGGTATTACCGCTAGTCGGTTCGACCAACTCTTTACCTGCAGTCAGGACGCCGCGCTTTTGTGCATCATCAATCATCGCAACACCAATGCGGCATTTAACTGAGTAGGCAGGATTACGCCCTTCAATTTTTGCCAAAATAAGCGCACTTGAACCATCCCCCAGTCGATTCAGCCTCACTAACGGCGTGCCGCCAACTGATTGCGAATTATCTTTTAACCAACGACTCATAAAATATCCTTAATAATCAATAGCTTACAAATAATCTTCATCAGCAATTATGCTGACGCAGCTCGGCGATTAGGGTTTTGACTAAGCGCGGTTGATGGCTTTAAACCCGCTTCAGCGCCACAAAAAAAACAGCCAAGCTGTTTTCCTGTGCAAATTAAAACCGAGTTGGCTTTATTTCTTTTTGGTTTTAAGCGCGATATATTTTTTGATTTCGGCTCGGGTCACTGCACCTTCCTGGTAGCTAACCAACTTACCGGAAGGGTCATACAAATACGAGGTTGGCAGTACATCAACCGTGCCCACTTGCAATTCCGCCATGGTGTAACTGCCGATAACCAAAGGGTAATTGATCTTAAATTGGTTAGCGAATTGCGCTACGGCGGGGCGCGTGGAATCGAGCGCAACGCCGATAACCGCAATGTTGAATTCGCCGTGCGCATTGTGCATGGCAACCAAATCCGGCGTTTCTTGTTGGCAGGGCGGGCACCAAGTTGCCCAAAAATTCACCAACACCCATTTGCCGCGATAATCGGCTAAACGCTGTATTTTTCCTTGTGTATCGGTAAAGTTAAAATCTTGCGCCAGAAGCGGCGTTGCCAAACAGCAAGCGCAGAGCAAAAACAGAGAGCGGATGGCGTTCATCGATGGATCACTTTTGAATCAGAATGATGCAGCGCATCGCTATGTCGAACGTCGGCATGATGTGGCTCGGCATGAAGATCTTCTTCACTGACTTGCTCAGCGGCATTGTCGTCGTGCGATTTTTCTCCCGCATGTGACAAATACAGTGCCAAGGCAACCAAGGTAATGCTGCCACCTAAATATAATAAATCGAGTGGGGATTTAATTTCTAGATGTAAGGCATGTTCAAACAAGGTGACAATCAAAATCATAATAATGACTTTAGCCAAGCGCCCTTTCAAGTCGTCTAAACTGCTGATGACAAGAATCTTGCTGGAAGCTTTAGTGCCGTGCGCTTGGTCAATATCACTAATAAACAGTTCGTACAGCCCCAGAGAAAAAATCAACATGACCGTCGCCAACAAATAGCCATCCACTACCTCAACAATATGCGTCACCGTGTCGTCATGCAGTGCTTTACGGGCAATATCTGTCAAATCCGCATCAGAGTAGTGAACAACGTGACCGACCAGATTCACCACGTCCACCGTTGCCATATAAAAGATGGCAACGCCGGCAATCAAACTCCCTATCACCGCTGTCAAAATAATAAACCGACTGTTCCATAAACTACCTTCAAAAAAACGCTCTAAAAATTGCATTTTGACTCCTTCATAAAATTAAATCGTTGCCATTAAAACGCAAAAAACCGTCGCATTCAACTCAAAGTGACTTGAAACTTGCTCTCATAATTTGTAACTTATTGATTAATAACGAATTTTATGATTTCCGTGCAAGCAAAAAAATCAGTCATTTAAACCTTGCGCAGGCAGCCGGAATATTGCCGGTCTGTAAGCGTCTCAGCGAAAATTTGCCCGCAGATAGCGCGATTTTCAATCAGCACGAACCATTAGCCTAGGATTAAAACATGCGCCCCGATCAGAAAGCGCTGAATTATTCCGCTGGTGGAGAGACCGCAAGCGAAAAACCATGACTCTCAGCACCTAAAACCTCAGCAATACCTGCACAGCGCTTCGATGTACACAGGTCTGCATTGCCGAACCATGACAGAATAAGCATCATCTAATCAATACGTTAACGTAGCTTTTAACTAGACTTTCCAGAGTTTATCGAAGCGCTCAGGGCGAACGGTCAGTTAAATCAGTGCTTGATTAAGTTTTATGTCCGGTTCTTAAACCCAGTGCCCGCCAGCCTTCGTGCCCCAAATTTTCTAAAGTCTGAATGTTTTTTTCGAAAATTTGCTCGGTTTCGGGAAACGCAGCAACCGCTGCGTCGACGCTTTCTTCACGTAAAATATGCAGCGTTGGATAGGGTGAACGATTCGAAAAGTTGCTAATATCATTACTTTCCGTATCGGCAAACTGATACGCCGGATGCAAACTAGCAACTTGCAAAATACCAATTAAATCAACAACTTGCAGCGCTTCATCCACCGTTTCCAAAAAGTCATTAAAGTCGAGAAAATCGGTCAAAACATAGGGATGAATCAGTAGCGTCGTATCAATTTCTTTAGGATTCGCCTCTGCCAACACTTCAAATTCACGTAGCAATTCTTGCAATAGCGCTTGTGGCGTGCTCGCTTCGCTCACTACATAGCGAATTTGATTTTTGATGTGCACGCTTTTGGCAAACGGACACAAATTCAGCCCAATGACTGCCCGCTCTAACCAGTATTGCGTGTCAGCGATGACCTGTTCGGGGTTAAACGCTTCGCTCATCGACCGCGTCCACCAGAACGATGCAACACCGGGGCTGCGCCGCGACCAGCGCCATTTCCTGCGGACGGTTTATTGCCCGTGCGGGGCGCGCCACCGGCACGTGGTGCGGATTGACTTCGTGCCTGCACTTGTCCACCTCGTCCACCACTCCCACCACCGCGATTCGAACCGTTCAAAATCGGTTCGGCTTTAATGCGCGGGTCAGGCTCAAAACCCGGTATTTGTACGACTGGAATTTCACGTTTAATCAAACGTTCGATGTCGTGCAACAATTTTTTCTCATCAATACACACCAGCGAACTGGCTTCACCGTTGCTGCCCGCGCGTCCAGTGCGCCCAATGCGATGCACATAATCTTCCGCCACGTTGGGCAATTCAAAGTTCACTACGTGTGGCAATTCATTAATATCGATACCACGCGCGGCAATGTCGGTGGCGCACAACACTTGCAATTTGCCGCTTTTGAATTCTGCCAACGCCCGCGTTCTAGCCGCTTGGCTTTTGTTACCGTGAATCGCCATCGCAGAAATGCCGTCTTTATTGAGGAATTCTGCCAAATTATTGGCGCCATGCTTGGTGCGCGTAAAAACAAGTACCTGAAACCAGTTTTTTTCCTTGATGAGCTGAGTCAGCAAAGCACGTTTTTTTTCTCTGTCCACAGGATAAACGCGTTGCTCAATTAGCTCGGCGGTTTGATTGCGGCGCGCGACTTCAATCAAGGCTGGATTGGTCAATAAGCCTTCGGCCAGTAATTTAATTTCATCGGAAAAAGTAGCGGAAAAAAGCAGGTTTTGCCGCTGTTTAGGCAAAATCGCCAAAATCTTTTTAATGTCGCGAATAAATCCCATGTCCAACATGCGATCCGCCTCGTCCAGCACCAAAATTTCCACGTGCGACAAATCGACGGTCTTTTGTTGCAGATGGTCTAGTAATCGACCTGGTGTTGCCACCAAAATATCCACCCGTCCATGCAGTTGTTTTATTTGCGGATTGATATTGACGCCGCCAAACATCATCATGGAACGCAGCGGCAAATATTTGCCATATTCACGCACACTTTCTTCCACTTGCGCCGCCAGTTCGCGCGTTGGCGTGAGCACTAAGGCTCGAATAAACGCTTTGCCCGCAATGGGTTTCGCCATCAGGCGCTGCAACAATGGCAAGGTAAAACCAGCCGTTTTGCCTGTACCAGTTTGTGCACCGCCCATCAGGTCTCCGCCTTTTAAAATCACCGGAATGGCTTGCGCTTGAATCGGGGTTGGTTCGATATAACCGCGTTCAGAAACGGCGCGGAGGATTTCTTCGGATAAACCGAGCGTTGCAAATGTCATCTTAAAACTTTCAGAAATAACCTCGGCCTGCCGCGTTAAAAATGCGCCAGTCTTAGGCTGAATTGAGGGAGAAATAAACCGAAGTTGGTCGCGTGCAATTAAGACTGAAGCAATTGCCGCCTGTTCTAATTGTAGCAGAGCCTTAACGAAATCAAGACACTGTCGAAAAGTGGCTAAAAAGCGTGATTGATGATATTGCATTCTGAACCTGCGTTGCGTACTATTCCGCCCCTAACTGAAGTCACGCTAAATAGCCGTAATTATTGGTAGATATTCAGTCAGATTAAATCTTTTATTCCGCTTCATGGGGCAGCGCCATTCCGCTGCGCAGGCCAGATTGCTTGATTTTTAGGTAGTTTTATTAATATCAAGCCTATTTGACAGGGAGTAATCAATGAAAATTAAAATGTTATTGGGAGGAGCTTTGCTTGCCGTGCTCTCACTCAATGCGATGGGACTTGAAGGTGAAGGTGCTGCAAATGATGCTGCGGTTAAAGTATTGGGAACAGACGAAGTCAGTTTCAAAAATGACGTACAACCCATTTTGCATGACTACTGCATTAGCTGTCACCAAAATGGGGGTAGAGGGTATAAGAAAAGCGGATTAGATCTCACTTCCTATGAAGGCTTAATGAAAGGCACACGCTACGGTCCAGTGGTTATTGCCGGCAATAGCGAAGTCAGTACCTTTACAAAATTGCTCACCGGCACCAATCGTGGGCTAAAAATGCCAATGGGACTGAATGCAGCAGGCACTTTAGACCGTCAGTACATTTTGATCTTGAGAAAATGGGTCAAACAAGGCGCACGAAATAATTAAAATCAGCTGTCAAACTATAAAACGCTTTAATACAGAGGAAAAAGGATATGACTGATACCGTAGATCACAGTAAGCGGCGATTACTTATCGCTGCAACAGCCGCAGCAGGGGGTCTGGCAGCTGCAGGCGCAGGCGCACCGTTTGTTTTGAGTTTAATGCCCAGTGAACGCGCAAAAGCCGCAGGTGCACCAGTGGAAGTGGACATTAGCGCAATTGAGCCAGGCACAATGATTAGCATTGAGTGGCAAGGCAAGCCCGTTTGGATTGTTCGTCGCACCAAAGAAATGTTGGATTTATTGGCAAAACACGATGGCGATTTAGCCGATCCTTCATCTTCCGTACCGCAACAGCCAGAATACTGCAACAACGCAACCCGCTCCATCAAGCCTGAAGTTTTAGTTGTGTTGGGTGTCTGTACTCACCTTGGTTGCTCCCCCAATTTTCGCCCTGAAGTTTCACCTGCGGATTTGGGTGCGCAATGGCCCGGTGGCTGGTTTTGTCCGTGCCATGGTTCCAGATTCGACTTGGCAGCTCGCGTATTTAAAGGCGTTCCAGCACCAACCAACCTCATTATTCCTCCGCACAAATACTTGAGTGAAACCAAAATTTTGGTCGGTGATGACAGCAAAGGAGGAGCCGCATAATGAACTTACTTAAAAATCTTCTGGGTTGGGTTGACGAGCGCTTCCCTGTCGTCTCGGCTTGGAAAGAACACGCTTCCGAGTATTACGCACCAAAAAATTTCAACTTTTGGTATTTCTTTGGTGGCTTAGCCGTCTTGGTTCTAGTGATTCAAATCGTCAGCGGCATTTTCCTGACCATGAATTACAAACCCGATGCACTCTTCGCGTTTGCCTCAGTGGAATACATCATGCGTGATGTGCAATTGGGTTGGATTTTACGTTACATCCATTCCACTGGCGCCTCCATGTTTTTCATCGTGATTTATTTACATATGTTCCGGGGCTTAATGTACGGCTCATATCGTAAACCGCGTGAATTATTGTGGATTATCGGCATGATTATTTATCTGGCGTTAATGGCAGAAGCGTTTATGGGCTATCTATTGCCATGGGGTCAAATGTCATTCTGGGGCGCACAAGTGATTGTGAATCTATTTTCGTCTGTACCTTTCATTGGGCATGATTTATCGATTCTGATTCGCGGCGACTTTGTTGTTTCAGACACCACCTTAAATCGCTTCTTTGCGTTACACGTTATTGCAGTTCCGTTGTTACTGGTCGGCATTGTTGGGGCACACATTATTGCGCTGCACCACGTTGGCTCTAATAACCCAGACGGAATTGAAATCAAGAAACATAAAGGACCCGATGGACACCCACTCGATGGCATTCCATTTTTTCCTTATTTCGTGATTAAAGATGCGGTTGCTGCAGTTGCGTTTTTGATTGTGTTCTGCGCTATTATTTTCTTTGCACCCGAAATCGGTGGCTACTTCATTGAAGCTAATAATTTCGTTCCTGCAAACCCAATGAAAACGCCAGAACATATTGCCCCAGTTTGGTACTTCACACCGTACTACGCTATCTTACGTGCTGTGCCACCGTTGTTTGGTTCACAGTTCCCAGGGGTTGTGGCAATGGGCGTTGACCAGGCCCGGCAGCAAGGCCGATGCCGGCCGGCTGACCACCTGGCCCGGCGCGAAGCGCGCCCGCGCTTCCGCCTGGGGCAGCAACGCCACGATCACCCCGTCGCGGATGG
>JAVHQT010000061.1:0-2483 GCA_036171275.1 Gallionellaceae bacterium | reverse complement strand
CCCCGAAACCTATCTGCTCACTGTCGAAACCAGGTCATCCCCATCATGAATAAACCAAACCTAATTTACTCATGGTGGTGGGGCGGCTACAACCCTACAAATTCTATCTCGCGCATGCCAGCGGTTGATCGTTTTGATCTCTGGTGATTGTAGTTGCCTAAAACCCTTGTACGACAAGCATATTATCAGAAATTCATACTGACGTTTCCTCGGCGGTAGAGAGTCTGCGAACTTCAGTTCAATTGCGCGTTTGGGGATTGAACCTGCGCCCATTGCTGAGGATGAATCTACCTTGGCGTGCGAGTTTCCTTGCTGCTTATGAGTGATTGCCAATCATCTTGGAAGATGATGGCTATGATATTCAGAGATTCATCAAACCTGATAAACAATGCACGTAAGTTATCAAGTATGATAAAAATAATAGGTTTTTTCTTGCATGAGAGAGAGGGGGGGTGGTAATCTGCGCCTAGTAAATTAACTAGGCTGACATTATGCCGCGCCCAGAAGCCAGTTTTGCCTCTCCTGACACCGTTTTTGCCGCCAAGAAATTGGGCAAGGCGGTGCGCTTGGCACGCCTTGCTAGAAATATGAGGCGCGTTGATTTTGCTGAGCGCGCTCGTATCAGCGCACCAACGTTAGATCGAATTGAGCGCGGTGATGTTGCTGTCCGTATTGGGGCGTGGTTACTTGCATTGCAAACCTGTAATCTTCTCCATCTCCTCGAAAAAGTGTCTGACCCGGATGCAGATGTGCTCGGCCAGCAGCAGCGTGCATCAAGCGTCCGCAAACGCGCATCGGGAAAACGCAATAAGTCTGAGGACGATTATGAGTTCTAAGCCTTGGGAAACGACCGTATTCGTTTATCTGTCTAGCGAGACGACTGCTGTTCCTGCCGGAAAACTGACGATGCTGGAAGAAGGAACACAGGTTCGTGCGTCCATGTTTGGGTATGGCAGGATTTACCTGGAACGCCCCAAAGCAATCCCTGTTGATCCCGTTAGTTTGCCTTTGTCTGGGGCGCAGCCTGGTAGCAAACGTATCTACGAACCCTGTAATGGCTTGGAGCTGTTTGGTGCCGTCCGTGACGCCATGCCTGATGCGTGGGGACGACGCGTTATTGAAAACAAACTCAGAGCCGAACCCAATAGCCTAAAGGAATCAGAATATCTGATGCACGCAGGATCAAACCGTTTTGGTGCGCTAGATTTTCGGATGAGTCCGTCCGCAGGGGAAAGCAGTGGGCTCATGCCCAACGTGATGGATTTGCCTTACCTTCTTGAGGCTGCCGATCGAGTGCAGTGTCACGAGCAGTTGCCTGAGCATCTGCGGCAGCTATTTGATGCAGGTCCAAGCATGGGTGGTGCGCGACCCAAAGCAGTCGTCACAAAAGACGGAAAGGTTTGGCTGGCGAAATTTCCTGCTCAGGGCGACGCATTTAATGTTCCACAAATTGAGCAAGCCTGTCTTGAACTGGCACGCGAATGCGGTCTAAATGTACCCAAGACAGAATTAGTGGCAGTGCCTGGTGGACGTCAAATTATGCTGATCGAGCGTTTCGATCGGATCGTCAAGGAAGATGGGAAGCTATCACGCAAGCATGTGGTGAGCGCCCTCACGCTACTGGGCTTGCATGAGACTGAGTCCCCCACGGCGAGTTATTCGGGTATTGCTCGTAAATTGTCTGAACTGGGTGCAAGCGGGTTTGTGCAATCTGACCGTGAGGAATTGTTTGCACGAATGGTGTTTAATATTCTAGTCGGCAACGATGATGACCACCTCCGAAATCACGCCTTTGTATGGGATGAAAGTGCGCGAGGCTGGATGCTCAGTCCTCTATACGATGTGCTGCCGAAGCCGAAAATGGGCCATGAGCGCTATTTGCATTTAGGTGTTGGTGAACATGGGCGACTGGCTACGCTTGATAATGCGTTGAGCCATGCGGGGCAATTTGGCTTGCTCCCACCCCGAGCTTCCAGCATTGTTGATCGAATTGCTCGGCAGGTGCGAGAGTGGAGGACTTTCTTCGAGGCGAGAATGGGTATTCCAATTTCAGAGTGTGACAAAGTTGCGTCGGCATTTCGTAAGCCGAAAGATATTGGTTGGATCTGAGCGGATGCTCGAATTAGGCACGTTTCATCTCCTGTCGAGCGATCTGCCATTGCGGTGGCTCGTCTGGTGAGCCAGGAAAGAAATATACTGCGGTCAGTTTCGGTTAGGCTAAACAGTACAGCCTACTTGAATACAATGCATTCGCTTCCACTTGGTATGAAAAATATCAATATGGATGGGCAAAATGGGTGCGTATTTTTGATTGAGAAATTACTACAGAAAACAATCCACAGATGTCCACTAGCGCGATGATATCAACACCAGAAATTGGGCAGCTTGTCGTAGTACACAAGCGTCCATTCGTCGTAACTGAAATTATGAGGGTGTCCTGACTTTTGTGTAAACGGAATTCGTCACTGCTGAGGCATTCTCTC
>JAVHQT010000060.1:0-2503 GCA_036171275.1 Gallionellaceae bacterium | reverse complement strand
CTTTTTTATGTTCAACCAGCCGCTTGGCTTTTTCAAGCACCATTTCTGCTACTTGCACATGGCGCGTCGCCGGCTCGTCAAAGGTGGAAGCAACGACTTCTCCGCGCACGGAACGGCTCATTTCAGTCACTTCTTCAGGGCGTTCGTCAATCAACAACACAATCAAGGTCGCATCAGGATTATTGGCGGCAATGGAATGCGCAATGTGTTGCAGCATCACGGTTTTACCCGATTTTGGTGAGGCAACTAATAAGCCGCGCTGCCCTTTGCCAATAGGCGCGACGATATCAATGATGCGTCCGGTGATATTTTCTTCGGCGCGAATATCCCGTTCCAGCATAATTTGTTTGGTTGGAAACAGTGGGGTCAAGTTTTCAAACAGAATTTTATTCTTGGCGTTTTCCGGCGCGTCGCCGTTGACTTTATCGACTTTAACCAGCGCCACATAGCGTTCACCTTCTTTAGGTGTGCGAATCTCGCCTTCAATTGAATCGCCGGTGTGCAAATTAAAACGCCTTACTTGACTGGGGCTGACATAAATATCATCTGGTCCTGCCAAATAAGAGGTATCAGGTGAGCGTAAAAAACCAAAGCCATCTGGCAGCACTTCTAACGTACCCTCTCCAAAAATACTCTCTCCTTTCTTGGCCTGATTTTTAAGCAAGGCAAAAATCAAATCCTGTTTACGCATTCGATTCGCGTTATCAATTTGATTGACAGTGGCCATTTCGACCAATTCAGTAATATGTTTTATTTTTAAGTCAGATAAGTGCATAGATAGAGTGTTGCGGAGGTTAAGAGGTAAAAATAGGGAAGGTTAGCGGGGGATAAACCGCACAGCTAAACACCTGAATATATTGAAGTTATTAGATGGAAAGCGGTGCGGCTAATTCTATTTCAAAGATGGCTGTCAATAAATGCGCTGAGTTGTGATTTAGATAATGCGCCGACTTTCGTGGCTTCAACATTACCGTTTTTAAACAACATCAAGGTCGGAATACCCCGTACACCGTATTTTTGGGGTGTTTGTTGATTTTCATCAACATTGACTTTAGCAACGGTTAGGCGTCCGGCATATTCTTTGGCAGCCTCTTCTAAAATCGGCGCAATCATGCGACAAGGTCCGCACCATTCTGCCCAATAATCCACTAATACTGGCAGGGGGGATTGTAAAACTTCAGTCGTAAACAGGTCATCGGTTACGTAACGGATGTGCTCGCTCATATTGTCTCTCGCTTTAAAGTAGGGGTTTAAAAAGGCACAGCAGAATAAATTGAAGGTGTAGTGAGAATCTGAGATCGCATCGTATCTAAAAAAACAGTTGCTGGGAAGATTTTTTTTAGGGCACTGATAAAATTCAAATGCCAAGCTTCTGCTATGCGGCACTTCTGCTTGGAAAGCCATAAAAATCTGTGCCGCGCCATTCAAAAACTCACTACCCGTCAGAATGCGCCTGCCACCGCTGCAAATAAAGGGGAATTAAAATCAGAATGTGTTGCAACACCCGCGAATGCATATTTTTATGCGCTTACGCTTCTCGATTCGGCGCAATCACTTCGCGGTTACCATTGGTTTGCATACTGCTAACGATGCCGGATTTTTCCATTTGCTCAATCAGGCGGGCCGCGCGGTTATAACCGATGCGTAATTCGCGTTGCACAAAAGAAATCGAGGCGCGGCGTGATTTCAGCACCACGGCAACGGCTTGGTCGTACACCGGATCAGCCTCAGCATCGCCGCTACCTTCTTGCGTTCCCGTCGCTTCTTCGCTTTCTTCCAGCGAATTTAACACGCCGTCAATATAGTTGGCTTCGCCGTGCGCTTTCAAATGTTCAATCACCCGATGCACTTCTTGGTCGGACACAAACGCACCATGCACCCGTTGCGGATAGCCAGTGCCGGGCGGCAGATACAGCATATCGCCTTGCCCTAATAAGGCTTCTGCACCCATTTGGTCGAGAATAGTACGCGAATCAATTTTACTTGAAACCTGAAACGCCACACGGGTCGGCACGTTGGCTTTAATCAGTCCGGTGATCACATCCACCGACGGACGTTGCGTTGCCAACACCAGATGAATGCCGGAAGCGCGGGCTTTCTGGGCTAAGCGCGCAATCAATTCTTCGACTTTTTTTCCCACCACCATCATCAAATCGGCGAGTTCGTCAATGAACACCACGATGAGCGGCAAAGCTTCTAATTGCTCAGGATTTTCTGGAGTCAGGGTAAAGGGATTCGTTAAAGGCTGCCCACTTTTTACCGCTTCGCGCAATTTCTGATTGAAACCGGCGATATTTCTAACACCGAGTGCCGACATCAATTTGTAGCGTTTTTCCATCTCCTGTACGCACCAATTTAAGCCGGAAGCCGCTTGGCGCATATCGGTAATCACCGGCGCTAATAAATGCGGAATCCCTTCATAAACAGAGAGTTCCAACATTTTAGGGTCGATTAACAACATCCGCACTTCCTGTGGGGTGGCTTTGTACAGGATGCTCAAAAT
>JAVHQT010000059.1:0-12674 GCA_036171275.1 Gallionellaceae bacterium | reverse complement strand
TACACGATTCCTCGCAGCAAGGGGCCGGATCGAGCAATCAATCCTAAACCTGCTACGGTGAATCGGACATTGGAAATCATTCGTGCGGTGTTGCGACTGGCACGAGATGAGTGGGAGTGGATTGATCATGTTCCCACGGTTAAGTTGCAAAAAGAAGCGACTCGGCGGATTTCGTGGATTACACGAGAGAAAGCGGAAGCACTTCTTGATGCACTGCCTTTTCATTTGTCTGAAATGATGCGCTTTACCTTGGAAACAGGGTTGCGTCGTTCGAATGTAACGCACTTGGAATGGGCGCAAGTTGATCTTGAACGCTTTACGGCTTGGATCCATCCGGACCAAGCGAAAGCGAATAAGCCGATCCCCGTTCCACTATCTGAAAACGCGGTAGCGATTCTGAAACGATGGGCAGGTCAGCATGATAAGTTTGTATTTGTATATGAAGGCAATCCCGTGATTCAGACGGCAACCTTTACTTGGCGTAAGGCCTGCAAGTCAGTGGGTTTAACTGATTTTAGGTGGCACGATTTACGCCATACGTGGGCAAGTTGGCATGCGCAAGATGGAACACCGCTTCATGTCCTGCAAGAACTGGGGGGATGGGAGAGTTCCGAGATGGTGCGGCGGTATGCGCATTTATCGACTGTGCATTTGGCTGACTTCGTTAACCGTCGTCAAGCCTTACGTGACGTTTCGGTGACAGTAAGCACTTTGGAAAGAAAAATGACTTAGCAATAAATCGCTAAGTCATTGATTCTAAACAACAAATATGGTGCGCTCGAAGGGATTCGAACCCCTGACCCCTTGGTTCGTAGCCAAGTACTCTATCCAGCTGAGCTACGAGCGCGATTTCAAGTAAACATTATACAGCTTTATTAAAAATAATCAAAACTAACTTTGATCTATTTATCCCAATAAGGAAACACTGATTAAATAAAACGTTAGCTATCAATTTATTGAAGGACGAAGCATGTACTGGTGGCATTACACCTTATAGTCATAGTCCAGCCCTTGATTGTGCCTCGCGAACGGAATAAATCAGTGATGGTGGTGCATTGAGATTAAAGGTTGAACTTTTGCATTTACCGCAATCTGCTCTTCGTGCATATCTGGAAAGCGCACTGTCACGTTTAATGGTACCGTTTCACCGGCGACTAAAGGCTTTTTAAGTCCTATCAACATCAGATGTTTACCACTGTCTTCTAGGCTCACCGGTTTATTGGCACTTAAGGTAATCCCATCTACTTTACGCATTTTCATCACGCCATTTTCAACCACCATATTGTGAATTTCAACCGTACGAGAGGCAGGACTGGTCACGCTCACAACCTGTCCATTACTCAAACTTACGATAGTAAGTGTCGCTAAACCGACATCTTGCCCCGGGGCTGTCGCACTTGCCGAAGCATTCCTTACCGTCACTTCTCCGGCTATTGCGGCAGAAAGTGAAGCGCAAGCCAACAGTCCTGCTAAAAAACATTTAATCATCATGCTCATTTCTCCTCGGGAAATTTCCATCCAAACGATGGCTATACGATTTTAGCGTAAAGTCACTGACTGCGGAGCTGCTTATGCAGAGCCCTGTTTACTTTCTGATTTGTGCTGGGATGCTGGGTATAGCCTCACTGAAGTCTATCGGCTAACCAGTCGCCGGAGCAGTGCAAATTAATTTTTGATGGTAAAGACTTAAGGCAACGTTGATTTACCTAATTCGGAGTGAGTTTACCTAATCTAAAAGGCAATAAATATCATATAAATCAATAACTTAACCAAACCCTTAACGAACAGTTTATTTATTCAGCGTTACCTTAATAAATCCAGCCCTGAAAAACTCTCCCCATCCACCTTTGCCCAGTCAAATAATGACTAATTTTTTGGAATCAAACAGGCTTTTAGCGCAGAACAGGCGAAAATGATTCACACTTTTGGGCTAGAATGCGCGCCTTTAAAATTCGTTAAAACCAACACGATGATTACCATTGCCTTATCCAAAGGTCGTATTTTTGAAGAAACCTTGCCCTTGCTACAAGCAGCTGGCATTACCGCGCTGGAAGACCCAGAATCTTCGCGCAAGTTAATTTTGCCAACCAACCGTGCTGATGTGCGTTTGATTATTGTGCGCGCATCCGATGTGCCAACTTATGTGCAATATGGCGCGGCAGATTTAGGCGTGGCGGGTAAAGATGTGTTGAACGAGCATGGTGGCGTGGGCTTGTATCAACCGATTGATTTAAATATTGCCAAATGTCGAATGATGGTGGCGGTGCGCAATGATTTTGATTATCAAGCAGCAATCAAAAAAGGTGCGCGTCTGCGTGTAGCAACCAAATATTTAAAAACTGCGCGCGAACACTTTGCCGCCAAAGGAGTGCACGTAGATCTAATTAAGTTATATGGCTCAATGGAATTAGCGCCTCTGGTGGGCTTATCGGATGCGATTGTCGATTTGGTCAGTAGCGGTAGTACATTAAAAGCCAATCATTTAGTCGCGGTGGAAGAAATCGCGCAAATTTCCTCGCGCTTGGTCGTAAACCAAGCCTCTTTAAAACTCAAACGCGCTCTGATTCAACCCATGTTGGATGCGTTCGCCGGAGCTGTGCAATGAATATCACTCGCCTTTCCACTCAACACGTTGATTTTGATACCCAACTGAATCAACTATTAGCGTTTGAAGAAACCGCCGATGAACAATTAGAAGCCACCGTGGCAAAGATTTTATCTGACGTGAAACGGCGCGGCGACGAAGCAGTACTGGAATATACCCATCGTTTTGATCGCTTACCGATTGCTAATGCTGCGGCGCTGGAATTGCCAAAAGCCGAATTATTTAATGCTTTCAATGAGTTGCCAATAGCGCAAAAAACTGCGCTTGAACAAGCCGCACAGCGCGTCACTGCTTATCATCAAAAACAACAGCAAGCCTCTTGGCGCTACCCCGACGAAGATGGCACGATTTTAGGTCAGCAAATTACCCCGCTGGATCGCGTTGGTCTATACGTCCCCGGCGGTAAAGCCGCCTATCCTTCCTCGGTATTAATGAACGCCTTGCCCGCCAAAGTGGCTGGTGTAGCGGAATTGATCATGGTTGTACCGACACCTGACGGGATAAAAAACCAATTGGTATTGGCAGCAGCATATCTGTCTGGCGTGGATCGCGTGTTCACCATTGGCGGCGCGCAAGCTGTTGCTGCGCTGGCTTACGGCACGAAAACGATTCCTAAGGTCGATAAAATTGTCGGACCAGGCAACGCCTATGTTGCCGCTGCTAAACGGCGCGTATTTGGCGTGTGCGGCATCGATATGATTGCTGGACCATCAGAAATTTTAGTGATTTGCGATGGCCAAACTAATCCGGATTGGATTGCCATGGACTTATTTTCGCAAGCGGAACACGACGAACTGGCACAAGCCATTTTGCTATCGCCAGATGCCGACTTCATCGCTGCGGTTGCTGCTAGTGCCGAAAAATTACTCGTCCAAATGCCGCGCAAAGAAATTATTCAAACCGCGCTAGAAAATCGCGGCGCATTGATTCACGTCACCGATTTAGACGAAGCTTGCCGCATCAGCAATCGCATCGCGCCTGAGCACCTGGAAATGTCGGTGGAAGACCCAGCAGCTTGGTTGCCAAAAATAAAACACGCGGGTGCTATTTTTATGGGGCGCTACACCTCGGAATCCTTGGGTGATTATTGCGCGGGGCCCAACCACGTATTGCCCACTTCCGGTACGGCGCGTTTTTCATCGCCGCTTGGGGTATACGATTTTCAAAAACGCAGCAGCTTAATTCAGGTTTCACCACAAGGCGCGCAAAATCTTGGCGCAATTGCAGCTACGCTCGCGTTTGGAGAAGGTTTGCAAGCGCACGCACAGTCGGCGTTGTATCGGAAAAATGCTTTATCAAAATAAAGCAAAATCTATTGAGGTTAAAATAAAATTACCTCAAAGACGAACTGAATAATTCAGGTTTAACGTACAAAGATTCTTAAACCTGGTATCGAAAAGTGATTTTTAGCGATCTATTTATAGCGATTCTCCTGAGCATATTGTTGCGTTTTAATTTAATGAGGTTCAATAAAACACACTGGTTTTAGGTCATTAAAATAGCCGCTCACTTGCAACTTAATTCACTTGTCACGCATATGCTAACGCCACAATGTTCCACACCATAAATTAAAATTTTCGGCACCAAACTAGTCTTTTATACAAGCTCGACCATCCCACAGATGGCCTTTAGCACTCCTCAATTTATCCAATGCTTCAAGACCGCTACTGGATTGAATATTTCAATGTTTGGCGTTTTAACAAGCTCGTGCTAAAATCGCATTGTTGCTTTACTAGCATTCAATCTTTGTATCGTGGTGGCTGTAGCTCAGTTGGTAGAGTCCTGGATTGTGATTCCAGTTGTCGTGGGTTCGAGTCCCATCAGCCACCCCAAAATAAAAGCCGTTAATTCAATGAGTTAGCGGCTTTTTCTTTTCCTAAAACCCACCGTTTACTACTTTAATTTACCTTCATTTTGATATGTCAGTGTGATGGAATTACGACGGAAAGCGTTGAAACATATCGTTTCTTGAGGTTTTCAGTGTTTTTCTGAATTCAGAAAAAAAGTAAGTTTTGGTAAGTAGTGAAAGATAGGTGAAAATCGTTTTGAAAATTTAGCTTTTTAGCTTAGTGATACCTATTAGAGCGACTGCGCCTCGGTCGCCACGGCTGAGCGCGGCGATAAAGTCCTTACTGGCTTGCGGGGCGTAGGACTTGAGTTTTGATTTGTTCACTTAATTTACCTGCCTGACCGGTTCGTTAAAGGGACGTGACAAGATGTCTGCTTGGTTTAAGGCCATTTGTTTTACATCTTCTGCCACACTGGGATGGGCGGCTACTTGGCGCCAGTATTGTATTGCCAGCGGCATCATTTCTTTCCAAACCTCTAACGGTGGATTAACGCCAATTTTTGGCAGGGATAACGCATCGGGAATTTGTCCGGAAGCACGGGGCGCTAAGCTCATGGGCAACATGTCGTACACCGGCGCAAGGGTGAATTGCGGTGCTTGTTTACTGACATCGTCAACAAAAAAAGACAGGTTGCCTGAATGCATATCGCTATTGCCAATAAGTACCCCAAAAGCATACAGTTTTTGTACCTGTTGATAGACGGCCTCGGTCAGCTTGCCTGCTTTTACCAAGGCGGCAGCAATTTTTGGCCAGTCGCTGGCTAACCCCGTGAATTCATCATCCAGTGTCTTGAGTGAAACGACACCGTTGCGACCATTGCCGCCGATTCGATCAAAACGCGGGACTTCAAAAAATAGTTGCGATATGCCGTTTACCTCAATGGTGAGTAATTCACTCGTACTACACAAAAACGACTCTCTTAATAGTTGAAAGGCGATGTGTTCACAGATCAACAGGCTACGCCAGCGTTGTGTTGCCGCGTTGTCTTGGGGTGGAGTGAACTTGACGATGACATGAAGAGGTTGCCCAGCACGCAAGATTTCAATATTGAATTTTGGCTGTTCACCGCCGGCAGAAGAGCCAACAAATTCACCAAGCAGTGCCTTACGTGCCAACTCAGGATAATTTTGTTGCCGAGTGTCGTCAGCGGGAGATTGATTTTCTAAATCAATCTTAGAAAACAGGGCTGCGGTTTGAAAGTAGGAAGCGGATTCTTCCCCTACAATTAAATTTCCCGGAACGTTATAGCCAATATTTGCAAGGGCTAATAAGGTTTGGTCATCACTCCAGCGTGTGGGGTCGGGCGGCAAGCCCAACACGGGGCCGTGGCATCTGGCAAAGGCTCTTCCAATAAAACCCTGAGGACGCATGTCTTGTAAAAACCAAGGCAATCCCTGATGAACTTCAGAACGCGATTCAAGTGTAGCGGTTGCAAAAATTTCAACCAAATATCCTGTCGGCATGATGGGATGCAATATCCCCCATTGCGCTAAATTCCCCGTTGTCGAAACGCGATAAAGCGGGAACGATGCGTGGGCGCTAATTTTACGGGTTAGTGCGTATTGAGTTTGCCGTGCTTTACCAAAGCGAAGAATGGATTCTCCAAGCTGATTGATTAGGCGCGATAACATCGGCTGACTCACGCCCAGTCTGTCATATAGAACCTTCGCAGACTGGGGGCCTTCTCTTAAAATTTTTATAACAGTATCAGAAGCAGCCATTTTAGGAGTATTTTACTAACGATTTAATATGAATAATGAATGGATATTACATTAATACTCCAAGTCAATGTTGTTATTGAATTCGCGCCCTCTGCCCCGCCTTGATAGCGGCAAGCAGTTCACCTCGGAGTTTCTCCAGATAGTCTTCCACCTCGGCTTCGGTTTCCAAATAGGATTTGCTGGAGAGATCGGCAGCACGAATCACTTTGGCGGCTTTGGGGGCAATGGTTTGGGTGGCGGGAGCAGTGCCAAGATTAAGGACGGTAGCGGTATCGCCCGGCGTTTTGGCGGCAAGGGGTTGCGGTTTGGCAGCGGCATTGATCACCGCAGTGATCATGTCCATTGCGCTATCCAAAGCAGTACCAGACTGTTCCTGCAAATAATGAATTTGCGGGATACTGGTTTGGGCTGCGATATCAAGCTTGAGGTGCTGGAGTGAATGTAAAGCTCGGTTGCATAAATCTGGCTGGGCTTGGGCTTGATCGAGCGCCTGGCTCACTTCAGCAATTTTCTTTTCCAGCAACAGCAAGGCGTGTTCGCGCTTGGTTTCAACCAGCTTCGCATTCACCGGTTCTACTGCTTGAATTAACGCCTCGATCTGATTGATTTGCGAATAGGGGGTAGGGTTGTTGCGGATGGCTTCAAGTTGCAGCAAAGCTTTGGCCGCCACAGTTTCTTTAATGAGAGCGTGGCGGTTAGGTTCGAAGCGTTGCAAGGCATCCAGCATCCTGCGCCAAGTGGTCAATTGGGTGGTGTAAAAGCTGATGAGGTCATGGATGTCATCGACCAGATCACGCCATTCGTCTCGACTGCTGAGCATCGCTTCCACGAATTCGAAGGGATCACGGATGGCCAGTTGCTTAGCGATTTTGGTGAGAATCTGATCAATGGCGATCTTGCCGGGGTGATGATTGGTGGCGACAAGATGAGCGTATTCCTTTAACTTGCCTTGCCATTCGGTGAGTTTTTCACGGAAGTCTGCTACTAGCCCATCTTCGTCTTCTCGCCCCAGCTTAGAAAATAGTTCTTTGTGCAAATCTCGCGCACGCTTGAGTTGTGCAGCATCGGCTGATTTACGCTTAAAAATGGAAACCTGTTTGAAGCGAACCGATTTGGTAAGTGGCTCAATCGCGTCTTTGGGGTCAAGGTCAGAATTGTCCGCAGTGAGCTTGATTTCGCCTGCCATGTAGAGACGGGCAATGAGTAACGCAATTTCCCATTCCGGCTTCCATCCCCACGGCAAGCCACTAAAGCGGTCGACTACGCCTGAGAGCAACACGCGACTTTGGCTGGCTTTGAGTTGCAGGTATTCGCGCATTTCAGTGGGTGCGATTGGGTTGCCTTCTTCCCCCCCAACATTAAATTGTGCTGGCCGATGCTGTCGGACATCAAGATAGCTTTGATCTCGGCAATCGGATCGGGCTGGCGAACCTTGATGTAGGTCAGTTTGTTGTAAGTGTTAGTGATGAGGTAATTAACAAGTTCATCGACCTGCATCGAAGGTGCAGCAGCCTTGGAGGGAAGTTTTTGCCCTAACGCATATCGCCCAGTGGAAAGGTTTGCATTGTACTCGCGAATGCCTATTTTCTAGCCGAGGCTAGATTTGCGCGATAATTGTTGTCAATTGTCAAATTACCAACCGGACTGATGATTCAATAGCTATTAAATTGAATGCTAAATTGAATGCGCTCGGTGTTGAAGCAACTGATTCCAATCTTTCACGCCCTCGATGCCATCCCCGGGCAGCAATCTCTCTGCGGCTGGAAAAACATTAAGCAGGTTTGAGTGGCAGTGCTCGCCCGCTTTGTCGTTGTCGAAACCGCTTAGCACAGTCAAATTGGGGTCGCTGAAATTGATATTCAGGTGTTGTAAGCCGCACGCGTCGTCGCCGCCAGGGATGATTCGCAAATTGGGGTTCAGTTGGTAAAGGCTGATCGCATCAAGAGGGGCCTCCACTAGTGCTATGACGCGCGAATCTGGGTTGCCGATCTCGTATCCTCCACCCGCCGCGCCGTAATAAGTTCTTTTAAAACTAACAATAGCTTGTTTTTTTGTGCTCCAAGTTTTTACTGTGCCGCGCAAAAAATAGCCGCTATTCTGGCGAGGAAAAACGCATTCGCCTTTGCGGCTGCTTAAAATTTTGCCGTCCTTGTTGGAGCTTATTGATTATATTAGCGTCGATGCAACGCTCGTTTTCAGCCTTTCCGCCTTCTTTATAGGTTTTGGTGCCAGTTAGGAAATTTTTGACTCTCTGCCATTTGGATTCGTCGATTTTAAGTTCTTCGATGGCTGGATTGGCGGCCGTGGTTGCGGTTTATTGAAATCGTGAAATGTTCCCGTTTGGCAACTGCGCTCACCAAGCAATCAAAATTGGTCAGCATGAGTTAACGGCAAGACGCCGCCAATAACACCACCCGTCACGCCTGCCAGACCGCGGTCTAAAATCGGGAAAACACCGCCTGTCATACTGCGCACTATCCCTTCTAAAGCCGCGTCAGCAACACCAGATAAAGGCACGTTACAGAATTTGGCGGCGGATTAATACGGCAAGCTCATCGTGGCGTAGCAACGGCCCACCTTGCCCTGAACAAATTTTGCAATTTTTGGCGCAAATTATCTTGAGAAACTAGACAATTCAAGGGTAGAATGCGCAACTTTTTTATTGGAGAGAAACTCAATGTCAATTACCACGGCACAAAAATCACAAATCGTGACCGATTTTCAACGCGCAAAGGGAGACACGGGTTCCCCTGAAGTTCAAGTTGCACTGATTACCGCTCGAATCAATTATCTAACCGAACATTTCAAAGAACACACCAAAGATCATCACTCACGCCGTGGTTTATTGCGTTTGGTTAGCCGGCGCCGTAAGTTGCTTGACTACTTTAAAGGCAAAAACGAGCAAGGCTACCGTGAACTAATTAAGCGCCTAGAATTGCGCAAGTAATGTTTTCCATCGGGTCGCTCATGCGGCCCGCTTTCATTCTGCTTTTTGCGACATTCATCTTCGGCGTTATCGCGCCACTTCATTACCAGAGAGGTTCACTTTGAGTCATTATAAGAAAACAATTAGTTACGGCAATCATCAATTGACGTTAGAAACTGGCGAAATTGCAAAACAAGCTACAGGCGCAGTGATGGTAAGTTTAGATGACACTGCGGTACTAGTGACCGTTGTTGGCGCAAAAAATGCCAAACCAGAACAAGATTTTTTCCCGCTGACCGTTGATTATCAAGAGCGTACTTACGCTGCGGGCAAAATCCCTGGTGGATTTTTCAAGCGCGAAGGTCGTCCAAGCGAAAAAGAAATCCTCACTTCTCGACTCATTGACCGTCCTTTGCGTCCGCTGTTTCCAGAAAGTTTTTATAACGAAGTGCAAATCGTTGCCACCGTCATGTCGTCAGACAGTCAAATTGATTCCGACATTGCTGCCATGATTGGCGCGTCGGCTGCTTTAGCCATTTCCGGCATTCCGTTTGATGGCCCAATCGGCGCGGCGCGCGTGGGTTATGCCAATGGTCAATACTTGCTCAATCCGACTAAAGACGAATTGAAAACATCGCAAATGGATTTAGTCGTTGCCGGAACCGTTAAAGCCGTGCAAATGGTGGAATCGGAAGCGGCAGAATTGTCCGAAGAAATTATGTTGGGCGCGGTGGTGTTTGGTCACGAACAAATGCAAGTCGTGATTAACGCCATTAACGAAATGGCGGATGCCGTGGGTAAAGACGATTGGGACTGGACGCCAGCGGTAACCGATGCGAGCTTAGTAGCAAAAGTGTCCGAATTGGCCGAGCAAAGTCTGAAAGCCGCTTACGCAATTCGCCAAAAACAAGCGCGCACCGTGCAAGTCAATACTTTGCGCGATGAAGTGATGGCGACTTTGACAGCGGCGTATCCTGATGCGTCTAAAAATCTGTTAGGTGAATTGTTTGGCGCGTTGGAAGCGAAAATTGTACGCGGTCAAATTTTGAGTGGCGAGCCACGCATTGACGGCCGTGACACGCGCACCGTGCGTCCAATCACCATTCGCACTGGCGTTTTGCCACGCACCCATGGTTCTGCGCTCTTTACACGCGGCGAAACCCAAGCCTTGGTCGTGGCGACCTTGGGTTCAATGCGCGATTCACAAACGATTGACGCGTTGCAAGGCGAATACTCTGACCGCTTTATGTTGCATTACAACTTCCCACCGTATTCCACTGGCGAAACAGGTCGCGTTGGCACACCAAAACGCCGCGAAATCGGTCACGGTCGCTTGGCTAAACGTGCGTTGGTTGCTGCTTTGCCTAGCGAAGAAGACTGCGGTTACTCAATGCGCGTCGTGTCTGAAATCACTGAATCTAACGGTTCCAGCTCAATGGCTTCGGTCTGCGGCGGCTGTTTGGCGCTGATGGATGCAGGTGTCGCGATGAAAAATCACATTGCCGGCATTGCCATGGGCTTGATTAAAGACGGCAATCGTTTTGCCGTGCTGACCGATATTCTCGGTGATGAAGATCACTTGGGCGATATGGACTTTAAAGTGGCCGGTTCAGACCAAGGCATTACCGCTTTGCAAATGGACATCAAGATTAACGGCATCACCAAAGAAATCATGCAAGTGGCACTCAGCCAAGCGCGTGAAGGTCGGATGCACATCTTGGGCTTGATGAAAGAAGCCATGCCAACCGTGCGTCCGGAAGTGTCTGAACACGCACCGCGCATGATTAAAATGAAAATTAACCCCGATAAAATTCGCGATGTGATCGGCAAAGGCGGTGCGGTGATTCGTGCGCTGACTGAAGAAACTGGCACCACCATCGACATCGACGACGAAGGCAACATCACCATCGCTGGCGTCAATGGCGAAGCCGGTTTGTTGGCCAAAAAACGCATCGAAGACATCGTTGCAGAAGTGGAAGTCGGTAAAGTGTACGAAGGTCCAGTGGTTAAGTTGTTGGACTTTGGCGCGATTATCAACATTCTGCCGGGCAAAGATGGCTTGTTACACATTTCGCAAATTTCTAACGAACGCATCGCCAACGTATCTGACCATTTGAAAGAAGGTCAAATTGTGAAGGTGAAAGTCTTGGAAGCAGACGAAAAAGGTCGGATGCGTTTGAGTATGAAAGCGTTGTTAGCGCCTGCTGAAAACGCAACACCCGCAGCAGAATAAGTTTTTATTCCTCACAATTCGGGCGCGTAAAACAGTTTCTTAGACTGTTTTACGCGCCCGAATTTTTTACAGTCACCTCTAAATAAACGCTGATTAAATCAACCGTTCGCCCTGAGCCAGTCGAAGGGCTCAGGACAGGCTGACCTCCGGTCAGGCCGATATCCAGTGGCTTGATTAAAAAGGCTTTTGTCCTTCTTCCTCCCCTTTCAAGGGGGAGGTTACTTTTGTCCTTCTTCCTCCCCTTTCAAGGGGGAGGTTAGGTGGGGGATGGGTTGTGAAGGCTGATAAACCCCACCCCCATCCTAGCCTTCCCCCTGAAGGGGAAGGAATCGTTGTTTTTTTAAGGGCAATCTGGGCTTATAATTCGCTCCCGTTTTTTCAGTCGGATTTGCGCCATGTTCACTTTAATTCGCGTGCTGTTGCTTGCCTTATTTGCTCAAGTCGCCTTTGCCGGTGAACCACCCACAGCACCCATCTTGCGTTTCGACCTCGGCGAACACACGGCGATGATTCGACGCATTGCCAGCGACGCAGAAGGGCGCTATCTGGTCACCGCCTCGGACGATAAAACCGCACGGGTGTGGGATTTGCGCGATGGGCGTTTGCTTTCCACTTTGCGCATTCCGATTGGCGCAGGTAACGAAGGCAAGCTGAATGCGGTGGCACTGTCACCGGATGGGCAAACGGTGGCGCTGGGGGGCTATACAGGTTGGGATTACGACGGTTCCACTTCCATCTTCCTGTTCGACCGCGCCAGTGGACGGTTGCTGCGTCGGCTAACGGGCTTGCCGAATGTGATTTCTCATCTCGCCTTTTCCCCCGACGGCCGCACGCTGGCGGCGAGTTTGGGCGGCAACAACGGTATTCGCTTATTCGCGGTGGCGGATGGTCACTTGCTGGCACAAGACACAGCCTACGGCGCAGCTAGTTATTCAGTCTCTTTCAATCGCAACGGTTCGCGCCTCGTTGCCACCAGTTTGGATGGTTATCTGCGACTGTATTACTGGAACGGCAATGCCTTGAATTTATTGAGCAAAAAAACTGCGCCCGGTGGTACCCAGCCTCTTGCAGCGCGCTTTTCGCCGGATGGCACGCAAATTGCCGTTGGGTTTAATGACACCCCCGCCGTGAATGTGCTGAATGCGGCGGATTTATCTTTTGCTTATGCGCCAGATACTGCAGGGGTGGATGCGAATTTAAGTAGCATCGCTTGGACGGCACAAGGCTTGGTTGCCGCAGGAGATGCGGAAAAAATCGAGGGACAATCGAATATTTATCTACGCCACTGGCAAGGCAACACCGTGCAAGACACGCCGCTGGCGGATAACACGGTGATGGA
>JAVHQT010000058.1:0-38976 GCA_036171275.1 Gallionellaceae bacterium | reverse complement strand
CCAGTACAGTACCTTGAGTTTGTTGTGCTGGCGGTTGATGAATACATACAGCGCGGCACCGAACGGGTTCAGTTCCAATTCTTGTTCGACCAGAATGCATTTGTCCAAAACTTTGCAAAGCCAATTCAAGAACCACAAGAACTGCTCGATGCCAACCAACTTTTGTTTTGGCTCGCGAATTTTATTCGGACTACTGGTCAGATTTTAATCAAGAAGAACGCGTTACGCCAATGTAGCCCTAGCCAACTTCGGAATAAGCTTCAACTTAATGGAGCCTTGAAGTTTCTATGGCAACAATGGATTGCTTTTGAGGGGAGGTATCCAGAAAACAAAACGATGTAGGTATTTTTGAATCAACAATATTTTACTCCATACCAAGTTCAGTTTTTGTGCGGACAGAGAAGGTGACATTCTGAAAGAGCAGGAAGCATCAAGCTCCGTCAAAAATTTCTTTGCCAATCTTTGTTTTGCAGACTTGAATTTTTTTGTCAACCCAAACCTCCAAACCTAGCAAAATTAATTTGGATGGTAATTTATGTTGACGAGGCCAAGTTATATCCTTACCATAAAGTAAGGATATTGACCAACTGAAGGAGTATTAAAATGGTGATGGCAACGATGACAAGCAAGGGACAGGTGACGATTCCCGCAACTGTAAGAGCATCACTCGGAATTGACTTTGGCGATAGGGTTGAGTTTGTTGAGGTAGAACGTGGTCGGTTTGAGTTGGTCGCGGCGGCACAGTCGGTTTCTGCATTGAAAGGCATGGTGCGTAAACCTGCAACACCCGTGACTTTATCTGAAATGAATCAAGCGATTGCGATGCACGGTGCTAAAGCAAAATGATCGGTCTAGATACCAATGTGCTGGTGCGTTACATTACTCAAGATGATGACACCCAGTCGCCAAAGGCGAATCAACTCATTGAGTCATTGAGCGCAGATTCGCTCGGTTATGTGAGCCTTGTCTCTGTGGTGGAATTGGCCTGGGTGTTTGCAGGATGTTACTCATTAACGAGAGTTGAAATTTGCGAAGTACTGGAAACGCTTTTACACACTAAGGAAATATGCGTTGCAAACGCTGATATTGTGTGGAAAGCGGTGCGACTTTTTAAGACCAGCAAAGCCGATTTTGCAGATTGCCTCATTGCGTTAAGTGCTCAGGATGCGGGATGCAAAGTAACCTTCACGTTTGATCAAAGTGCTGCACAACACTGTGGGATGAAATTAGTCGAATGAGAATTCGAGCTACCGTACTCTTTACATCGTAGGCAGATTGAGCTTCTGAATCGCTTAACATTCGAGCTACGAAAGCCGGATCGTGTGCCTACCTTTTCCTCAACCAATTTCACGGTTAATTCCACTCAAACTCTTGGTTTTGCAAGCGCCTCAGCAGTTTACGGACTTAAGCTTTATTTTTGGGGCTACTATCGTTTCATAACCGCACTGAGGAAATATTTAGAAATGCTCTTTAAAGCAAAGCGTGATTCAGAATCGAGGCTTTAGCCTACTTTTTCAGGCTTTTGTTCATCAATCTTTTTCAGAAACTGCGCAATATCCCATTCGCAGCCACCACATCCCGAGAGCGCACCCGTCCATCTTGAAATGGCGTTGATATCCATTCCTTGCTCGTATAAGCTTTTGATATTGCTCCGTTTTGTGCCACTGCAATGGCACAGAACCTCGTCTTCTGAGCTGGGATGATGAGCGTCCATTGGATAGCCGCTTTGATTATTCGCCCAAACGAAAGTGGCGCATCCGGTGGCAGGTATAACCATTCGGGTGCTTAACTAAATAGTCTTGGTGATAATCTTCAGCGCGGTAAAAGACTTTAAAAGGTACGACTTCCGTCACTACTTTTGCGCCCCATTCGCCAGACGCGTCCACCGTTTGAATCACTTGCGCAGCGGTTTGCTGTTGCGTTGGGTGGGTATAAAAAATTGCTGAACGATATTGCGAACCGATGTCGTTGCCTTGCTGATGCGGCGTAGTTGGGTTGTGCATCCGAAAAAATTCAAACAGCAAATGGCGAAAACTGAGTTGCGCTGGATTAAAAGTAATTTTTAACGATTCGGCATGACCGGATTGCCCAAGGTGAACAATATCGTAATTAGCATTCGGGACAGCGCCGCCGGTGTAGCCGACTTCAGTTGCCAAGACGCCAGGAATTTGGCGTACTAACTGCTGCATTCCCCAAAAACAGCCGCCCGCTAGATAAGTTGTTTCTTGTTGCATACTTGCTCCTTTCGGTTGTGCCTGTACAGGCAATGTGAACAATAAAGCCAATATAATGATAAAGATACGATTCATTTTACGTTCCCTTTCAGTCATTCCTTAACAAAAACAAGACCATTTTCAATCTAATCTGTCGTGCTTTTTCCAACTGGTATAAGCAAACACTGAGTGATTAGGTTCGTGCTGATCTATTCGATAAAACCAGACGATCTTTGCCGACCCATAATAAAATAAATGTTAAATAAATCAATAACTTAACATCAATATTCGACTGATCTATCCCGAGTTTATCGAAGGATTGAGGGCGAGCAGTTGATTTAATGAGTATCCCCTTAAATCTGCCAATGCGGTTAGTGGCATTGTATTTTCCGGATGAACAGATCGCAACAGCAAGCAATTTTAATGTTCGTAGCCAACCAAGCGAAAATTTAAAAAAAATTAATTAAAACAATAGGTTATATCGAAAATAAGGACCATAAATAAGATCATTTCGATTAAACTGAACATTCGCCGAAGTGTCATTTTGTGTCGTTGCTGAAGCGTCATTTGACTTGCTGTAACCGGCGCCGATGCCGTCATATTGCACACGCAAACCGATGGCGAGTGAATACCCGAAGCCGTGTAAGGCTTTGGCGCGCTGCTGTAACAAATAGCCGCCTTCCAGAGCGCCATGTAGACCGAAAAATAGGTTGTTGTTATTCAAACTGCGGGTTAGATGCGTTTCCGCTTGACGAATAATTGCGTCGCTAAAGTTAACCAACCCAAACCCCACGCCGGCAGTGCCGCTTAAATACCATTTGGCATAGTTGGCCTCATAGCGTTTGGCGTAAGCCAATTCGTCATAACCGAAGCCGATGGCGAGCTCAGAAAACTGTGCGCCGGTATCAAAATAAGAAACGGTGGCAGGACCGGTGTCGCTAAAGCCCACCGCGATGGGTAATTGCGATTGCGTGTACTCTAATTTGACATAGCGCCCTTGTTCGCCCAAATCATATAAACCGAGGCGATTAAATTTGTGATTAAACGTAACCGACTGAAAAGCGCCCGTCAAGGTATTGGTGTAAGTCGCCACGCCATTTAAATTGGCGTTTTCAATGACTAAGCGCAGGACGCTCGATTGATTGCCGTCTGAATCGAAGTCGATATAGGTCAATAATTGTGAGCTTGCCTCACGTGCCAGTACGCCACCGGATTGCAAGGCTAAATTTTCGGTTTCGTTCTTCAAATAAGACAGCGCTACATTATGATCAAAATAGCGCCCTTCCAGATTCACACCTTTATATAAAGTGTTGGCAAGGTGATATTCAACCTTCGCCAACCCTTGAACATAAGATTGAATCTGCCATGCTACCCGCGCCACGCTGACTCCCGCCATGGCAGAAACCTGCGCTTCTCGTTCAAAGCCCACAGCATGCGGTGGGGTTGTATACACCAGAGCGCGCACGTCTTTTTCGGCTAAGCGCACGGCAAATAACGAGTCGATCGAACTGGCTTTTCCCACCAAAATCACGCTGTCGTTTTGCCATTTAATCGCTGGCGAAAAACCATAATTTTGCTCATCAGAATTGATCAGCCAAGCGTAATCAATCGGTTTACCGGGCGCTGCGTAAAACAGCATCACGCCTTTGTTATAAACATTCAAATGCGTATAAATGGCGGCGATAATTTCGTTGCCGTGCGGATAAACCGTCAGCACATTCTGCCGGTCACTATGTTTCGACAAGACCGATCTGGCGGTGGAAAACCAGTGTTCACCGTTGCTCAGCCAAACTTTGCCAAACTTATCGAGTGCGATCACAGCCCAAGCATATTGGTTATCAGTCGCCACAAAAGCTTGCGTCAACGCGTGCTCGGCATCAACCGGCAAGCTCAGCTGCCGGATTGTGTGGGTATTCAGATCGTGAATCTCGATGCCCGTTGCAAAAACTTGAATCAACTCAGCTTGATAACTCACGGCGGTGAATAAGTTTGGCAAAATATTCGCCGTCCAGCGCTGGCCAAGATCATCAAAGACACGCGTTTCTGACAAGTCTTTAGAAATTTTACCGCGCACGATCAGGTAATGCCGGTTTGCATAATCCGACCGCGCCAGCACATCGGCACTTAAATAGCGCTGAATTTCTTTGCCATTCACCTGCACTTCCGCATGGCTTTCTTTACACTTTTCGCAATTCGCCCGCGTTTCCACAAACAACACCGCAGGCGGCGCAAAACTATTACCGGCGTAATCAGCGGGAACATGATTGGAAAGCGTGCCTAAAACATAAGTTGCCGCCTGCGCACTACCGCAAACACCAAACAATCCAATCCCAATCAAAATTGCCAGCACACCCGGCATCAAACCGACAATCAACAAACAAACCCAGCTTAAAGTGACTGCTTTTATTGCTACTAAAGAGTGACCCAATTCCGCCGGATTGCCCAATTATAACTCCTTGATTATATTGAATTAAATAAATAAATCACTTAAAAATTTCTTCGAAAGAACGCGCCTAAGCTAGTCAAGAAAATCACTCCGAATGGAATAAATCAAGGTTTCCTTAAGTGATTTATATTTAGAGGTGCCCTTTATTCCGTGATGATTTAACCTGAGGTAATTTTACCCGTTGTCAAGCGCCTGCGTGTTTCAATGCACAAAAAACCGGTTATCCACGCGCACCCGCTTTCACTTTAGGGCGACCGATTGACGAAAGAACGAACGTTCTTTAAGATGCGCGCCTCTATTTGAACGCCCAATCCCATGAGTTTTTTAAGGCAACGCGCCGTCATCTTTCCCGCTGCGGGTTCACACCCTATTCGTATTCCCTTATTCAGCCATAAGGTTGCTGCAGGTTTTCCATCGCCCGCTGATGACTATATTCAAGAACGCTTAAGCCTAGACGAACACCTTATTCATCATAAAGAAGCGACCTTTTTTGTACGCGCCAAGGGCAACAGTATGTTGGGTGCGGGGATTTTTGACGGCGATTTGCTAGTGGTGGATAAATCGCTGAACCCCAAGTCTGGCGATATTGTCATTGCGGTGGTCGATGGCGATTTAACCGTGAAGCGTCTTATCAAGCGCGGCGACACCATCCTCCTGAAGCCAGAAAACTCAAAATTTAGCGACATTGAATTTCACGAAGGTCAAGAATTGCTGATTTGGGGCGTCGTCACCTCCACCACTAAAAAATTCATTTAAGTCCAATTGATGCCCGTCGCCCTTGTTGACTGCAATAATTTTTATGTTTCCTGTGAACGGGTTTTTAACCCCAGATTAGAAGGCGTGCCCGTCGTCGTTCTCTCTAATAATGACGGCTGCGCGGTTGCGCGTTCTGCCGAAGTCAAAGCACTGGATATCAAAATGGGCACACCGTGGTTCAAGCTAAAAGACCTCGCCCAACGGCATGGCATCATCGCCCTATCCAGCAACTACGCACTGTATGGCGATATGTCAGCGCGGGTGATGTCTATTCTTGCCACATTCTCTTCCAAGCAAGAAATCTATTCCATTGATGAATGCTTCCTTGATTTAACGCAGTTTAATCCGCACTCGCTCATCGCGTATGGACAAACAATTCGCCAAACGGTTAAACAAAACACCGGCATTCCGGTCTGCGTCGGCATCGCCGAGACAAAAACCTTAGCAAAATTAGCAAATCATTGTGCCAAAAAAGGCTTTGCCGGCACAGACGGTGTATGCAATCTAGTCGCACTTACGCCAGATCAACGTCGTGCCCTCTTCAGCCAAATTCCCGTTGGGGACGTTTGGGGTGTCGGCAGAAAACACCGCGAAAAGCTACTGAATCTGGGCATTAAAACGGTAGAAGATTTACGCACCACAAACGCCGAGCGCATTCGCTCACACTTTTCAATCGTTTTGGGACGCACGGTACAAGAACTCAATAATTTACCTTGCATCGAACTCGATGAGGTTGGCGCGCCAAGAGGACAAATCATGGTATCGCGTTCTTTCGGGCACAGCGTGTCGAATATGGATGATTTATCAGAATCGGTGGCTTACTACGCCACCAGAGCGGCGGAAAAATTACGCCACGACCAATCAATCGCCGCCAGTTTATGCGTCTTCATCAGCACCAATCCCTTCAAAGATGAGCCGCAATACCAGCAATCGATAGTCGTGCCATTGCTGCCAACCGACAACACCAGCCTCATTATCAGCGCAGCACTGGCCGGACTCAAACAAGTCTATCGCAGAGGATTTAATTATAAAAAAACCGGCGTATTACTGTTGGGATTACACCCGAAAAGCAAAATGCAAGCCGACCTGTTTGACGAATCGCTGAGGCAAGCCAAGTCAGATAATTTAATGCACATCATCGACACGATTAACCAAAAGATGGGCAAAGGGAGCGTCGGGATGGCCGCCTCAGGAATTAAACACCGCTGGGCGCTACGGCGAGAAAAAATGTCGCCCAATTACACAACTGACTGGAATGAGTTGCCCGTTGTCTGGTAATACCGTCCTTCTCGATGGATCAAAACCAGTTCGCGTTATCCTAGAAATCACCGTTGAACGAGATCTAGTGTGCGTGCATCGTGGCGCAGGACAAGACGTGACACAGGGAAATTCGTTCCACTCCGAAAAAGAACACCGCCACCTTGGGTTGCGAAGGGCGTGCAATACGCTTGGAAGCGACTCATTCAAAAGATGGGGTAAATAAACGACTCAAGGGAGCCGCAAACCATTTTTGTTCATTTGCCTGCAGTTTCTAGCGAGCGGTCAACTGCAATTTTTAGGGTTATGCCATCTTTTCTGATTTCGGCTGCTAGTCTGCGTGTTGAAAACTACCCCAATACTACGGTGCGGGATTGAAATATTTGAGATGAATCGCTTGAATTCCTTGCAACAATTCAGCCGTCAAAGCAATTTCCGTCCTGTTTTCATTTAATTGGCTTAAGGTAGTCGCACCAATAATGGTGCTACTCACAAATGAACGACTGCGCACAAACGCGATTGCCATGGCGGCCGGCGACACGCCGTGCAGTTTTGCTAAGTTTGCATATTCCGCCACCGCCAAGGGAACATTGGGCTTTTGATAACGCTGTGCGAAATTCGGAAATAAGGTGACACGCCCTTGTGCAGTCGCATCGCTGACATATTTACCCGAGAGCAAGCCGAACGCCAAGGGACTGTAGGCGAGCAAGCTGACCTGTTCTCGAAAACACAATTCATGCAGCGTTAACTCAAAAGTACGATTGAGCAAACTATACGAATTTTGGATGGATACCATTCGTTGCAAACCCATTCGCTCAGCGACTTTGAGAAATTCACTCACGCCCCAAGGCGTTTCATTACTCAGGCCGATATGGCGTACTTTGCCACTTTTGACTAGCTCTGATAACACGGTCAACTGCTCTTCAATTGACACCGTCGGCTTTTCATTTTGCGGTAAAAAATCAATCTGACCAAACATCGGCACATTCCGATCAGGCCAATGCAACTGGTACAAATCCAGATAGTCTGTTTGCAAACGCTGCAAACTGCTGTCCAATGCAGCCGTCAGATTCTGCCTATTTAAGGCGGTATCGCCACCGCGAATCCAATTAAAACCGCGCGAAGGTCCGGCGACTTTACTCGCCAAAACGATCTGATCTCGACGCTGTGTTTTCAACCAGTGCCCGACATACGCTTCAGTGCGCCCCTGTGTTTCCGCCCGAGCCGGTACCGGATACATTTCGGCAACATCGATAAAATTAATTCCGTTAGCCACAGCGCTATCCAATTGCGCACAGGCATCGGACACGCTATTTTGTTCGCCGAAAGTCATCGTGCCCAGCGCCAATTCTGACACTGTTAAATCACTTTTTCCCAACCGAGTGTATTTCATGAAATTCTCCCTTACGAATACCAAACATTGTACAGCGCTTCGTTAACACACATACAGCAGGCATACTGGCATCGTTATTAACCAAAAAATGTCGGCAACTGATCATATTTTACTGCACCATGCTTATCCTATCGGCAAAATATCAAGCATAGAAAGCGCTGATTTAATCCGTGTTTTCCCATACTTTCCTTTGACCACTTTTCTGAATGCACACAATGATGAATACCGCTTATCTCACTCGTATCGGCAGCCCATTAACGCCATCCGCCACCAAAGTGATGTTCTTAGGTGCAGGTGAACTCGGCAAGGAAGTCATCATTGCCTTGCAACGTCTCGGGGTTGAAGTCATCGCGGTTGATCGCTATGCCAATGCACCGGGAATGCAGGTAGCGCATCGCGCTCACGTGATCGACATGACCGACCCGATTGCCTTGCGTGCAGTCATTGCAGCGGAACGCCCGCATCTGGTCGTACCTGAAATTGAAGCGATTGCAACTTCAGTGCTGCTTGAAATCGAAAATGAAAAAATCGCCGAGGTGATTCCTACTGCCCGTGCCGCGCAGCTCACCATGAATCGTGAAGGCATACGTCGACTTGCCGCCGAAACGTTGCGCCTACCCACCTCAAAATTTGCTTTCGCCAGTTCGCTGAATGAATTGCAAACCGCCATAGGCGCGGACATCGGTTTTCCCTGTATCGTCAAACCGGTCATGTCTTCTTCTGGAAAAGGTCAATCAGTGCTGACCGGAAAACAGGATATTCAATCCGCATGGGACTACGCTTTGCACGCTGGACGAGTCAAAGAAGCGCGTGTCATTGTAGAAAGTTTTGTCGATTTTGAATATGAGATTACGCAACTGACTGTGCGCGCGATCGACGCTACCGGAGCCGTACAAACCTATTTTTGCGAGCCGATTGGTCATGTACAAGTATCCGGCGACTATGTCGAATCATGGCAACCGCAAACGATGTCACCCTTGGCATTGCAGCGTACGCGTGACATTGCCGGTCAAGTGACTTCAGCCTTAGGCGGACGCGGAATCTTTGGTGTTGAGCTTTTCGTCAGAGGCGACGAAGTGTGGTTTTCTGAAGTCAGTCCTCGTCCGCACGATACCGGCTTAGTCACTTTGGCGACGCAACGCCTATCCGAATTTGAACTGCACGCGCGTCCAATTCTTGGCTTGCCGGTCGATACCGCACTGCGTCGCGCTGGCGCATCGGCAGTCATCTATGGTGATATCGAAGCCAAGGGAGTCGCTTATCAGGGCGTGGCCAAGGCGCTGGCTGTACCTGAAACCGACCTCCGTCTTTTTGGCAAACCAGAGAGTTTCCGCAAACGGCGCATGGGCGTTGCAGTCAGTACCGCGGACGATACCCACGAAGCGCGGCAACGCGCCAAACTCGCTGCTTCTTTGATACATATTGTCAAAGATTGAGGCATAAAACCGACTTTATACTGCGACTACCGCGCCACTATCTTATTTTGCGAACCTAAAAAATGCAGCGTCTCAATGCGGCGCAGCTTGACTTCGCGCTTCATGATTGGGCGGCAACATCCGATTATTAATTTGCAACTGACTGCTCAGTTGATAGGTGGCGAGTAATTTCTCTTCCATCTCTTTGATTTTATTATCATTTATGTTTTTTGATTTTCCCACTTGCCGGTTCAGGTCATGCGATACCCAACCGTCCTCGGTAATCCAATCTAATACATTGCCACGAACAGAGAGTGCGGAGCGCCTTGCAAAAGGGGTGTTATCAACCAAGGATTTACCGAGACCCGCATAAGCGGATTGCCATTGGCCGAGCGAAATCAAGGTAGGCAGAATATCAAACTGACTTCCGACACGGTCATCCAGTCCACTTTTAATATTAGGCCCGACGATTAACAAGGGAATGTGAAATAAATTAGGCACGATTTCGGCGTGTTCAACAAACTCATTCGCATGGTCTGCGGTGAGGATAAAAATGGTATTGTCGAAGTAGCCGGCTTTTTTGGTAGCGTCGATAAATTGCCCTAACGCCCAGTCCGCATAAAAAAGTGAATTTAAAAACGCATCCCGATCTGAACCACCGGTATATTTGTGCCAGCGTTCGTCTGGAATAATCCACGGCACATGGGTAGTGGAGGTAAAAACGAAGCCCAGAAAAGGTTTTTTTGAATCAGCGAATAAGCGGTGCGCTGCTTGCAAGGTATTGTGATCCCACGTTCCCCAAGTGGAAGCTGCTTTAGGATGCTCATGTAAGTTAGACAGGTCTTGCGCGCCGCGATAAGTGGAAAAACCCGCTCTGGTAGCAATCGCATCAAAGCGTAATGAACCTCGATCACTACTTTGCAAAAAGAAGGTTTCATAACCTTGCTCTCGCGCAATGTCACCCAAAAAACTGAGTCGGTTTTGCTCCATGCCTTCGCCCAAAAAAGGCATGCTCGCAAAGGTCGGTTGGCTGGCTAAAATGGCGGCAGCGCCTTGAATTGAGCGTTGTCCGTTGGCATAAAAATGGGTATAGAGACGCCCTTTTTGCGCTAAGGCATCAAAATTAGGCGTGACGCCTAAGGCAGGTAGCCGCATTTGCGCTCTCAAGGCGTCAATATGCAAAGCCCCCCAGCTTTCCAACATCAAAACCACTACGTTTGGGCGTGATTGGATACGGGTATGGGCGGCCGTTGCCGGCTGAAAAAGAGGGTACTGCGCTTCAGGAAAAGTCGAATCTGTGCCCGCCAAAGATTGCTGGGTGATTAAAATCGCTTTTTCTTGCGGCATGAATGCTTTGAGCGGAGGTGTCGCTTCGATGAGCGCACGTGACATGGCAAATGCACCGTTTAGTACAAGATATCCCTGCCCCAGTGAGTTTGAAAAAAAAGCTTCACCCACGCTAATCGGCTTGCCTGACATTCCACCTCTACCCAGCACCAGCATCACTAAGAAAAGGGTTGGTAGCAGTGCTAAACGACGCCAAGGTTGAGTTGAAATAGCGGGGCGAATTTCAATTAATTGGAACCAGAACCAGCCGACAACGCCGGCAATCACCGCAAACAGAACCAGCGCACCTGAATATTGCCTCAGAGCGATTCCAAGCATTGAGTCCATGTCTGCCGACAAGGTATTGATTTCTGAGCCTACATGACGATGAACGTAGCCGAAGTAAATCGTATCGCCAACCATCATCAACACGAAAATCAACAAAGCAACATAAATAAACCATCCCCAAAGTCGTTGCCAATAGTAATGCTGTGCCCATTTAAATGGCAAAAGCATGAGCAGCAAGGGTGTGCCCATGAGCAGTGCCGCCATCGAAAAATCAAAACGCAAACCGATGACAAATGACGTAAGAACTTGGCTGACAGTCAGGCTGCTGAAATCGTCGAAATAAATGACATACAGCGCAAGGCGAATCAGCGTGGCAGGCAGTAGAAAAAGCGCAAGCAGCCAGGCTGCGCGTCGAAAAGGATGGTTGTGTAACGGCGAAAGGACAGAATTTTTCATACGCGTATTTTAGCGCAACTGCGACGCCAAAATATCAAATTGCGGCTTGAAAGAAACAAAACCAAGGCAGTACCTATCCGCTGTATTTAACTGGCAAATATCTTAAATTGGGTGCTTTATTGTCTTTAGGGTCGTGTCCACTTTAGACTGAACGGCTTATTTAATCAGCGCCTTCTTAGATTCGTGTTTATCACAACTTGAATACTGGTTTATACTATTATCAATCCAATCAACAAGATAGCTGTTGTGATAGTACTGAAAAAACCTCCTGTTTTGACGGCAGCGCTTGAAAATTAAGCGCACATCAAAGTCGTATTTAGAGGCTACCTGTAGTGATTTACCGACGTAAGATTAGACACAACCAAGTGGTTAATCCTCAGCTTGAAAATCGTATTTATAAACAGACGGAATTCCACAATGCCCCATATTCTGCTAATTAAAACCTCATCAATGGGGGATGTGTTGCACAACTTGCCGGTGGTCAGTGATATTTGCAACCATTTTCCGACCGCCAAAATAGACTGGGTTGCCGAAGAAAGTTTTTCCGCTTTACCCTTGCTTCATCCTGGTGTCCGCTCTGTGATTCCCGTTGCCATTCGTCGCTGGCGCAAAGCTTGGCTGGCATCGCGCACTGAAATCAAAGAGGCACTAAACGCGCTTCGTGCGCAACACTATGACTTTGTCGTGGACACCCAAGGTTTAATTAAAAGTGCGCTTATCACCCGCTGCGCCAATGCGCCCCGTTGCGGTTTTGCTTGGAACAGTGCGCGCGAACCCTTAGCCAGTTGGTTTTATTCACGCACTTTTTCCGTTGCCAAAAATCAACACGCGGTTGAACGCAACCGTCAGTTAGCGGGATTGGCACTGGGTTACACGCCAATCGGCACACCCGATTATGGTCTTGAATTTCCGCCGCTTGCTTTGCCTTGGCTGCCGCAATCACCTTATATCGTGTTACTTCACGCCACCAGTCGCGACGATAAGTTATGGGAAGAACGCAACTGGGTGAACTTGGGAACGCACTGCGCGCGCGCGGGTTTTCAACTCATTTTGCCGTGGGGCAATGCACAGGAAAAAAATCGTAGTGAACGTTTGGCAGCGGCCATTCCGAATGCACTTAGCGCTCCTCGGCTTAACCTGACCGAGGCTGCTACTTTACTCAGTCAAGCGCACGCGGTCATTGGTGTCGATACCGGTTTAAGCCATCTTGCTGCCGCCTTAAATGTACCCACTATTGGCATTTATACGGCGACCAATTCAGACTTAACCGGACTTTTCGCAGGGGCACGCGCGGTGAATTTAGGCGGAGAAAATTGTTCGCCTTCTGTCGAAGAAGTGCTCGCTACCTTGTCACGACTCAGCGTCCATATTTAGGCCACGCCCTAATTAAGACCGCTTTACTTTGGCTACTGTCCGATCAATTTCGCAGCGCAAAATTTATATAACTACTTGATTTAATTGAATAAAATTAAATTCCATGCCGCCAATACTGCGGAGGTGTCTATTTCACCTTGCGGCACGCGACACACGGACAGGTTGTTTAACCGTAGCTGATGTTGTTTGCGGCGGCATTGGCGATAGATTTCTCGCACCGTTTGGCTCAGTGCGCTTGGTATCAAGTTCAGCACTGCCGCCAGTTTAAGCAAGGCTAAATTCCCTTCATTTGCGGTCAATTCTGGATGTTGTTCGGCGTGCGCCAGCACCAAAAACTGCACGATAAATTCAATATCAACCATGCCGCCGGCATCGTGTTTTATATCAAATAAGTCGGTGGAATTCGGGTGACCTTCGTGCATTTTTTGCCGCATCGAGCGAATTTCCAGTTGTAAATCAGGGCGATTTCTGGGTTGGCTCAGCACTTTTTGACGAATCTGCTCAAATTGCTCGCCCACGTTGCCATCGCCCGCACAAAAACGCGCCCGCGTCAGCGCTTGATGTTCCCAAACCCAAGCTTCATTTTGTTGGTAGTCGGCAAAAGCGTGAATACTGCTAACTAATAGCCCACTCGCGCCGTTGGGACGCAAGCGCAAATCGGTTTCATACAGCCGCCCTGCCGCCGTATAGCTACTGAGTAAGGTGTTGATTCTTTGTGCTAATTTGGCATAATTTTCGCCGGCATCGACATGATTGTCATCGTATAAAAAGATTAAATCCAAGTCAGAGTCATAGCCTAATTCTCGCCCGCCCAATTTTCCGTAGGCAACAATGCAAAATTGCGCAGCATTTTGATGTTTTTTGCGCAAGGCATCCCAACACAAATTCAGCGTTTGTTGCAAAATCAGGTCTGCCAAATCACTTAAATGATCGCTTAAGGTTTCGAGCGACAACAGTTCTTGCAAATCCATTGCCAAGAGTTTGAAGGTTTCGGCTTGCTTAAAATGACGCAAAATATCCATTTGCTGTTCGAAATCGCCGCTGTTTTCAGCCAATGTTTGCGACAGTGCTCCAGCTAGTTTTGTCCACTCGGGCGCACGATAAATTTCTTGTGCGCCTAATAATTCGTCCAATAAACTGGGGTGTTGCGCCAAATAAACACACGCCCATTCGCTGGCAGCAGCGATGCGGGTTAAGCGTTGTAAGGCTTGGGGATGTTCGATCATAAAAGCCAAATACGTGCTGCGCCGGCTGATTTGTTCCAACAAATTCAGCAGCCTTGGCAGCGCTTGGTCACGCGCCGCCAAGGGTTGGCAACGCTCAATCAATTGCGGTACGATTTTGTCAAAACGCTGCCGACTGAGTTCCGGTAATTGCTGATAGCGATTGCTGGCGTGCAACTGAACTAATTGCGTGGCAATCGCGGCGCTTTTTGCATAACCCAAGCCAGTTAAGGTCGCGGTTAAAGTCTCTAAATTCAGGTTGTCATGCCAACACTCGCTGTCGGCGATTTCAGGTTGTTCGGTACTAAAAATCTGGCTGAAATAGCGGCTGACTTTTTCCCGATGACCGTCCAGCACAGCCATTAAGGCGGCAAAATCGCCAAAGTTCATGCCCGCTGCCAACACAGCGCGATTCGCTTCATCGGGCGGAATATCTTGTGTTTGCTGATCATCCAAATACTGCAAGCGATGTTCCAAATTGCGCAAAAAAACATAGGCGGCACTCAATTCGTCCACCGCCAAGGGTTCAAGTTGACCTTTTTCAGCCAGTAAATTCAGCACCGCCAAGGTGGGGCGCAGCCGCAAACTGACATCGGGCCCGCCGCGAATCAGCTGAAAAACTTGCGCAATAAATTCAATTTCACGAATGCCGCCCGGGCCGAGCTTAATATTATGGGCGCGGTCGCGCCGTTCCACTTCCTGCCGAATCTGCGCGTGCAGTTTGCGCATGGATTCAAATGCGCCGTAATCTAAATATCTCCGAAAAATAAACGGCTGCGCTAAGGACATTAATTCAGCTTCATCGGCGGCTGGCATAGGCGCAATCACGCGCGCTTTAATCCACGCATATCGCTCCCATTCTCGACCTTGGGTTAATAAATAACTTTCCAAAGCCGACAAACTCATCACCAACGCACCGCTATCGCCATACGGGCGCAAACGCATATCTACGCGGAACACAAAGCCATCTGACGTTAACTCATTGATTAAATTGATTATTTTTTTACCGACGCGGCTAAAAAATTCATGATTGCTCAAGGAACGTGCGCCGTTACACGCGCCTTCTTCGGCATAGGTAAAAATCAAATCAATGTCAGAAGAAACATTCAACTCACCGCCGCCCAACTTGCCCATGCCAATCACCATCAGGGTTTGCGGCTGTCCACTTTCTTCACCTATTGGCTGCCCAAATTGTTGAGTCAATAATTCTGTGGCCAGTTGATGCGCTCGGCGCACGCTGAGTTCCGCCAGCGCCGTCACCGAACTAACCACTTCAGCCAAATCGGCTAAACCACTTAAATCACGACAAATTAACTTCAGCAGAGTGCGTTTGCGAATATCGCGAAGCGCGCTAAATAACTCGGCTTCACTGGTATTCGGCTGCGCCTCCAACCAATCTTGCAATTGCGTCGCCGTGATGGGACTGGCTAAATTTTCTAACAACCACGTTAGACGCATGGGCTCCGCCGCTAGCAAGCGTTGCACATAACGACTACAAAATTGACCGTGAGCGATGATGGTGGCGGCAGAGCTGAGTTTGGCGTTCATAGTGGATGGGTTCAGGTTAAAATGGCGCGTCTTATTCACAATTATAGGCTGACTATGTTTGCTTTATTCTGCCCTTCAACGGTTTTTTTACCGGTATTCGCCTTGGGCGAACCATGCTGAGTTTCGCTAAATTCAATCTAATTTCTCGCTACCCAAGGATTTATAAGTCCTTGATTTTATTCATATTTATTACAATATCTTTCGTTTCAAGCAGCTGTCTAGTGCTGCGTTATTGGCTGCTTCCGCACATCGAACAATTTCATTCCCAAATCACTGCGCTCAGCAGTCGCGCCATAGGGCAAGCGGTCAAAATCGGTGGGATTGAAGCGAATTGGCTGGGCTGGCGACCGCATATTGCCTTAACTAATTTGCAAATTTTAGACACGCACGGACAAATTGCCCTGCAATTACAGCGCGTCGATACCGAAATTTCTTGGATGACGCTGCTGACACACGAATTGCGTTTAGCGAGTTTGCGAATCGATGCGCCCGATTTACGGATTCGTCGTGATGTCAAAGGCGATATTTTTGTTGCCGGACTGGCACTCACACCCAGCACGTCTGAAAGCAAATTATCCGATTGGCTGTTGCATCAATCGCAAATCCTATTAAATAATGGACAACTGACTTGGCAAGATGAACTGCGTCAAGCCCCGCCATTTCACGTGCGCAACGCCCAATTTCGGCTGGAAAACCGTCAGCATCGCCATCGTTTCGTCTTGCAATTTAGCCCGCCCGATAGATTGGCGCAGTCAATTGATTTACGTGGCGATTTTACCGGACGAAGTTTTTCCCAGCTTAATCAATGGCAAGGTGAATTATTTACCCAAATCAATCAAGCTAATATCACCGCACTTGCGCCGTGGCTTCAGCTGCCAGACGCGCTTACACACGCCCAAGGCAGTGTTCGTAGTTGGCTGCAGGTCAACAAAGGCAAATTCAGCCAAATCACCGTTGATTTAGCCTTACTTGGCGTGACCAGCCAATTAAACGCCGATTTACCCAGCCTGAATTTACCCAGTGTCAACGGCAGACTGAGCTGGCAAGCGTCGGCATCTGGCTGGCAATTAAATAGCCCAAAACTGACTTTTCGTCTGCCCGATGCAGCGCAACTTGCCGCCACCGAAGCGACTTTTCAAATCGCTAGCAATTTATCCAACCAGCCTATTGCAGCTAAGCTGGCTGTTAAAGCTTTGGATTTAACTCGCCTTACGCAGCTTATCCCTTCCCTGCCTTTGCCCGCGTCAATGCGAGAATCTTGGACGAGTTTTAACCCAAGAGGTCAGTTGAATGAAGTCTCAGTCAACTGGCAAAGTACCGATAAAAATCAAGCCCAACTTACTTTTAAGGGGCAATTTGAAGGGCTTGCTATCAATCGGGTCGGCAATTTTCCGGGGGTCGCGCAGCTCAGCGGTACAGTTAGCGGCAACGAGCAAAGCGGCGAGCTGGCACTTAATTCGCCGCAAATCGACATTGACGCTGCGCAGTGGTTATTAGCGCCGGTTCACTTTGAGCGTTTTATCGGCAAAGCCAGTTGGCAGCATTTGCGAGAAGGCTGGCTGATCAAAGTGCCGCAACTCGATTTGGCCAATCAGGATGCAGAAGGCAGTGCTTCTGGTAGCTTTCAAACCCTGGCTATTGGCCCTGGATTGGCGGATATTTCCTTGAACATTAAACGCGCTTCAGTGCAAAAAATTGTGCAATATTTACCCAAAATACTGCTAGGCAAAACCACCATGCAATGGCTAAAAAATAGCCTACTCGGGGGCAAAGTGTCGCAAGCCCAGCTGCGTTTACAAGGAAATCTGAACGATTTTCCGTTTGCTGGCAATCAAACCGGGCTATTCCGTGTCAATGCCAAAGCGCATGATGTCATGATTGATTATGCAACAGGCTGGCCACGCGTTGACCATGCCAATGCGCTTTTATCCATCCAAGGCGAGCGCTTAGAAATCACTTCAAGCTTTGCGCAATTAGATCAGGCGCACGCGCAAAAAGTGTTCGTCATCATTCCTGATTTAATGAAAGCCCAGCCGCTACTGCAAATTCGCGGTGAAGCCACCGGTGAAACCGCGCACGGTTTAAGCTTTATTAAACATAGCCCAATTCGGGATTATCTGGATGGATTTACCGATCCGGTGCAAGCCAAAGGAAACGGAACGCTGTTATTAAAACTCGACATTCCGCTTTCAACCCAGCCTTTAAAAGTATGGGGGCAATATTTTTTTGATGATAACGAAATTCAGCTCGAGCATGGCATTCCACTGACGCGGCATGTCAATGGACATTTACACTTTAGCGAAGCGACGTTGCGCGCCAACAATCTCACCTTTGAGACCTTGGGCGGCCCAGCCAAATTAGCGATTCAAACCTCGGCAAACGGTCAGCTTAAAATCAATGCGCAAGGGGTGTTCAATCCAAGTATTTGGCTGACAGAAATAAACTCGCCTTGGTTGCCATTTTTGCAAGGCACAACGCCTTGGACTGCTGACATTAGCAGCAAAGGTTCGCAGCTCGGCATTGTGGTCAGCTCGAATTTACAAGGCTTAGCCGTTAACTTACCCGCCCCCTTGGCCAAGCCGGTCAACCAACCCTTGCCGCTGCGCATTGAGCTGCACACTTCTGGCACCAATAAAGATGTTATCTGGCTAAAAATCCCCGATTTATGCTATGCGCGCGTGCTACGCATTGACGATGCGAACGGCGTTCGGCAATGGCAACGCGGCTACCTAAACTTTGGCAAACCACGTCAAATCATCGACAAACCCGGCTTTTGGATCACGGGCAATGTCGCGCTCCTTTCAGTCGAAGGCTGGTCTAAACTGCCTTTTAACTCAAGTGCCACTCATACCTTGCCACTGCCCGCGCTGGATGGCGTGAATATCAATATCCAAAAACTAGCCGGGTTTGGCAATCTATTAACCGACCTCACTCTAAAAGCCAGACACGACAATCATGGTATCAATCTGCAACTTGCCTCTAAAGCCGTCACAGGCGAAGTGAATTGGTTTCCGCAGGGCAATGGCAAATTGGTGGCACGTTTTAAACACGCCAGTTTAGGCGAAGTCAGCCAGCAACCAGCAACCGATACCGCGCCCCAACCCACTTTAACGCAACGCCTTAGTAACGCCACGCTACCCATGCTTGATTTAGCGGTGGAGAATTTTATTTATAAAGGCAAGTCGCTGGGGCGGATTGAACTGAATGCGCAGCGGCTTGGCAACGAAATTTTATTGAATAACTTTAAAATTTCGAATCCCGATGGCAGCCTGATTGGACATGGAAAATGGAACTTAACCCCCGCGCAAATGCACATGGTGTTAAAACTGCAAATCAATGATGCCGGCAAACTCTTAACCCGTGTGGGCTACCCCGACAGCTTACGCAACGGGCAAGGTTTACTGGAAGGCGACTGGGTTTGGTCAGGCGGACCAGACGAATTTACCCTGCCCAAACTGGAAGGCAACTTTAACGTGCAAATGAAGCAAGGGCAGTTTTTACAACTCGACCCCGGGGCAGGAAAACTACTCAGCGTGTTAAGTTTGCAAGCTTTACCAAAGCGCATTACGCTGGATTTTGCTGACGTTTTTAGCAGTGGTTTTCAATTTGACCGCTTAAGCGGCAGCGCTCAAATTGGACAAGGCGTGTTAATAACCCGAGATTTCAAGCTCGAAAGCTCCGCCGCACAAGTCAGCATGGCAGGTCAACTTGATCTTAATCGAGAAACCCAAAGTCTAAGAGTGAAAGTCTTACCCACTGTCGGCAACAGCGTTTCATTGCTGGCGTTTGCCGCCGGTCCAGTGGTCGGTACCAGCGTCTTTTTAGCCAACAAAATTTTGAGCGAACCGCTTGATCAATTAGCCTCGTTTGAATACGCCATTAGCGGCGATTGGACCAATCCAAGAGTGGAAAAAATTGAAACACGCAAGAATCCACAGGTCACACCGCCTTAATGTGATAAAAGTTTTAAACCCGAGACGCATTTAAACTTACAATGCCGCCCTGTTTTTTGATTTTTTTACTGGCAAGATGACCCGAATTAAAATCTGCGGACTGACCCGCGAAGTCGATGTAAAAAGCGTTTGCCAACAAGGTGCAGACGCGCTTGGGCTCGTATTTTACCCACCGAGTCCGCGCCATGTTACCGTGGCACAGGCGGTAAAATTAGTGCGCGTCGTGTCACCTTTTGTCAGTATCGTCGGCTTGTTTGTCAATCCTAGTGCGGCGCAAGTCCAGGCAGTATTGACTGAAGTTTCCTTGGATATTTTGCAATTTCATGGCGACGAAACACCGGAATTTTGCCGCCAATTCGGCAAACCCTATTTAAAAGCAGTGCGCGTCAAGACCGGCGTGGATTTGTTACAATGCGCAACGCAATTTTCGGACGCACAAGGATTATTGCTCGATGCCTTTATTGAAGGCACGCCGGGTGGCACAGGCGAAGCGTTTGACTGGACACTCATTCCGCCCCAGTTACCGTTACCCATTATTTTATCCGGCGGTTTGCAAGCGAATAATGTCACGCAAGCCATTCGCCAAGTCAGGCCTTATGCGGTGGATGTCTCGAGCGGCGTAGAATTTGCTAAGGGCATTAAAGATACTTTTAAAATTATTCAATTTATTCAAGAGGTTAGGCAGATTGACTTACAACTATCCCGATAACCATGGTCACTTTGGTCCTTTTGGTGGCATTTATGTGGCAGAAACCTTAATTGGCGCACTGGAAGAATTAACCAGCGCTTACGAAAAATATCGCCATGATCCTGAATTTATCGCTGAATTTGAAGCCGACCTCAAATATTACGTCGGTCGTCCTAGCCCGATTTATCACGCAAAACGGATTTCGGAACACTTAGGTGGCGCACAAATTTATCTCAAGCGCGAAGACTTAAATCACACCGGCGCACACAAAATCAACAATACTGTTGGTCAAATTTTGCTGGCAAAACGCATGGGAAAAACGCGCATCATCGCCGAAACAGGGGCAGGTCAACATGGCGTTGCCACTGCTACCGTCGCCGCCAGAATGGGCATGGAATGCGTGGTTTATATGGGTGCGGAAGATGTGCAGCGCCAATCGCCGAACGTGTTCCGCATGAAACTGCTTGGCGCAACGGTGGTGCCGGTACATAGTGGTTCAAAAACGCTGAAAGATGCGCTAAACGAAGCGATGCGTGACTGGGTCACGAATATCGAAAACACTTTTTATATTATTGGCACAGTGGCCGGACCGCACCCGTATCCCGCCATGGTGCGCGATTTCAACGCCGTGGTCAGCCGCGAATCGGTTGTACAAGTCCCTGAATTGCTGGGCAAAATGCCCGATGCGGTGATTGCTTGCGTGGGTGGAGGATCCAATGCGATGGGCGCTTTTTATCACTTTATCGACGTACCCGGGGTACAACTGATCGGGGTGGAAGCGGGCGGTTTTGGGATCGAAACCGGCAAACACGCCGCCCCACTCACTTCCAATGCGCCAATCGGTGTGTTGCACGGCAACAAAACTTATTTAATGCAAGATGCCAACGGGCAAATTATCGAAACGCATTCCATTTCGGCAGGACTCGATTATCCAGGCGTTGGCCCGGAACATTGTTGGCTGAAGGATATCGGTCGGGCGCAATATGTGGCGATTAACGACGATGAAGCCTTGGCGGCATTTAACTTATTATGCCGTATGGAAGGCATTATTCCGGCCTTGGAATCCAGTCACGCATTGGCTTACGCACTGAAAATCGCCCCAATGATGGAGACCGATAAAGTGCTACTGGTCAATTTATCCGGTCGCGGCGACAAAGACATTAACACGGTGGCAGGCTTACAAGGGATTTCGCTGTAGCAATAAGTCCGCATTTCAAATTTCGGCATTATTGAGTTGCCTTGCGCAAAACAAACAACCCAGCAAGTGCATTTAGCGAAGTGAAACAAGCGAGAAGAACATCAGTTAACCATCCCGACAGCTACAGACGGTCGATTGAGATACGCATAAATTTAAGGAACAATGTTTAATATGTCACGCATTCAACCCACCTTTCAAGCCTTACAAAAGCAAGAGCGCAAAGCATTGATTCCCTTCATCACCGCAGGCGATCCGTCACCGGCTCTCACCGTTCCGCTGCTACACACTTTAGTCAGCGCCGGCGCCGATGTGTTGGAACTGGGCGTGCCGTTTTCTGATCCGATGGCCGATGGTCCTACCATTCAACGCGCTTCAGAACGCGCCCTGAAACACCACGTTACTTTGCGCAATGTGCTGGAAATGGTCGCCGTGTTTCGGCAGCAAAACACCCAAACACCGCTGGTACTCATGGGCTATGGAAACCCAATTGAATCAATGGGTTGGGAAAACTTTGCCCAGCGTTGCGCCGAAGTCGGTGTCGATGGCGTGCTCACGGTCGATTTCCCACCGGAAGAAAGCCATGAAGCGTTTGAACATTTGGCGGCACACGGCATTGATCCAATTTTTCTACTCGCGCCCACCACGCTGGAATCACGGGTGCAGCAAGTCGCTAAACTGGCACGCGGCTACGTTTATTATGTTTCACTGAAAGGTGTAACGGGCTCTGGCAGCATTGATTTATCGGCGATTGAGCAAAAATTGCCGCAATTACGCAAATATTTATCGTTACCTATTGGCGTAGGTTTTGGTATCCGCGACGCTGCAACAGCAAAAGCAGTCGCTGCGTTATGCGATGGCGTAGTGGTCGGCAGTCGTATTGTGGAAGAAATTGAACGTTCGACAGCGGAAAACGTGATCGAAAATGTGTTTAAATTGGTCAGCGAATTGCGAAAAGCCATTGATTAATAAGTAGTTCATGTGTCACGAATAAAACCCTATTCCCTAGATTTGATTTTATAACCCATTGATTTTATTGGCTTTATTTTGCACTTATTGAATTCAGCGTTCAATCTGTAAATCATAAATTGACAAGATGTAATTGAGGAGAACCCTATGAGTTGGTTTCAAAAATTATTGCCACCCAAAATCAAACGTCGCGAAAATTCTGACAGCAAAAAAAGTGTGCCGGATGGCTTGTGGCACAAATGCCCTTCCTGCCAGACTGTTTTGTATCATGCTGATTTAGAAAAGAATTTAAGTGTCTGCCCCAAATGCAAACACCATCATCGCATTACCGCACGTGAACGTTTAGATTGGTTATTGGATAGCGAAGGACGTTTTGAAATCGGCGCGGAAGTGTTGCCGATTGATACTTTAAAATTTAAAGATCAAAAAAAATACAGTGAACGGCTGTTGGAAGCCAAACGCAAAACTGGCGAAGACGATTCGGTGCTGGTGCAACAAGGCAGCATTCATGCTTTGCCCGTCGTGGTCGCCGCGTTTGAATTTACGTTTATGGGCGGCTCAATGGGCTCGGTCGCAGGTGAGCGTTTTGTGCGCGGCGTGCAAGTGGCGTTGGAACAAAAATGCCCGTTCATCTGCTTCGCCGCCAGCGGTGGTGCGCGTATGCAAGAAGGCTTATTATCTTTGATGCAAATGGCGAAAACCTGCGCAGCATTGACGCAACTCAGCGAAGATAAATTACCCTTCATTTCTGTACTCACCGACCCCACCATGGGCGGTGTTTCCGCCAGTTTTGCCTTTATGGGAGACATCGTCATCGCCGAACCGGGTGCGCTGATTGGCTTTGCCGGCGCGCGCGTCATTCAACAAACCGTGCGTGAAACTCTGCCGGACGGTTTTCAGCGCGCCGAATTTTTAATGGAGCACGGCGCCATCGACATGATTGTTGACCGGCGTGAAATGCGGCAACAACTGACCACCTTGATCACATTACTGACCAAACAAGCGGCAGTCATCGAAACTTTAAATGCTTAAACCCATGTTTTATTCCGTATTTAAAGTTTTGGTATCAGCAATGTTAATTGTTAACATTAGCGAACTGGCGAAACGTAATAACCGTTTCGCCGCCCTACTGCTAACGACTTTACTTGCCTTCATTTGGATGCATTTAGCAGACGCTGCACCGCTACACATGGCCGATTTATCGCATCGATTTTTTTGCTTAGTTGCCGTCACTGCTGTTATTTTTGGCGTTACCTGTGATGCTAAAACCAAGTTCCGGATTCTGTCTCAGCCTTGTGCTGGCAAGTATCGCGACCAGCACGCTTTATTTAATCCTGCTGCCGATGCTCAGAAAATTTAGCATCCTTTTCTAAAATCACTACTTTTCAACATCCCAACTTTAACGAGACCTACCGGAGAATTTAACCATGACGCTTGAACCTTTTTTACGACATTTGCTCAGTGTTTTCTTGGTCGCCTCAATTGGCAGTGTCGCTAGTGCCGAGGAATTTACCAATCACTTAGGCATGAAATTTATTGACCTTCCCGCCGGATATTTTTACATGGGCAGTTGCAAATTGACGCACAAAAGCGCACTTGAAAACAAACGCCGAACTTTTCTCGGTTTACCGCCACTGAAAATGACCTGCCCTTCCGGTGCGTCTGTTGACTCCAGTGCCGATGACCGCGAAACACCGCAACACGGTGTGAGCATCGAAGCGTTTCAATTAGGTAAATTTGAGGTAACGCTCGCGCAATTTAAATCCTTCATTATCGACAGCAAACGCTTTGAATTATTATCGGATGAGTTTATTCAAGCCAATGCCATGGGCGACAGTGCTGCCGTGACCTTAATCAGCTGGAACGACGCGCGCAGTTTTGTCGCTTGGCTTAACCAACACAAACCGAAAACAGATCGCGGCACGTATCGTTTGCCCTCCGAGGCTGAATGGGAATATGCCGCCCGCGCCGGCACCACCACCACCTATACCTTTAGCGACTTTCCGATTTTACTGGGCAATCATGCTTGGTATACGGACAACAGCGACCATCACGTTCACCCAGTTGGTGAAAAAAGCGCCAATGCTTTTGGCTTATTTGACATGTTAGGCAACGTCTTGGAATGGACCGAAGACTGCACACATAGCAATTACCACCAAGCCCCGGATGATGGCAGTGCCTGGAAAATGGCGAATTGCAAATTCCACATTGTGCGCGGCGGCTCTTGGGGTGACGATACCGCCAGCGCTCGCAGCGCATATCGTTTCAGCCGCAAAGCGGATTTTCGCCTCAACACCTATGGCTTTCGAGTCGCGCGCACCCTGCCCTAAATTGCGCCGTTTATGAACGAATTTGCACTTGACAAACAACAGGTACGCCGCGCTTTTAGCCGTGCCGCAGAGGCTTACGATGCGTCGGCAGTTTTGCAACGAGAAGTATGCCGGCGCATGTTGCAACAACTTGATTTTATTCGACTAAAACCCGCCCGTTTGCTTGATGTTGGCAGCGGAACAGGCTGGGGCACGCAACAACTCGCCAGCCGTTATCCGCAAGCCAAGCTCACTTCTCTCGACATTGCCCTCGGAATGTTGCAGCACGCTAAACGCGCAACACGCAGTTGGAAAACGCTGTTTAGCCCCTCACGTCAAAATTGGCTATGCGCTGATGTCGAGCAACTTCCCCTCGCCGCGCGCAGCATCGATATGGTTTGGTCAAATTTGGCGTTGCAATGGTGCAATGATTTACCCGCCACCTTTGGCGAACTCAACCGCATTTTGAGTGTTGAAGGGCTGCTGATTTTTTCTAGCTTTGGCGTCGATACCCTGCACGAATTGCGCCACGCTTTTAAAGACGTGGACGGTTACAACCATCTGAATCGCTTTGCGGATTTGCATGACATCGGCGATATGCTAGTGGCAGCAGGTTTTGCCGATCCTGTGATGGAAATGGAACGCATCACTCTTACCTATAACGACGTGCGCGCGGTGATGCACGATTTAAAAAATATCGGCGCGCACAATGCAACCTTGGGACGGGCCAAAGGCATGATGGGAAAAAAGGCTTGGCAGCGCGTCAGCGAAAATTATGAAATGTTGCGCGTGCAAGGCAAATTACCCGCCACCTTTGAAATTATTTATGGTCACGCTTGGAAACCAGCTCCTAAAAAAACCCAAGATGGTCATGCGATTATCAAAACCAGCTTTAAGCTGTAAATCATTGATTTAATTCATTATTTTACCATGGGCTATTTTATCACCGGCACCGATACAAGCGTGGGCAAAACCTTGGTCAGCTGCGCTTTATTGCACGCCTTTGCTGCGCAAGGCAAAAATGTTGTGGGCTTTAAGCCGGTCGCTGCGGGCTGCGATGAGCGCGACCAAAACGAGGATGTACAAAAATTGCGTGCCGCCAGCACAGTGATGGCGAGCTACGGACAAATTAACCCTTACTGTTTTTTCATGCCTATCGCGCCCCATTTGGCTGCGCAAAATTCAGGGACAAAAATCGAACTGTCGCGAATTTTAACTTCCTATTTTGAGCTGGCAGGTCAAGCAGATGAGGTGATTATTGAAGGTGTCGGCGGCTTAATGGTGCCCCTAAACGAAGCAATAACCACTGCTGATTTGGTCGAGGCGCTGGGCGTACCGGTTATTATTGTGGTAGGAATGCGCTTAGGTTGCCTAAACCATGCCTTGCTGACGCAACACGCATTGCGCAGCTTTTCGCCAGAATGTGCGGGTTGGGTGGCGAATGTGCTTGAGCCTGACATGCCATTTTTAGCACAAAATATTGAAGCCTTGCGGCAACGAATGAACGCACCCTTGCTAGGGATTATTCCTTATCAAACCGAGCCGACTGCGCAACACAGCGCACGTTACCTAGACCTGTCGCTGTTATTGCCCATCAGTGGCGACTGAAACCTGATTGCGCCCAGAATGCTTGGCGTGATACAAAGCGTTATCGGCAGCTTTAATCAACATTTCAACATGCGTATAAGCTGCCATTCGCATGGCAACGCCCATGCTTACCGTCAAACTAATCGTCTGATCCAGCACCACAATTTTTCTATTCGCTACCGAAACGCGAATTCGCTCCGCCAGCAATAACGCGCCCTCTAAATTCGTTCCCGGCAAAATCACGATAAATTCTTCGCCGCCAAAGCGACAAGGAATATCCGCGACGCGTTCATTTTCTTTCAAAATCGCGGCAAACTCGCATAGCACGTGGTCGCCCACATCGTGGCCGTAGCAATCATTGACCTGTTTAAAATGATCAATATCAATCATTAGAATACACAAGTCTTGATGATAACGATGAGTACTAGACCACTCTTGTGCCAATCTATCCAACGCATGACGACGATTGTAAAGACCGGTTAAAACGTCAATCAAAGCATCTTTTTGCGCCTGTTCATTAGAACGATTTAAATCAAATAAACGACTATGCAACTGTTCGAGTTCAGCACGCATTTTGTGCTGTTCCGTCACGACACGCAGCCCAGCGGAGAGCCGTGCTTGCAACACTTTTTTGTCCACTGGCTTGGCTAAATAATCGTCTGCTCCCAGCGAAAACGCTTCTGCCAGCTTGTTTTTATCATCCAACATCGTCAGCACGATGATGTAAATAGCGCGTCCCAGCTCGGTTTCGCGCAAACTTTTAATCATTTCCAGCCCATTGCGGTTGGGCATCATAATATCGGTGATCACAATATCTGGCTTAACCAGCAAAGCTTGTGCTAAACCTTCATCACCATCATGCGCTACAAAAACAGTATGACCTTCTAGCGTCAAAAACTTCTTGAGAATTAAACAAGCGGTTGCCTCATCATCGACGATTAAAATCGTAAAATGATTTGAAAGGTTAGCCGTTTCAGCTAACGCATGCCCCTCGTGCGCCAAGCTCGCAAAAGAACGCACGGAATGCGTTGCCAAATTTAGCAAAACACTCCAATCATTCCACTCTTGTAATAAACGATCGCCCAAGTCAACAAAGGCTGCTTCATTCACATCCAACAAATTGGCGACAGGCATCAACTGAGCAAAAGCGGCAGCTTGTTCCGTGTCGGGTAAAAAACACAACCGCGCCAAACGCGCCCCTAAATTAAGACAGAGCGCTAATTTTAATTGCCGCGAAACCGGCTCAACTTCCGCAATATTTTCATGCGTCAATACCGCATTGGTAAAAAGCTTAGGCACACCCCAATCTAACATCATCGCGGCGGAAACATCCCAATGGGTATGACCAAAAGTCTGTTCTTCTAACGCCAGCAAGTCCGGCGAAAATTGATCCCCCGTTTGCGTCAGCAATTGATTATATTGCTGCGGATGCAGTGTAATCAGTCCCAACTGACCAATGTTTGACAATAAACCCACGGTAAACATTTCAGCAGCGGGGGCGACTTTGCACAGCTCACCTAACAATTGCGTTGCCACACCAGTAGCAATAGATTTTGACCAAAACTTTTTATAATCAAAGTGTTGTGCATTATTTTCATACGGCGAAGACACCAATGAAAACGCCAGAACCACTTGACGCAATGTTTTAATACCAATCGACATCAGTACATCTTGCGACAGCGCAACGGATGGGCGCTGCCTTGCAAACGCTGCTGAATTAGCAATTTTTAAAATTCTCCCAACCATTGCCGGGTCGGTCTGCAGCAATTTAATTAGCTCAGGCAGCGTGACATTATCGCGTTCGCACATTTCCATCACCTTGAGTGCCACGCCACTCGGCGAAGGTAATTTGCCGCTGGCTTTTAACTCAACAAATTGTGAAGCCGCTAACATGACGCGCTCCTTTGCTTCTGCTTCAACATCATCGACTCTCCATTTGCTCGATAAACAGCGTCACCCGCGCCATTTCTTCATCAATTTTATCAATAAATTCAAGTACTTGCATACGATCATTCTGCGCAAGCGCCACTTCAATTTGCTCCGCCAAGTTGGCTAAGGATTGAACGCCCATATTAAACGCGGAGCCTTTTAATTCGTGCGCCACACTTTTTAGCGCAGCACCCTGCGTGTTCTTTTCCTTGAACAAGCGTTCACGCAGGCTTGGCAATGACGTTTTAAAAAGTTGCAGCAGCTCTTGAATATCGTCCTCGTTATCGCCGATTAAATCATGCAAACGCGCCATGTCGATCATCGAAACCGGCGAGCTTGCTGGCAACTCCACTTGCGGTAACGGCACATCGGTTAGCAAATCAGCCAGCATCTTTTGCATTCGATCAATTTCGATTGGCTTAGACAAATACCCATCCATGCCGGCGGTAATGCACTTTTCACGATCGCCTTCCATCGCATTCGCCGTCATCGCAACGATTCGCAACTGCCGATGCGCGCCAATCTCAGATTTACGAATCCGCGCAGTGGCCTCGTAACCATCCATTATTGGCATCTGACAATCCATCAACACCAACGAATAGTCACCTTTCTCCACCGCAGCAACCGCCTCTTCACCGTTATTCACCACATCGACTTTAAAGCCTAAGCGCGTCAACATTAAAACTGCCACACGCTGATTCACCGGATTATCTTCTGCCAACAAAATTCGATGCCCAGTCGCCTCATGGGCTTTTACAGCGTGGGTTGAACTGGCGGGCACCGCAAGCTGGTGCGACGAACGGGCGTGATCAAGCGACATCAGCGCATCTAACAAGGCGGACTGTTTAACAGGTTTTTGAATAACACAAACGCCAATGGCTTCAAATTGTGCTTTCAGCTCTTTTTGTACGTTCGCAAAACAACAAATAACGGGAAAATTCTCGCGGACTAGGGATTGACAGACCTCGCTTAGACTGGCGTCGGACAAAGGTTCAAGCAATAAAATAACTTCAGGGCGCACGCTTTCTGCGGCCAAAGAACGCAGCCGTTCGCGCAATTCCGCATAATCAGCCAGCGAAGCGTAGCGAATTTTCCAGTTATCAAAGTAGCCGCCCCACAGCGCGCGGTTTTCAGCACAATCGCCAACGATCAAGCCCCACTTAATCGTTAAGGGCACAATTTTAGCGACTGCTTGCGGCTGCGCAATGACGAACGGAATTCGTACCCAAAAATCTGAGCCCTCACCTTGCACACTTTCCACCCCAATCGTGCCGCCCATTTTTTCAGCCAACTTTTTACTAATCGCCAAACCCAAGCCAGTGCCGCCATACTTGCGCGAAGTGGAACTATCGGCTTGGGTAAACGGTTGGAATAAGCGCAATTTCGCGTCTTCCGACAGTCCGATTCCGGTATCGCGCACAATAAATTTAATCCAAACGCGATTGGTCTCAGCCTGTTCTAGGGATGCGCGCACCACCACTTGCCCTTGCGCGGTAAATTTAATTGCATTCGAAATAAAATTCAGCAAAATTTGCCGAATCCGGGTCGGATCACCCAGCAAATTCGGCGGCAATTCACTGTCCACAAAACACGCCAAGGTCAGGGATTTCTCTTTGGATTTCGCCGCCAAAATATCCACGCTGCTTTCCACCACTTCCCGTAAAGAGAAATTGATGGTTTCGAGCTCTAAGCCTTCCGCCTCGATTTTAGAAAAATCTAAAATATCGTTAATCACCGCCAGCAAAGCATCTGCCGATAGCTTGATGGTGCGCACAAACTCGGATTGCTCAATATCCAAAGGCGTGTCCATTAACAACTCGGTCATACCAATCACACCGTTCAACGGTGTGCGAATCTCATGGCTCATCGACGACAAGAAATCGGCTTTCATCCGCACCGCTTCCTCAGCAGCATTTTTAGCTGCGATTAAACGTTGTTGTAATAGTTTTTCATCGCGAATGTCCGAGAAAACCGTCACGGTTCCGTTCAATTTCCCGTTCAAAACAATGGGCGCGATGGTCAGTTTAATTGGAATTTTGCCACCCTCTTTGTGCAGCAAAATCTCATCACTTGTGCGATAAACCGCATGGTCGCTCATCGGCACAAAGCCATTAACCGGCTCTTCAGTCGGCAACGGCTCAAACAGCGTTTCGAAAATATTGTTACCGGATAACTCTTCTAACTGCCATCCGGATAACGCTTTCCCTTCATTATTTAAATAAACGATTTGACCTTGTGCATCCTGAATATAAAGCCCTTCACCGATATTATTTAATATCGCATTCAAGCGTAATTGCTCGGCAAGCGCCGCGTGCTCCAGGTTTTTTTGCTCGGTAATATCGGTTCTAATCGCAATAAATTCTTCCGGTCTGCCATTTAAATCCAAAAAGGGCGTGATGGTGGCGCGCACCCAAAACTCAGCGCCGTTCTTGGCTTGATTACACATATTGCCCGTCCAGATTTTGCCGGCGGTAATCGTGCGCCACAACTGCGCATAAAAATCATCGGAATGCCGATCTGATTTTAATAAACGATGATTCGAGCCCAATAATTCTTCTTTGCTATAACCGCTAATTTTGCACAGATAATCATTGACATACACCATGTTTCCCGCTGGATCGGCCACGCTGACAATGGCGTGTTCGTTAATCGCCTCCTGCATTCGCAAGGTGCGCTGCTCCGCCCGTTGCACGCGCCGCCGCGAGAAGCTCAAGAAAAAGTACATCGCGGCCAGCAAAACAATGACCCAGCCAATCACTAAATTGCGGAAATCGGCATACCGATCTTGGGTTTCCTGCGTATGCACCAGCGCATGATGCGCAACGATATCGGCGACGCGAATGCCTAATAAATCTAAGCGCAATGTCAATTCACGATCAATGCCGACCAACTTCGCATCCGTGTCACGGAGATTGCCTTGGTATTGATTGATTTGCGTCAAATACTGCGCGCTAATCGCGCGATGCAAGACCGGAATTGCTTGCAACTCGCCCACCAGATTTCCCCAAGTTTCTGGGTATTGTTGCGTTAAACGTTTCACCAACTCCAGTGATTCCAAGGAATGAAGATCAAATTCGCCCGCTTTGGTTAAAAATTCTGCGCGGTACCGCCCAATATTGGCTGCAAAATGCCCTCTAAGCAAAACATCTTTAGCCAGTTTCACTTGGGTTAAGAAATCCACATTCATGGCGCTGATACTGGACTGAAGCTGCATTGAATCATTCAGTTGACTAATCGCCTGCCGCTCATTCACCGCCGCTTCATTCAGCACCGTCAAGCCCAGCACCGCCATCAAAATAAACATCACCAGCAGCAAGGCTTCGATATATTTGGTGGATAAATTCAACATTAAACGTTTAAACATAGATTTGTTTTTTCATAGAATTAAAGGGCGATTAGGCTAAAATGCCGCGCCTCAACTCGAAGACATTTTTTAGGTGCAAATTGTAAGATGAAATGCAGTGGCGCATCGCATTATTTAGGCAAGCGCCGATTGATTCCGTAACCGCGCCAAACCCGACGTAAACTGCCATCAACATTCGCTGCAAAAACCAGCCACAACGAATGGACTTGCAATTTTGATTAGCGAAAATAATTTAAAAAAACTCAATATAATCAAATACTTACAATCATTTATTTTTATAATTTATTGTATTAACTGGATGCGCGCAATGAAATTTTATATCGTGTTAATCAGCCTCTTTTGCGTAGGCTTATTAAGCGCCTGCGATGAATCAACTGACGCTTTACCCTTGGATTACCGCAGCGCACCTGCCAGCACCCGCCAACCGCTTTATCGCCTCGTTCCCCATCCTTTATACAATCCCAAAAAACTGCTCGAAACGTTTCAACCGCTGGTTGATTATCTCAACCAGCAACTGCCAGAAATACACATTGAACTGGAAGCCTCACGCGACTATCAAGCCTTTGAAGGGAAATTTCGCCGCCAAGAAGGGGAATTGATTATGCCCAATCCATGGCAAACCATTGAGGCCGCTAAAGTTGGCTACGAAGTCATCGCGATGTGGGGCGATGCCGCAGATTTTAAAGGTATTTTTATTGTGCGCAAAGACAGCAGTATTAAACATGTCCATGATTTAAAAGGGAAAATTGTTAGCTATCCTTCGCCAACCGCACTAGCTGCCGCAATTATGCCGCAATATTTTCTGCATTCGCACGGACTGAATGTGAAGCAAGACATTCAAAATAATTATGTTGGCTCACAAGAATCATCGATTATGAATGTGTTTCTAGGTCAAGCGGCGGCCGGCGCCACTTGGCCACCCCCGTGGCGAATGTTTCAAAAAGAACATCCCAACGAAGCCGCGCAACTGAAAGTCATTTGGGAAACGCCCCCGTTAATTAACAACTCGGTGATGGTGCGCAACACCGTTCCTGTCGCGCTGCGGCAGAAAATTCAAGCGATTTTACTGGCGTTGCCCAAGAGCAGTGCCGGTAAAAAGATTTTGGCCAACTTGGAAACATCGCGTTTTTATGCGTCCGATAATCAGCGTTACGACGTGGTGAGGCAATACATCGCCCGTTTTGAAAAAGAGGTCAGACCGGTTGAACCAAAATGAAAATTTCTCAATTCAAACCTTTTTTTGGGGTCTCTTTAAAACGCCAGATCGTCATCGGCATTACCTTGATTGTCGCGCTGACGGTCTCGCTATTTTTTTGGGATCAAGTGCATCGGGAAAAAATTGAAACGCTGCAACAACAGTCCGACCAAGTCCGTGTTTTAGCCCAAAGTGTCGCCACTTCGGCTTCGGTTTGGGTGGCAGCACGAGATTACGTGGGCTTGCAAGAAATCGTTGATAGTTTTGCGCATTACCCCAATTTGCAACACGCCATTATTCTCGATGGGCGCGGGCAAATTTTGGCGCATAGCGACGTGCGGCGACGCGGCTTATATTTGACTGATTTGCCGAGTCAAATTGCAAGCAAAGCCACACATCACGACGCCACTACCGAAGTCATTACCCCAATCATCATCAATGCGCATCCCATTGGTTGGGTGCGGATTTCCCTGTCGCGCACCGCTCTCAACGAACATTTAGCCACGGATATTCGCCATGGCGTTTACCTGATTTTATTGGCGACGGCGCTCAGTTTTATGCTGGCGATATTAACGGTGCGCTATTTGACGCGACGTCTCAGCGAAATTGAAGTCGTTGCCAATGCGGTCAACGCCGGGCAGTCCAATGCGCGAGTAGTGCTTCAAGGAAAAGACGAAGTCACGCAACTGGGGCAACATTTCAATCGAATGCTTGATACCTTGGCTCAACGCAATGCGGCGCTGGAAGAAAGCGAAAAAAGCATGCTGAACATTTTGAATTTAAGTCCAATTGCCGTGCGCATCGCGATTCATCAAGGTCAATCCGTAGCATTTAGTAATCCGCGCTATGCAAAATTGATTAAATCGGAGCACCCAGCTGGCGATAATCCGCAAAACTATTATTCGCAACCCAATGATTATAAAGAGGTTTTAGAAAAACTATCCCGAGGCGAAGTTGTCCTCAATAAGAAAGTCGAGTTAAATATTCCCAATGACACAACCATTTGGGCGCTGGCTTCCTATATGCCCATGTTGTACCACGGCGAGCCCGCCATCTTAGGTTGGTTTTTTGACATCACCGCCAGTCAAGACCACGAAGACGATCTGCAACGTTCCAACGCCGAGCTGGAACAATTTAGCTACGCTGTTTCTCACGATATGCGGCAACCGCTGCGCATGATTTCTAGCTATTTACAGCTGTTGGAAATGACTTTGGGCGAGCAACTTGACGCCGAAAAACGTAGTTTTTTTAATTTTGCAGTTGATGGCGCAAAACGAATTGATCATATGCTGGTCGGACTGCTGGAATTCTCGCGCATTGGACGCAAAGGCGAGCCACCGCTGTGGATTGATAGCCAAAAAATTCGCGATGAAGCGCTGTTATTTTTGCAACCTAATCTCAATGAAGCCCACGCCAAACTGAGCGTTACCGGCGCTTGGCCGCAGATTTTTGTGGGACGCGACGAAATTTTACGGCTGCTACAAAATTTGATTGGTAATGCGGTGAAATATCGCTTGCCGGGACGCATTCCAGAAATTTTAATTCACAGCGAAATCGTCGGCAATGAATGGCATTTAACGATCAGCGACAATGGCATCGGTATTATTCCCGATCAAATCAGCCGCTTATTTAAAGTATTTCAACGCTTGCAAACGCGTGATGCGTATGAAGGAACCGGCATTGGCTTGGCGCTTTGCCGTAAAATCGTTGAGCATCATAAAGGGCGGATTTGGGTAGAATCTTTGGGTGAAGGCTTCGGCTGCCAGTTTTATATTACCCTACCGGTTCTAGTTGATCCGAACCCTGCGCCGCAGGAGCAATGAAGCTGTCGATTCTTTAAAAAAGGGTTTTAAAACACCACTAAAAAATTCAATTTTCGAAGCTAGCCACGGCGCGCCTAAAAAAGCAGGCCGCAACCTAGGCTGGATAAATAAGGAGTGATTTTTGGTGGGCAACGCAGCATCGCGACGTTAATTTAATTTTTAGAGGTGTCTTGTATGAACACGAGCGTCCAAGCGTTTGTAATTTTATTAGTTGAAGATGAAGCCGCCGATGCGGGATTGGTCAAATGGGCGATTAAGCAAAATAAGCTGCAAGTCGAGCTTTTTCAAGCGTTTGATGGCCATGAAGCCTTGGCATTTTTACGCCAACAAGACCCCAAACATCCGCACGCGCCTAGGCCCAATTTAGTGCTGCTCGATTTAAATATGCCCCGCATGGGTGGACTAGAGTTTTTAAGTCTGGTGCAAAAAGACCCCACACTAGCGGATATTCGGGTGGTAGTTTTGTCCACTTCCAATGCCGAAAATGACATTTTTACCGCGCGTGATTTAGGCGCGGTGGACTACTTTTCCAAGCCCATGGATATTCACGAATTTAGCCAAACTTTTCGCGTTCTCGCCGATCGCTGGATTGCGCCGCCACCCGTTGAACCCCGTTCGCCAAAAAACTTGCCCAATGCCCTCGCCTTGCTAGAAACCCTGCCCGCCTTACCGCAAATTGCGCTGGAAATTATGGCTATCAAACTGGCTGGCAATCAAGGCAATGAATCCTTGCTTAAGGTCATCAATCAAGACCCAGCAATTTTGGCAAAAACAATCGGCCTGGCGAACTCCCCTTTATTTGGCAGCGCCAAAGAAATCGTCACCCTTAAAGATGCTGTGACAATTTTAGGGGTGAATCGCATTAAACTGATCGCACTGAGCTTTGCCATGCTGTCTTCTCTCGCCAAACCAGGCGCACGCATTCTTGACGTTAAAAATCTATGGCAACACAGCATGGCAGTGGCATTAGCTTTAGAAGAACTAGCCAAGGTGATGCCACTGGCGCAACGTCCATCTGAGGATGAACTTTATCTTGCTGGGCTGTTGCACGATATTGGTTTTTTAGTGCTTGAATACATCGATCCGAAAAGCAGCATACGCTTTCACACGGCACGAATTTCAGCGGCAGGTGAACGTTTAACCTCGGATTTGGAAGCTGAATTATTGGAAATGAACCATACCGAATTAGGCGCGATGCTGGGTAAAAACTGGCATTTATCAGCGCGAATTATTGCCGTGATACGCCACCACCACGACGGCATAGCGAAAGATGCCGTTGGTCAACCGATGATTACCATGGCTAATTTAGTCGAAAAACTGCTCCCAACCTTTGACATGGCCGAACAAATTCAGCCAGAAATCGAACAGAAAGAGTGGCAGGAACTCGAAATTCCAAACGAAAAAATTGCCAGCGTTAGCGCTAAAATACGCCAGCGCGCCCAAGAAGCCATGCAATTTTCGATTTAAGGGCGCTCTCAAAATTCAATTTTTGAAGCAAGGCAAATCGCGAACAATCAATTCAGATGCAATCCATACAGAAGCTGATGCACCACAAACAGAATAAATCACTGTTGCCTTATCTAAACAGAACTGAACCGAACCAAACTGAACGTAATCAAAGTCATAACCGCATTTTACAGGCGACTGGAACGTCAATGAAGAAAATAAGTTTACGCGAAATTATGTCGTCTTCCGTGGTTACGGTTACGCCGCGCACGTCCGTCAATCAGGTATTGTCCCTGATGGGAAATCGGCATATTAGCTGCGTCGTCGCTGTCGATGACAACCACATTCCCTTGGGAATTTTTACCGAACAAGATGCAATTCGGATCATGGCGAATCACCGTGTGGTCGCGCAACTTTGTATGGCCGAGGTGATGAGTTCGCCCCCAATGACCGCGCAAGCGGAAATGGATTTTCGCGAGGGCTACCACCGCATTTCAGAAAAAGGCTATCGCCATATTTTAGTCACCGATGCCTGTGGCAAATTGCTCGGCGTCGCCAGTGAGACCGACTTTATGCACCACATGGGCATGGAATATTTAATCGAACTGAAAACCGTTGCCAGTATTATGACGCGCGAGGTTAAAACCCTCACCCCCACCGCCACCTTGGATGACACGGCGATTTTGATGGCAAAGTTCAAAATCAGTTGCGTTCTAATTGCCAAGGATAACCAGCCACTCGGCATTATTACCGAACGCGATATTGTTTCGCTGGCGCGCACCGTAGTCGATCCAACCCAGGTTTTGATTACGGAAGTGATGACTGCGCCGGTGCAAACCATTCAAGAAGATTATCCTTTGCAAGAAGCGATGAAGAAAATGGAGCACAGCAAGGTGCGCCGTTTAGTGGTCACCAAAGGCAATCAAATTGCCGGTTTAGTGACTCGGCACGACATTGTGAAAGCGATTCAAGGTCGATATATTGAATTTTTGCATGAAACGTTAGAACGCCAACAGTTAGAGCTGGAACAGTCGAAAACGCTCATTTCGGAAGCACGTCAGCAACTCTTGGCGCATAGTTTGATGGAGCAAGTGCAAGATTCGATTATTGTTTCGCACGCTTTTAGCGGTCAAATTGTCGATGTCAACGAACAAACCTGCCACGATTTAGGCTATTCACGCGAAGCATTATTGCAGCTATCCATTTTTGATATTGCACCGGCTCTTTTTGCTGAATCTACCTGGCAAGACGAGCTAAAAACCTTCGCACGTGATGGCAAACGCATGATTGAAAGTATTCATCAGCGCCAAGATGGCAGTTTGTTTCCGGTGGAAATCAGCGCTCGCTGGGTGGAACGTGATGAAGAGCATTACATTGTCGCGATTGCTCATGATTTAACGCACCGCAAAGAAGCTGAACATGAACTATTAGCGTCTGAACATACTTACCGTGGGCTGATCAATAGCGTTCAAGATATTATTTACGTACTCGATGAAAACGGCAAAATTCTGGATGTCAATGTGGCCGCAGAAACGATGTATGGCTATTGTCATGCCGAACTGATTGGGCAACCGGCTGAGCTGCTAGCTGCACCGGACAAAAATGACTGGGACGAAGTGCTTGCTAGCGCTCATTTGGCCATGACTGGCGTTGCGCAACGCATTGAATTTTGGGGTAAACGTAAAAATGGCGAAACTTTCCCCAAAGAAGTCATCCTTTCTAAAGGCGAATACTTCGGGAAACCGGCGCTAATTGCCGTGGCGCGTGAAATTACGGAGCGCAAAAGACAAGAGGCAGAGCGCGAACAATTACTGGCTTTGGTTAGCGAAAATGAACAACGCTGGAAGTTCGCCTTAGAGGGCGCAGGCGATGGCGTTTGGGATTGGAATCCGCAAACCGATGAGGCCATTTTTTCCAAAGCCTGGAAAGCCATGCTCGGTTATGGTGAAAATGAGTTACCAAATTTAGGGATTCATTGGAAAACACTCATCCATCCGGAAGATAAAAATCAGGTTCTAGCGGTATTAGAAGATTATTTCATCGGCAAAAAAACGACTTATGCCGCCGAATTCAGGATGAAATGCAAAGACGGCAGCTGGAAATGGGTCTTGGCGCGAGGAATGCTGGTCAGTCGCGATCAGAACGGCACACCCTTACGCATGATTGGCACGCACTCCGATATTTCAACACAAAAGCAAGCAGAACATCAACTTAGAATCGCAGCCACGGCTTTCGAATCGCAAGAAGGAATGGCAATTACCGATGCAGATGGCATTATTTTGCGGGTAAATTCTGCTTTTTCCAGCATTACCGGTTATAGCGCTGAAAGTGCAATCGGTCAAAATCCACGGCTCTTAAAATCAGGCCGTCACGCAGCGGATTTTTATGAAGCCATGTGGCAAAACATACGCAGCATCGGCTCTTGGGAAGGTGAAATTTGGAATCGACGGCAAAATGGCGAGGTTTATCCGGAACATCTGACGATTACCGCCGTTAAGAATAACGCGGGAATAGTCACTAATTATGTGGCTGCGCTGACGGATATCACCCAATCTAAGGCGGCCGAAAATGCGATTAAGCATCTTGCTTCTTATGATTTCCTGACCAATTTGCCCAATCGACGATTGTTCCTAAATCGTCTTGGGCAAGCCTTGTCCACCAGCAAACGGAATGGTCACGGCGGCGCTTTGCTATTCATTGATCTAGATAATTTTAAATCACTGAATGACACGCTTGGCCATGATATTGGTGACTTGCTGCTGCAACAAGTGGCGCTGCGCTTGTTGTCGTGCGTGCGCGAAGCGGATACGGTGGCACGGCTGG
>JAVHQT010000057.1:17497-39110 GCA_036171275.1 Gallionellaceae bacterium | reverse complement strand
GAAAGCGCTGGCAACGCCGGCGCCAAATTTTTTCGCTAGCCGATCGGCCAGACCTTCGTGCGAGGTAAAATCGATAATGTTTTCAGCTTTAATCACCTCGCGTGCCACCGATTCCACGCTACCAATTTCATCCGCTAAGCCCATTTTGATACTGGTTTCACCCGACCAAAACAAGCCGCTAAACATTTCTGGTGTTTCATGCAAGCGTGCGCCGCGCCCTTGTTTGACGACGTTGATAAATTGCTGATGAATTTCGCCTAACATGGCGCGGGTGAATTCTTCATGCTTCGGATTGCGCGGTGAAAAAGGATCCATAAATCCTTTGTTTTCACCCGCCGTCATTAAACGACGTTCCACACCTAATTTTTCCATCGTCCCCGTAAAACCAAAACCGTCCATCAGCACACCGATTGAGCCAACGATGCTGGCTTTATTCACAAAAATTTTATCGGCCGCCACCGCAATGTAATAACCACCAGAAGCGCACATATCTTCGACCACCACATACAGCGGCGTTTTTGGATACAACGCTCGCAAGCGACGAATTTCGTCATTCACATACCCCGCTTGCACCGGACTGCCGCCGGGACTATTGATGCGCAAAATGACACCTTGCGTATTGGGATCTTTAAACGCCTCTTGCAAACTGGCAATTAAATTTTCAGCATTGGCGTTGCTATCCGCTGCAATGACGCCGTTTAAATCGATCAAGGCGGTATGTTTGCCGGACAAAGTATGATCACCATGCTCGCCAAACCAGCCCATTATCAAAAATAAAATCAGAAATAAATAGCCGAAAGTCAGTACTTTAAAAAAGATACCCCAATGTCGTGCGCGCCGTTGTTCTTGTACTGCAGCTAAAGCCAGTTTCTCTAAAACATTTTGTTGCCAATGGTTTTCAGACATTATTATCCTTAAAAAAGTTAAATATAATCAAAAAGTTAAGTAAGCGATGAATCAATCAAGCGTTTGTCCTGAGTGTATTGAAGGCGCAGTACAAACGGAATAAATCAGTGCTTCTTTAAAGCTAGCCAGCGCTGTAGTGCCGCGAAATTGTCCAGTACGGCGAGCGGTTTGAGCGCCGCGAGTTGCTCGGCTGGATGTGCGCCGTGGCTCATGGCGACTGCCGCAACACCGGCGTTTTGCGCCAACTGTAAATCGTGTGTGGTGTCACCAATCATCAGCGTGCGTTCTGGGCGGACATTGAGTTCGTCCATCAATTCTAACAACATGGCCGGATGCGGTTTGGAAAAAGTCTGATCTGCCGTGCGAGTGGCATGAAAATATTGCTTAAGCCCGCTCGATTCCAATGCTCGTTGCAAGCCGTGACGATTTTTGCCCGTTGCAACCGCCAATAAATAGTTTTGTTGATGCAACTCAATAATGGTTTCAGCGGCGTCGGCAAATAAAGGTATGGCGGCATCCTGTGCCAAAAAATGGACACGATAACGTGCCGCCAAACTGTCATATTGAGATTCGTGCGCGTCAGGCACCGCAATCATTAACGCTTGTTGTAAGCCCAAACCAATCACATGACGCGCGGTTTCGTCCGTAGGAATCGGTAAATTCAAATCACGGCACGCAGCTTGAATCGAGCTGGCAATCAATGCTGTCGAATCCATCACCGTTCCGTCCCAGTCAAATACTATCAATTCGTAACGCATGGTTCTGTCTCAAAAAATGGGGCGTGATAATAACGTATCTTGGCGGCGGGTCCGGGAATTTGTCGCATTTGAGAAGCGCTGATGGGATAAGCCTTTCGCCCTAATCGCGTCGACGGGCTTACCACGAAAGGAATAAATCAGTGTTTCGATTGCAAAAACAGAATTTAATGCTTGCCTTTCTCAGAGTGCGAATAGCTGTGGCATAATCGCGCCCCTCGCGACGATTGAAAAATTATGAACGCTCAAACTTTGTATGACAAACTTTGGAATACTCATCTGGTGCGCACTGCGCCAGATGGCACTTCCCTTCTTTATATTGACCGGCACTTGGTGCATGAAGTAACGAGTCCGCAAGCTTTTGAAGGCTTAAAACTGGCTGCGCGCCGCCCTTGGCGTAGCGGATCGATTTTGGCGGTGCCGGACCACAATGTGCCCACCGTGCATCGGCAGCGCACTACGGGTATTGAAGACCCGATTTCGCGTTTACAAGTGGAAACACTCGATGCGAATTGCGCCGAATATGGCATCACTGAATTCAAAATGAACGACATTCGCCAAGGCGTGGTGCATGTGATGGGACCGGAGCAGGGTGCGACTTTGCCGGGCATGACCGTGGTTTGCGGCGATTCGCATACCAGCACGCACGGTGCGTTTGGTGCGTTGGCGCATGGTATTGGCACGTCAGAAGTAGAACACGTGATGGCGACGCAATGTCTGGTGGCGAAAAAATCTAAAACCATGTTGGTGCAAGTCGATGGCGCGCTGGGTAAAGGCGTGACGGCGAAAGACATTGCGCTGGAAGTGATTGGTCGGATCGGCACGGCGGGCGGTACCGGTTTTGCGCTCGAATTTGGTGGCTCAACCGTGCGCGCCTTGAGTATGGAAGCGCGCATGACCTTATGTAATATGGCAATTGAAGCCGGCGCGCGCGCGGGCATGGTCGCAGCGGATGAAATTACCTTTGCCTATTGCCAAGGTCGCCCGTTTGCGCCGCAAGGTGAACAGTGGCAGCAAGCCGTTACCTATTGGCGCACTTTGCACAGTGATGCAGGGGCAAAATTTGATGCGACCTTGTTGCTGGATGCAACCCAAATTAAGCCGCAAGTGACGTGGGGCACGTCGCCAGAAATGGTGTTGTCAGTTGATGGTTGCGTACCTGACCCAGCGCAAATCAGCGATGCGGGCAAGCGAAGTGATCTGGAGCGCGCCTTACAGTATATGGGTTTAACGGCGAACACGCCGCTGACGCACATTCAAATCGACAAAGCGTTTATCGGTTCGTGTACCAACGGACGGATTGAAGATATGCGCGCCGCCGCTGCGGTGGCGAAGGGTAAAAAAGTCGCAGCGAATGTCAAATTAGCCATGGTTGTGCCCGGTTCGGGTTTGGTGAAAGCACAGGCGGAACAAGAGGGCTTGGACAAAATTTTTATCGAAGCCGGTTTTGAATGGCGCGACCCCGGTTGTTCGATGTGTTTGGCGATGAATGACGACAAACTGGCAGCAGGTGAACGGTGTGCTTCCACGTCGAATCGCAATTTTGAAGGCCGACAAGGGCAGGGCGGTCGCACCCATTTGGTCAGCCCAGAAATGGCGGCGGCAGCAGCGATTGCCGGTCATTTTGTCGATGTCAGGGAGTGGTTATAAATGGAAAAGTTTCAATTGTTAGACGGCTTGGTTGCGCCTTTAGATCGAGCCAATGTCGATACCGACGCAATTATTCCCAAGCAATTTTTGAAGTCGATTAAACGTTCTGGCTTTGGCCCCAATGCGTTTGATGAATGGCGTTATCTCGATCACGGCGAACCGGGAATGGATAACTCTAAGCGCTTGATTAATAAGGACTTTATATTAAATCAGCCGCGTTACCAAGGTGCGCAGATTTTGCTAGCGCGCGAAAATTTCGGTTGTGGTTCATCACGCGAACATGCGCCGTGGGCGCTGGAGGATTACGGTTTTCGCGTCATTATCGCGCCGAGTTTCGCTGATATTTTCTTTAATAATTGTTTTAAAAATGGTCTGTTGCCGATTAAATTAGCGGCGGAGGTAGTGGATTCACTGTTCAAAGCGGTGGACGCAACACCTGGTTATCAACTGAAAGTGGATTTGGCGCAACAAGCCATCACTGCGCCAGACGGTGCGGTAATTGCGTTCGAAGTGGACGCGCACCGCAAGCAGTGTTTGTTGAATGGGTTAGATGATATTGGACTGACTTTGCAGCATGTGGACGACATCAAAATTTTTGAGGCGAAACATCGTGCAGCGCAACCTTGGTTGTTTGCGTAATCTGTAGGAATCAGAGTGAAAACTATCGTAATAAATTGGTCTGGACCTTTTGACTATACTGAATTGCCCGAGGGCGATATGTGGGCAAATGGTTTGTATTTGTTTACCGGTTTAAGTAAGTATCAGCGTGGAGAACGTGATGTTCAATACTGCGGGATAACGGAGAGACGTTTTGATAAACGCTTTGCAGAACATCATGTGTTACACAATGGTGAAATCAATAGAGAAAGAAAAATTTGGTTAGGAACTGTTTCATACCCACTGAATTTTGCTCGCGATATTTTGGAGTTTGCGGAATATGCGATTATTTATTTTTGGAAACCAAAACAAAACAAAAAAAAGAAAGTAAACCCACCAAAAGAATCAGTAATTTTAGTTTCTCATTGGTTTAAAAAAGATGGCGTAACGCCACGAAAAAGACAAGAAACAAGTGTAAAGAATTTAAGTGATGTTATTTGCTGGGATAGTGAAGCTAAACTTTGGCGTATCGGTAATTTAGTTGTTAAAGAGGATAAATAAATGAAAATCGCAGTGTTGCCGGGTGACGGCATCGGAACAGAAATCGTTGCTCAAGCGGCTAAAGTGTTAGAAGCGTTGCGTAGCGACGGCCTGAAAATTGAGTTGGAATATGCTCACTTGGGTGGCGCGGGATATGACGCGGCGGGCGATCCGTTTCCGCCCGCCACCGAAAAGCTAGCCAAGGAAGCTGATGCGGTTTTGCTAGGCGCGGTCGGTGGTTATCAATATGACACGTTGCCGCGTCCGCTGCGCCCTGAGCAAGGTTTATTGCGCATTCGTAAAGGCTTAAATCTATTCGCAAATTTACGTCCAGCGATGGTTTATCCGGAGTTGGTCAATGCTTCAAGCTTGCGTCCTGAATTAGTCGCCGGTTTGGACATAATGATTTTGCGCGAACTGACCGGCGATGTGTATTTTGGGCAACCGCGCGGTTTGCGCACCAATGCGCAAGGCGAGCGTGAAGGCTTTGATACGATGTTATACAGCGAATCTGAAGTGCGCCGCATTGCCCATATCGGTTTTCAAATCGCCATGAAGCGCGGTAAAAAAATGTGTTCGGTGGATAAAGCCAACGTCTTGGAAACGAGTATGTTCTGGCGCGAAATCGTGCTGGACGTGGCAAAAGACTATCCACAAGTTGAGCTGTCGCACATGTATGTGGATAACGCGGCGATGCAGTTGGTGCGCGCGCCTAAGCAATTTGATGTAATGCTGACTGGAAATATATTTGGCGATATTTTGTCTGACGAAGCGTCGATGCTGACCGGTTCAATCGGGATGTTGCCGTCAGCCTCTTTGGATGCGAATAACAAAGGGTTGTACGAGCCTTCGCATGGTTCTGCGCCGGACATTGCGGGTAAGGATATTGCCAATCCGCTGGCGACGATTTTGTCCGTGGCGATGATGATGCAATATACGTTTGATCGAGTGGACGTGTCGCAACGCATTGAAAAAGCGGTACGCAAAGTCTTGCAAGATGGGGTGCGCACCGGTGATATTTTTGAAGCGGGAATGCAAAAAGTCGGGTGTGCGGCGATGGGCGATGCAGTGCTTAAAGCGTTGTAAAACAATAAAAGTTGGGCTGTCAGTGACACCGCGCAGCCCGGCAATGCGATCAATAGCTTGGGTTACGCGATCAGTTCGCTAATGCAACGACGGAGACGGAAATATGAAAGTCGGTTTAATCGGTTGGCGTGGCATGGTTGGTTCGGTACTGATGCAGAGAATGCGTGAGGAACATGATTTTGACTTAATCGACGCGGTGTTTTTTACGACCTCTAATGTCGGTGGCGAAGCGCCAGTTGAAGGGCGCGGCGTGCCGTTGCAGGATGCGAAAAATATCAAGCAGCTGATGGCGATGGAGACGATTATTTCCTGTCAAGGTGGCGATTACACCACAGAAATTTTCCCGCAATTACGTGCGGCAGGTTGGGCAGGTTATTGGATTGATGCCGCTTCTACTTTGCGCATGGAAGACGATGCGGTGATTGTTTTAGATCCGGTCAATCTGGATTTAATTCAGCGATCACTGGCAAACGGAGTTAAGAATTTCATTGGGGGAAATTGTACCAACAGTATTTTGCTGATGGGTTTAGGGGGATTGTTTCGCGCCGGGTTGGTGGAGTGGGTTTCGTCGATGACTTATCAAGCAGCCTCCGGTGCTGGTGCGCAAAATATGCGCGAGTTGCTGAATCAAATGGGCGTAGTACACGCTTCGGTGGCTGATTTACTTGCCGATCCAACATCCCCTATTTTAGAAATTGACCGCAAGGTGGCTGAAACGATTCGTTCTGCAACCATGCCGACCGAAAATTTTGGCGCACCGCTAGCTGGAAGTTTAATTCCTTGGATTGACAAGCAATTGGATAACGGTCAATCGAAAGAAGAGTGGAAGGGACAAGCTGAAGTCAATAAAATTTTGGGTACCACGACGCACATTCCAGTGGATGGATTGTGTGTGCGCATTGGCGCGATGCGATGTCATAGCCTAGCGTTAACGATTAAACTAAACAAAGAATTGGCCTTGGGCGAGATTGAAACTTTGATTCAAACCGGCAATCCTTGGGTAAAATTTATACCCAATCAGCGCGAAATGTCAGTTCGCGAACTGACCCCAGCAGCGGTTACCGGCAAACTGGATATTGCGGTTGGGCGTGTGCGTAAAATGGAGCAGGGTGCAGACTATCTGAGCGCGTTTGTGTGCGGTGATCAATTACTGTGGGGCGCGGCTGAACCACTGCGCCGGATGTTGCGAATTTTGCTAAACCCGTAATCAGACGTAATTCAGCTTTGCTTTTTAAGCCCGCAAAAATAAATTATAACACCATGATTTTAAAGAGTTTTTTGGTTTTAATCTGCGATAAAATAATCCATCAATCTTAAATTTGGATGAATGTACAGGGATGAGATTGCAGTTTTTATAGCCAAGTAAAGCTTGCAACGATCAATTTAATCAATCAAGTTCGCTGGCAATTTTAGATCAATAAACCGCGATAAAGGGGGCAACATGCGTCAATCATTTCTATTGTTTTGGGGTTTGCTAATCGGATTAACTTGGGCTGGCCTGGTCGCTGCGGTTGGTTTTGGTAGCATTACGGTCAGTTCGTCTTTAGGGCAACCCCTGCAAGCAGAAATTGAATTGGTCGGGGTTGACCGCGCCGATAAAGCCAGTTTGGTTGCACAACTCGCCTCAATCGAAGCATTTAAAGGCGCTGGCATTGACTATCCTCGCGGCTTGCCGAAGCTAAAATTTCAATTGATGACGCGCACGAATGGCGATGCTTACCTTAAGGCGAGCTCAGATCAGCCTTTGAATGAACCTTTTGTCAGTGTGTTAATCGAGTTAAATTGGGCTTCAGGGCGTTTATTGCGCCAGTACACTTTTTTACTCGATCCACCGGGATTTGTCGCAGAAAAACCACCCGTCCAGACGGCTCAGCCGATTGAACCGGTGATGCCGACCGAGACTGCGCCAGCAACACTTCCTGCCGTGGCGGCCGCGCTTGAGCCCTTGCCCGCTCAGCCAGAAACACCCGCTGTAGCGCCCGAACAGACTCCTGTGCCCGCTGCCAAAATTGAGACTGTTCCGCTCGCCATTAAACCTAAATTAGTGAGTGTACCCAGTGCGCATGGGTCAATAAGAGTGAAGCGCGGCGATACGCTAAGCGCCCTTGCGCGGCGAAATAAGTCACCTGACGTGAGCTTGGAAAAGATGTTGGTTGCCTTGTATCGTGCGAATAAAAGCGCATTCGAGGGCAAAAATATGAATCGACTTCGGGTCGGAAAAATTTTGCGCGTGCCGGGCGAAGCGGAGCTTGCTCAGTTGAGTCAAAAGACCGCTGCACAGGACGTTCACGTTCACGTGGTTGATTGGAATGCTTATCGTCAAAAGTTAGCTGCGGTGCGTAATCAGTCCGATGAGAATCATCCTCGGCAAGCCGTGACTGGAAAAATTACCCCTCGAATTGCAGAGCAGACTCCGACTGTGAAACCCAATGCTCAAGAAGTATTGCGCTTGTCTAAAGGAGAAGCGGTGGGCGATCGTGTTTCACCCGGTGGACAACAATCGGCGCAAGATCAAGCGAATGCCAGAGAAGAAGAGGCTGTTGCCCGTGCCAAAGCGGCACACGATACCCAGCAACGCAGCGCCGCATTAGAAAAAAATATTGCCGATATGCAGCGTTTAGTGGATTTAAAAAATCAAGCAGCGGCTTCAGCGCCGATTAGTGCGGTGGCAGCCAGCTCCGCTGTCCAGTCGGGATCAGCGGTGGCGTCGGTCAGTTCGGTGAATGTCGCGTCGGCGGTTGTCGCTAGTTCAGTGCCAGCGGTTAAACCCAAAGTGGCCGTTCCTGCTCCTAAAATAGACGTACCGTCTCCTTCTATAATCGACACCGTACTGTCTAATCCACAGTATTTGGGCGGTGGAGCTGCGGTTGTGCTGGGTTTGGGTTCGTTAGCTTGGATGCGTTTTCGGCGCGCTAAAGAAGAGGCGGTGCTGCCTAGCAAAGCGCAACAATCGGTGAATGCTTTGGCGCGAATTGCTGAACCGGTTGCGCCTTCTCCAGAAACGGGTGACTTTACCAATATGGCCGCCGCGCCGGTGATTCCAAATGCGGAAACGGGCGAAGTTGACCCACTGGTTGAAGCAGAATTATTTTTGAGCTTTGGGAGAGACAAGCAAGCGGAAGAGTTACTCCGAGGGGTGTTACTGAAAAACCCAGACAATATTCTCGCTAAATTAAAGCTGTTATCTGTTTTTGCTTCAAGAGAAGATACTCAATCTTTTCAAGCACTTGCTTTAGAGTTACAACCCCATCCAGCGGAATGGTCTAAAGCGGCAGCGCTCGGGCGTAGCTTTGATCCAACCAACCCGCTTTATGGCGCTGATACCGATCACATGACGGATAGCCCATCCGTGCAAGCACTTGAACCTGCTGCGCCCGTTGTAGATTTTGATTTGGATTTTGGTAACGCCGCAACCGAAGCTGAGACGCCCTTGATGACCGATTTAGATTTGGACATGGGACAACAATTCGACGGTGGTGACCACACCATGATTATCTCGACAGATGAAATTCAGTCTGCGCAGCTTGAGCCGATGGATTTTGACATTACTGCCACGCATCCTGGTGGCAATGCGCCTGCGCCAGAAGCACTTGAGTTATCCACAATGGACTTTGATTTGTCTGCAATTTCACCTGAAGTTCAGCCTGTCACCCCGAATGCGCAGGATTCCTCATCGAACCTCACTGCCATGGATTTTGATTTAACAGAAACCCATGCGACGGTGCCTGACTTACCCGAAACTGAAGCGGTTGCCGAATTTGTCATGCCTGAAATGGATTTCGATTTGACGGCTTCGCAGCCACAAGCTGAGAAAGTGCTTGCGCCAATCGCTGAGCCAGAAGTGGCGGCATTCGCTGAACCAGCCAATACGCCAGCTGTTGCCTCGGTGGTTGAACCAGAACTGGAGCTAGAGCTTGAACCGCAACCAGAACTTGAAGCTGAAATGATTGCGCCTCAGGCGGGAGATGCACCTGCGCCATTCGCAGAACCTGCTGCAATAGAAATAGTTTCTGACCCAGCACCAGCGCAAAGTTTGGATGATTTAATCTTTGACGTAACTGGCGAGCGCACTGCTTTACCGGCAGCACCGGTTGAAAATATTGCAGATTTGCAGCAGATAAATGAATCATTTAGCCTTGATTTTCCGCAAGATAGCCTGCCTCAGACAGCGCCCGTGCCGGCTACCGCAATCCAAGATTTGGGTTTGAGTGACATTAGTTTGGAATTAGATGAAGCCGCCACAATGCTTGAACCTGAGCAAACTGCGGTAAAAAATGCACAATGGCAAGAGGTTGCAACCAAACTTGATTTGGCAAAAGCCTATCAAGAAATGGGCGATTTAGACGGCGCGCGAGAAATTTTGGCTGAAGTAGTATTAGAAGGTGATGAAACTCAACGTCAAACAGCCGAAGACTTAATTCAGCAACTAGTTTAATTAGTCGTCAATTTATTTTGCAAGCTGTTGATTATATTGAGTAATTTTTAGTGTTTAACACTCTAAATCCTCATCCTGCGGTCTTGGTGCTGATGTGGATGAGCGTTGCGATGCGTGTGCAGTCTGTGTTACCGCCGCTTTTGGTGGCGATCACTGCTTTCCTACTGCTGCTGGCGTTCCTACTTCGACCACCTCGTTTAGTAAATTTGCTGCGGCGCACGCGCTGGATTTTTTTCTCGTTGTTTTTTATTTACGCTTTTGCGACACCCGGTGTAGCGATTTGGTCTTTTTTTGAATTACCCAGTCCGTCCCGCGAAGGGGTGATTGATGGATTGTTGCAAATTTCTCGTTTTCTGTGTGTACTCATCAGCCTTTCTATTTTGCTCACTTACCTTAATCGCGATCAGCTCATGAGTGCGCTGTATGTTTTATTTTCTCCGCTCAAATGGCTTGGTATCGCGCGCGAGCGCGTGGCAGTGCGCTTGGCGTTAACTTTGTATTATTCAGAAATCTTGTTGCAACAAAATTCGCTCGAATGGCGCACAACTTTGCAGCTCGCTTTAATCCCTCAACCAGCTGATTTAATTGAAGTTTCATTGAATTTACAACGCTTTAAAAGCATTGATTTTCTGGTGCTGCTACTAGCGGCAGCGCTGTTAATAGGTGCAGTGTAATGAGAATTGTTTTGGGCATCGAATATGACGGTCAGGGCTATTGGGGCTGGCAAAGTCAGGCGCAAGGATTAACGGTGCAAGCTGTTTTGCAAGCGGCTCTGAGCCAAATTGCAGCGGCGCCAATCACCGTTATTGCCGCCGGACGAACCGACACTGGCGTGCACGCTTTAGAACAAGTGATTCATTTTGATACGCAAGTAGCGCGACCGCTGAGTGCTTGGGTGCGCGGTGTGAACGCCTTGCTGCCGCGCAGCATTGCCGTGTTGTGGGCGCAAGAAGTGACGGCAGATTTTCATGCTCGTTTTTCAGCACAAGCCCGCAGCTATCAATATGTTTTGGTTAATCGCCCAACTAAATTAGCTTTAGAACAGGGAAAAGCAGGCTGGTTTCACGCGCCGCTGGATGTTGCCGCCATGCGCAAAGGGGCAGAATTTTTGTTGGGCGAGCATGATTTTAGTGCTTTTCGAGCTGCTGAATGTCAGGCTAAATCACCGGTAAAAACCCTTTCACAACTTGATATTCATCAGCAGGATCAGACCCTCGTTTTTAATTTAACCGCCAATGCTTTTTTACATCACATGGTGCGTAATATCGTCGGCTGTTTGGTTTATATTGGTAAAGCTCGTTATCCTGCAGACTGGATTCAAGCTATTTTGCTGGCAAAGCAACGCCATTTAGCTGCCCCCACTTTTTCCCCTGATGGCTTATATTTGCGCCACGTGCACTACGATGCACGCTGGTTATTGCCGCAGCAATCCGCGTCGGTTCGTGATTTTGCTGTGAGCAAAGACTGAAATAGTGCGAATTTTTTTCGCAACATTATATATTTTAAGTATATGATTATTAAGGATATTTTAATAATTTTTGGGTAAATAATCATGATTGATCCGGTTAAAAAATACATCAACCAATATTTTGAGCATATTTTTGTGTTGGTGATTTTGCTGGTTACCAGTGGCATCAACTACTTTGTGCCCCATAAAATTGCCTTTCTGAATTTCTATTTTTTGCCCATTATTTTGGGGGCGTATTACCTCGGGCAAAAACGGGCAATGCTGGGCGCAGTTTTTTGTTCTGTGATGATTTTTGGCTACATGTTGCTCGATCCGCAAGCCTTTATTACCGAACAAACCACGCTTGAATTATTTTTACATTTGCTTATTTGGAGCTGTTTCTTGCTTTTGTCTGCTTCGGTAGTGGGGCGCTTGCAAGACAATTTACGTTTACAAATTGCCAATGCGCATTCTTTAAATCAGCAGTTAGCGCAGAGCCAGCAAGAGTTAAAGGAAAGCAATTTGCAGCTACGCGATACCAATCAAAATCTAGAACAACGGGTCGAAGAGCGCACCTTAGAGTTGCAACAATCGAAAGCCGCTGTCGAAAAGCTCAAAGGCAAAGTCGAATCAGCTTTGTATAGCACCATGGATTCGGCCGTAGTCAACCTGATGATTGAAGGGCGCTTGCGCAATGAAAAACGCCAAATGAGTGTGATGTTTGTTGATTTAGTCGGCTTCACTACCTACTCGGAACGGATGCAGCCGGAAAACGTGGTCGCTGATTTGAACCGCTATTTGCAAGACATGGAACCGCTGATGCTTGCTTATCACGGTCATATTGATAAGTACATGGGCGATGGCATTATGTGCGAATTTGGTGCCCCGATAGAATATGCCATGCATACTTTAATGGCAGTGGTGTGTGCCGTAAAAATGCAAAAAGTCTTGAAAGACAATGCGCATCCTTGGCAAATGCGCGTCGGCATTGCCTCGGGCGCAGCCATTGCTGGCTTGATCGGCGGTTCTCGTCGTCAGTCGTATACTGCAATTGGTGACATTGTTAATTTGGCAGCGCGGTTGGAGCGTTACTGTACGCCAGGCGCAATTGTGATTGATCGTGCAACCTGTGATGAAATCGGGCGCTTTTTTGAGCTTAAGAAATGCCGCGATTTTTCATTACAGGAGCACCTCGATGTCAAAAAAGAACAAGAACTGGATCGCTTAAATCAAGCCTTATTGCTGCAGCCAGACGATGCGGATTTGCATTTCCAAATGGGGCAAATCCATTTGCAGATTCAAGAACCGCTGGAAGCACAAACTCGCTTTGAAACGGCTTTGCGTTTAGCGCCAAGTAACGATCAATATAAAATTGCTTATGCCGAAGCGGGGCTTAAGCTAAAGGCGCAAGATAAAATCAGCGTAAAAGGTAAACAGCAACGGGTTGAAGTTTTTGAAGTCTTGGCGATGAAAGACCCTCTGCTTAATCGAGATAAATTCCCGCAACATTTTTATGATAAATATCATGAAGTTAGCTCGTATATCAACATTCCTGAAGAAGTGGTGTTGCCCTCAGAGGTGGTTGATGGCAGTGTAGGGCAGTCGCGTGTCGTGGCTGTTTTATCCTACGCCATTGCTGATTATTTATGCCTGACAGAAAGTGAAAAGCGCGACATCATGCACGCCGCCTTTTTGGCTGATATTGGCAAAGAACTTATTTCGCCTGCATTGCGTAATCGTCGCGGCGGTTTATCGACTGGCGAGTTTGAAGCAATTCGTCGCCATCCCGATGAATCCTGTCGGCAAATGCGCAAAATGGGCTATGACAATCCGGCGGTATTGACCATGGTTCGCTACAGTCACGAGCATTTTAACGGGCAAGGCGGTTATCCAAATGAATGTCAGGCTGACACTATTCCACTGGGTTCGCGCATTATTGCGGTCGTCGATGCCTATGATGCACTCACTTCGTGGCGACCTTATCGCGAAGCCTGGGAACGCAGCGCTGCACTGGGTGAAATTCGTCGCGAAATGGAAAAAGGGGTTTTTGATCCGATGGTTTTTGCTGCGTTGGTGGATTTGCTGGATTAAAGGATTTGCTCGGTAAGCGTATGTGCTGGATAAGTCGATTTGCGCGCTTATCTCGGTTAACGATGCGCTGACTGCTCTTTAGCGGCGCCCTTTAGACTTTTGTTTTACTTTTGGTAAAGTCCCAATCAAATTCAAAAAGTTCATGTTTGGCTGTATGATCACCTTCGCTGGCATTGATGGGCGGCAGATCCAAATCAAGGTCTAGCGAGGGAAGCTCTGCCAGCGCGGCTACTTTCTGAGGACGAAAGATTGATTGTTGTTTGAAAACAGCTAGGTCTAATTGTTCATGGCTAATGAATTGTTTTACCACCAAAAAATGCCCAAAACGTCCATGTTTTTTAGCATTAAATTCTTTCTCAGCTTGGACTAAATTTTCTGGCGTGAGATGACCTAGATCAACCAAGATGTTGCCAATTTGTTTTTCCTCTAGGTCAGTCGCTATATTGCTGCGCGTGATGTTATCAAAATACAGAGGATTATGCGTATCTAAAGTGCGCCCAAGCGCTTGCGCCATTTTCCACGCTTCACTGTTTTTATTGGTTCGACTAAATTCTTTAGCCGCAAATTCAAATTCATGTGTCAAACCTTGAGAAGCGTAAATCGACAACAAGCGCAGCCAAATTTTGCCACTATTAGGCTGAACGGTTAGAAATTCGCGCAATATCTTGATGCCTTTATCAGGATGACCATAAATTGTGTACAGCTCGGCTTCTTCCTGCACGCTCATTTCAGAGGCCGCTAAATCTGAGTTCTTATTCAGCGCGGCAGTGGTGGCGGCGTTGTTTTTTTGCGTCGATGAAGTCAAATGAATCCCGGTTGCCCGATAATTTTGCGTCGCTCGGTATATCAGCCAGGCCGTCAGAGACATGGCAATCGCGATCAGCAGCATTTTCCATTGTTGTAAAAACGCAAGCGTAGTGTTTAAAAAGCCTTCAGTGGCAGGACCGGTGGGTGATTTTGGCGCGGTAAGCGCTTGCGCTGATAATTGCAATTTGGCGTTTTCTAGCGCGTGTTTGGTGCGCGCCAAATCTTGGCTTAAGGTCAGCAGATAGCTGCCCGGCACTGTTTCGTTCAGTAAACCTTTTTGCGCTGCTAACCAATCGCGGGTTTCCTGATTCAGGCTGGGAAAACGCGTTAAATCTAAAGGTTCGCTAGAAAGTTTAAGTCCGAAAGGCGGAAGTTTAAATTTTTTGAGTGAACGCGCCACGGGTAAATACGGCACGGCTCGCGGTTTTTTGGGGTGGGAAAGTGGCTGTGTTTTCGGTGCAACCGGCAACGTTTCCAGCGTGGTCGTACTCAAAACGACTGAACTCGTTTCGATGGGCATAACCACAATGGGCGGTTGATTCTGTTCGGCACTTGACGCCTGTGGTTGCGGGTTAAATTCAGGCAAAACAGTAAAAGTTTTTAAAACATTTCCATATTGTAAGCAATTGATTTTTAACTGAAATATCGCGTAAGGGTCTCTAAATTCTTGGCTAGAAGTGAGCTCAATGACGTGTTGGCTAGCCTGGTATTGCAGCCGAATTGTATTGATGGGTAAATTGCCAAGTCTGCTCAGCGCACTCCCATCGGCGGCGGCGAGGGTAATACATGAATCATCAATTGCTTCGCCGTCATTGAGTTGAATGTCGATCTGGGCTTTTAACGGTTCATTCAAATAGCTACTCAGAACAATGTCGCCAATACTCAAGGCGCAAGCCAAGGGCGAAGCGACGCTAAGCAGGGAAACTGGCAACAGGAATCGGTACAAATGGGGCTTCATGCAGGAGATTGATCGATACGCTAGCTAAAAAAAAATTAAAAGAGAAAAATTGCGCAGGCGAATACTACGTAAGCGAAGGCACGAATGCAATGCGCAGACAAAACAAATTTACCTTATTTATTTTTGCCTGGACACTTGCGCAAAAGGCTTGGGGCGGGTGTAAGATTGCGCCTTCGTTTTTGGCTGCTTAAAGATCATGATTAAAAAACGTCCTAAACATCTAGCCTTGCATCTGATCAAACTCCCCTTGCCTGGCTTCGTTTCTATCTTGCACCGGCTCAGTGGCGTACTGCTTTTTCTAGCCTTGCCCTTCTTGTTGTGGGGGTTTCAGGCGAGTTTGCAAACCATTGAAACCCACACCGCTTTATTAGAATTGTTGCGACATCCCTTAACTAAATTAGCGTATCTGGTTTTGTTATGGGCTTTTTTGCATCACTTTTGGGCGGGAATTCGTTACTTGCTGATTGATTTGCACCTGAGTTCTAGCTTGGCGCGCGCCCGCAGTAGCAGCCAATGGGTCATGGTCATTAGCCTTGCCCTGACGGTCATTTTAGGAGTGAAATTATGCTAAATCGAGTCGTAACCGGTGCGCATTATGGTTTACGTGATTGGCTGGTGCAGCGGATTAGCGCCGTGCTGATGGCACTTTTTAGTGTGTCTGTGGCAATTTATTTGCTGGCGCAACCGGTGGTTGATTATGACGTTTGGACCAGTTTATTTTCTGGCAACTTGATGCGTAGTGCTAGTCTGTTGTTTTTATTGAGTATTTTTTATCATGCATGGATTGGTGTGCGCGACATTGTCATGGATTACGTCAAGCTCGCCAGCATTCGTTTGCTGATTCACGTCGCTGTGATTTTGGCATTACTTCTTTATGCAATCTGGTCAGTCCAAATTCTGTGGGGTCTTTGAAAATGTCAGTCACAAAACGCACTTTTGATGTCGTAGTCGTTGGCGCTGGCGGAGCAGGAATGCGTGCCGCGCTGCAACTTTCTCAAGCAGGCTTAAAAGTTGCAGTCCTGTCCAAAGTTTTTCCGACGCGTTCGCACACCGTTGCCGCCCAAGGTGGCATCGCCGCCTCGCTGGGTAATGTCAAAGAAGACAATTGGCATTGGCATATGTACGACACGGTCAAAGGTTCGGACTATTTAGGCGATCAAGATGCGATTGAATATATGTGTAGAGCCGCGCCGGAAGTGGTGTACGAATTGGAACATTTCGGGATGCCCTTTGATCGCACTGAGAATGGCAAAATTTACCAACGTCCGTTTGGCGGGCACATGCAAGATTACGGCAAAGCCCCCGTCGATCGAGCTTGCGCTGCCGCCGACCGCACCGGTCATGCGCTTTTGCACACGCTGTATCAACAAAACGTGCAAGCCAATACCAACTTTTTTGTGGAATGGATGGCGCTGGATTTAATCCGCGATGAGGATGGCGATGTGCTCGGCGTAGTGGCGATGGAAATCGAAACCTCGGAAGTGATGATTTTGCACGCGCGCGCCACCTTGTTTGCCACCGGGGGCGCGGGACGTATTTTTTCCGCCAGCACCAACGCTTATATCAACACGGGTGACGGTTTAGGCATGGCAGCGCGCGCAGGCATTCCCTTGGAAGATATGGAATTTTTCCAATTTCACCCGACTGGCGTGTACGGCGCGGGCGTGTTGATTACTGAAGGCGTGCGCGGTGAAGGTGGTTATTTGGTGAATAAAGACGGCGAGCGCTTTATGCCGCGTTATGCACCAACGGCGAAAGATTTAGCCAGTCGCGATGTGGTTTCACGCGCGATGGCGACGGAAATAAAAGAAGGTCGCGGTTGCGGACCTAAAGGCGACCATGTGTTGCTGAAACTTGATCACCTTGGTGATGACGTGATTCGCCAGCGGCTGCCGGGCATCCGCGACATCGCACTCAAGTTTGCGCATGTTAATCCATCCGAATCTCCTATTCCCGTTGTGCCCACTGCGCATTACATGATGGGTGGCATTCCGACCAATTATCACGGGCAAGTGGTTGCACCGCACAGCACCGCACCGGAAGATGTCGTGCAAGGTTTTTATGCGGTGGGAGAATGCGCTTGCGTGTCAGTGCATGGCGCAAACCGGTTGGGCTGCAATTCTTTACTCGATTTGATTGTGTTTGGACGCGCCGCTGGACGGCAAATTATCGAAGATTTGAAACTCAATCCGCACCACAAACCGCTGCCCGCCGATGCCGCGGATCGTCCTTTAGCCCGTCTCGCGCGCTTAGAAAATCAAAAAAATGGCGAGCGCGTTGCCGATGTTGGCAATGAAATGCGTCACATCATGCAGTTGCATTGTGGCGTCTTCCGCTTCCCTGATTTAATGAGCGCAGGTGTGGCAAAAATCCGCGAAGTGGCTGAGCGTGCGAAAAATACCGAAATCACCGATAAGAGCAAAGTGTTTAACACCGCTCGCATCGAAGCGTTAGAGCTGGATAACTTGATTGAAGTCGCGCAAGCCACCATGACCGCCGCCGAAGCTCGGCAAGAAAGTCGAGGCGCACACGCCCGAGAAGATTTTCCGAATCGCGACGATAAAAATTGGTTAAAACATTCCTTGTACTACACCGCAGATAGACGGCTTGACTACAAGCCAGTGCGCCTGAAACCCTTAACCGTAGAAACGTTCCCTTTAAAAGCCCGCGTCTATTAGGCGCGGTCTAGCATGAACAGAACAGAACAGAACAGAACAGAACAGAACAGAACAGAACAGAACAGGGGGACTGGATGACTGTTGAGCGAAATGCTTTATTCGGTTTGTTATTGACGCTGTCCGTGATTTGCATTGTGATTTGGATCAATCTTTCTGGCGTAAAACAGACTGCGCAGATTACCGAGCAAATTAGCCATTCCAATGAAATTTTACGGGTTGCTCAATTGCTTAATGAGCATCTGCTCGAGATCGAAACTGGCGAACGAGGTTATATCATCACTGGGCAAGCTGATTTTTTACAACCTAATCATCACGGGTTCTCTAAAGTATTTGCGCTACGCGATACGCTGCTTAAGTTGCTGGCTGACCAACCTGCCGATCAAGAAAAATTGGTCAATTTAAATCAGCTCATTGAAGCCAAAGTCGCCACATCGCTTAGAAATATTGGTGCGCGGCAACAAAGTTTTGATTTGGCACGCGATCAAATCATTGAAGGTGCTGGTAAGCGTCAAATGGATAAATTTCGCTTTATAATCAATGAGTTAACTGATGGCGAAATGAATCGGGAAACTGCGTTATTGCAGCAACGCCATGAGTTGATGGAAGAAATGGTGCGCAACATTGTGATTGCTACTTTTTTCACCTTAGCGATTTTGCTGTATTTGCATTGGCGTTTACGCAAAGCAATGAATCGGACGCATGGGGTTGAGCAAGAAATGCTGCATGTAGCAACCCATGATGCTTTGACAGGGCTACCGAACCGCCGTTTGATGATCGAGTATCTTTCTTGTGGAATGCAGCGTTGTCAACGGCAGAAAACCGGTTTAGCTTTATTGTTTCTGGATTTGAATGGTTTCAAACCGATCAATGACCAACACGGACATTTAGCTGGCGATGAATTATTGCAACAAGTTGGACAGCGTTTATCGTTGCTCATTCGCGCTAGCGATAGCGTTGCGCGTTTTGGTGGCGACGAGTTTGTTGTCTTGGCAGAAGATGTGCTAAATCAAGAAGGGGTGTGTGGCATTGTCGGTAAAATCATCTCTGAAATACAACGTCCTTTTCTGTTAAGTAGTGGCGTCACCGTGACTATATCAACCAGTATTGGCGTTGCGCTTTATCCACGCGATGGCGAAGGAATGGACGTGTTATTGCGTCATGCGGATACTGCAATGTACGAATCAAAACGAAGTCAATCTAACTGCTTTTGCAAAGAACAAAAACACCTGCGCCGGTGTGTTCTGTTGTCGGATGGAGAAGAAAAATGAAATTTAAAATTTACCGTTATAACCCTGATGTTGATGCTGCGCCTTACATGCAGGATTACGAACTGAAATTAGACGCGGGTGATGCCATGTTGCTGGACGCGCTGATGATGTTGCGTGAACAAGATGACAGTCTCGGTTTTCGTAAGTCTTGCCGCGAAGGCGTCTGCGGTTCGGATGCGATGAACATCAACGGGCGCAACGGGTTGGCGTGTATTACGCCGCTATCGTCGCTGAAACAACCGATTGAAATTCGTCCGTTGCCGGGCTTGCCCGTCATTCGAGATTTGATTGTCGATATGACGCAGTTTTTCAAGCAATACCATTCGATCAAACCTTACCTCATCAATAACGACCCGCCGCCAGAAACCGAACGGCTGCAATCCCCCAAGCAACGCAAAGAATTGGACGGGCTTTACGAATGCATTTTGTGTGGCTGTTGTACCACCGCCTGCCCTTCCTTTTGGTGGAATCCGGATAAATTTGTCGGACCAGCCGGCTTGTTGCAAGCCTATCGTTTTATTGCCGACACGCGCGATCAGGCAACGGCGGAACGCTTAGATAATTTGGAAGACCCATACCGCTTGTTCCGTTGCCACACTATTATGAATTGTGCCGATGTCTGCCCGAAAGAATTGAACCCGACTGAAGCGATCGGCAAAATTAAAGACATGATGGTGAAGCGAATCGTATGACGATAGATGCCACAGAAATGGCGCGTTTGCGTTGGCGCTGCCGGCGTGGCTTGCTGGAATTAGATATTATTTTTGGACGTTTTGTGCCGCAGTCTTACGCTGGCTTAACGCAAGCGCACAAAGAAGAATTTGATCGTTTACTCGATTTAGTGGACACCGTTTTGTGGGACAAAATCAGTGGCAAACTCCCCGGCGACAATCCTTCACAACAGGAATTATTGAATTTAATCAACGCGGCTTAACTTGCACAGGTGAAAAAATGGACAGCAAACGCTTCGCAACACTGACTTTTGATGATGGTCGACAAGTTCAATTACCAATTTTGGCCGGCACGCTCGGGCCCGATGTAATTGATTTGCACAACTTAGCCAAGCTGGGCTTATTCACCTATGACCCTGCATTTTTCTCTACCGCTAGTTGCTCTTCCAAAATTACTTTTATCGATGGCGATGCCGGTTTGCTTTATTACCGAGGTTATCCGATTGAGCAATTGGCAGAAAACTCCGACTTTTTGGAGGTTTGCTATTTATTACTGAATGGCGAACTGCCAAATTCAGAGCAAAAAGTTCAATTTAATCAAAGCATTACCCATCATACTATGGTGCATGAGCAATTGGCGCGATTCTTTCACGGCTTCCGTCGTGACGCTCATCCGATGGCGGTTATGGTCGGCGTCGTCGGTGCACTATCTGCGTTTTATCACGATTCGCTCGATATCAATAATCGGCATCATCGCGATGTTTCTGCTCAGCGTTTGCTGGCAAAAGTGCCCACCATTGCCGCTATGACGCACAAATACAGCATCGGCGAACCGTTTATTTACCCGAAAAATAAATACGGTTTCGTCGAAAATTTTATGTACATGATGTTTGCCACCCCAGCCGAAGAGTATGTGCCAAACCCGATTTTAGTGAGTGCCTTGGAACGGATTTTGATTTTGCACGCTGATCACGAACAAAATGCCTCCACGTCCACCGTGCGACTGGCGGGATCGAGCGGCGCTAATCCTTTTGCTTGCATTGCTTCCGGCATCGCAGCCCTTTGGGGACCGGCGCATGGTGGCGCGAATGAAGCGGCATTGCGTATGTTGGAAGAAATTGGCGATATTGCACGCGTTCCCGAATTTGTGCAGGGCGTAAAAGACAAAAAATATCGGCTGATGGGCTTTGGACATCGCGTCTATAAAAACATGGATCCGCGCGCCAATGTAATGCGCTCCACCTGTTACCAAGTGCTTAAAGAGCTTAAATTAGAAAACGATCCCTTATTCCAGCTCGCTATGCAGTTAGAAAAAACCGCGTTGAGTGACCCGTATTTCATTGAACGAAAACTGTATCCAAATGTCGATTTTTATTCCGGCATTGTGCTGCGCGCCTTAGGTATCCCGATCAATATGTTCACCGTGATTTTCGCTGTTGCGCGTACCATCGGCTGGGTATCGCAATGGAATGAAATGATTGCCGATTCTGAACACAAAATCGGCCGGCCGCGCCAATTGTATTTGGGTGAAACTAAGCGTGATTTTGTGGCGGTTGAAAAGCGGTAAAGTTAGAAGTGAAAATAGAGTGTTAGACAAATATAGAAACACAAATACTCATATTTTAATTCGATAAGCAATTGAATTTATGTAATTAAATTTTAAAACACTGGGCGGGCTCTAAATCCAAGTGCAACATTCCTTCATACAAGAATGTTGCACTTGG
>JAVHQT010000057.1:0-17487 GCA_036171275.1 Gallionellaceae bacterium | reverse complement strand
CCCCCCCCGCCCAACTATTTATTTTTTAACAACATCATCTTTAAGGATGCTGACTTTATTCAACTTCCCCAGCATTTCCAGCATAATGATGACGCGCTTTTCGCCGTCATCTGCTAAAAAAATCCCTTCCAAGCCTGCAAAATTCGCGCCTGCAAAACTGACTCGCTCCCCCGGAGCAAACAATGCCTTGGTTTCCTGATGCAAATTTGATTGCGGATTTTCGCGCTGACGTATGGCAGCAATCAGTTCATCAGCAATTACTGCCGGTTGTTCGCCAAATCTGACCACGCCGACCACGCCACGGGTTGAGCGTACCGGTGCAATGCTTTTAAGATTGGTGTCGAGTTGTATAAAAAGATAGCGCGGAAAGAGCGCTTCTACCTTATCAATCCATTTGTCTTTGTTGCGTTTTTTAACTTAGATACGCGGTAAATAAACAGTGAAGCCCTGCCGCAATAAGTTTTCTTGTGCGATGGTTTCTTGGCGAGGCTTGCAGGTAACGACTAACCAACGCATTTTTCATCCTAAAATTGTTAAGGGAAACACAGATTTAGTCAGTTCCTGCTTAATCTTGAACTGACTTGGAAAATGATTGTTGAACCATAACGGAATAAATATCAAACAAATCAAAAAAATGAATGCTCAAAATTAGTCACACCGGCTTAGTTGGATGGTCACTCGTTTGTAAATATCCCTGAAAAATGGCTTTCATTTCGCCCGTCATCATGTCGCATAGGCTGCGTGTTTCTGCCATCGAAATATGAAAATCTTCAGCTCTGAGCAAATCGTACTCTTGATCGCTTGAGCCGTAACCCATCACCCAAGCCGCCATAGCCCTTTCTTTGCTGTTTGTTTCGAGCAAAATCTCGATGTCTGTGTGGCGCGAATCGTCTTTGATTGCGTTAAAAATGGTCAGCACATCCGTTTTCGCACCTTCTAATAACTGAATAAATTCGTTATTTTTAAAAATCAGAAAACCCGACAACTGGTGGCGCTCATTATTTTCCTGGGCTTTTTTCAAAATTTTAAGCAACGTTTCTTGCGTGATTTTCTCGGAGGCACGACTTTTATAAATCAATTGGTATATTTTCATAATGTTCAATATATTCAAGTAATTACGTAAAAAATTAAAATAACCAAACATCGGCTGCATTGCCATTTTTATCGTTGGTTAACGAGTTAATAATTTCATCGAAGCGATTTTCTACCGCAGCGCTGCGTTCAAAAAGCGCGATCACCGGTGCGACATTTTTATTCATAATATCGGTCACCATCAATTCTTGCCTATCGGTAAGTCCCAAAAATATATACGATTTTTCAACTTCATCGACCAATTTCTGCAATAAAAAATGACTTTCGCGCAGATGCGCTCGATATTCGGTACGAACCTCTTCTAGCGATAAAGTGGCGTTGATACTGGCGGCTTGCAGTTGCTCTGCCTTTTCAGCGGATGATTTTCTCGCACTAATGGTTTCGGTAATCGCTTCGGCGGTTTCAGCCAAAATGCACAAATTATCGCGAATCCGTCCAGCGGTATCCATGTCTTCAGGCATATCAATCACAATAATTGAAATCATGCTGTAGTTAATGACCATGCGTTTTTTGAATTGGAAAATCCGCCCCATTGTTTGGCTTTGATCAATCACCGATTCTTCTAGCGGAGTGGCGATGCCTTGTGGCGTGAGCGTGATATTGCCATTGGGATGACGCACTTGAATATGGCAATGAATGCCATATTGGATGGTTGCCTCTAATAAATTGGCCGCCAATTTTTCTTGATCTGAACAGCTCAAATTGGTGCGAATAAAATTCAGCAAAACGCCGTTATCGCTTATGCTGGAAAGAAATTGCAGGGCGGTTTTTTGCAAATTATTTTTTTCGTTCGCCAGGCGATCTCGTTCGATTTTTGCCTCAATGGCTAATTTGACTTTAATCGCCAAAATTTCCGCATCAAAGGGTTTTACCAGAAAATCATTTCCCCCGCTTTCAAACGCCTCTAAGCGCTCTTCCAAAGAATCATGCGAAGAAACAAAAATGATTGGAAAATCATAGGATTGGCGTAACTTCTCGCAGGTTTTATACCCACCAACCGGGCATCTCAATATCCATTACCACTAACTGAGGGATTTTTTTCGCGACGGAAACCAAACACGCCTCACCCGAATTAACTTCCTCCAACACAAAATCATCAGCCAAAGCAAATTTCAACATTTCGCGACTTAATAAATCATCGTCAACCAGTAAAATAGACGGCCGATTAGTTAATTTTTGCATTTCAAAATCCTTTGGTTTGGCTTATAGATTGGAATCTTTGATTCCCTGAACGACTATTTTTAATGCTTGATCAACGGCGGGTAGCAAATTGATTGCCGCGCTGGGATTGCTTTTACAGCTTGCCTCAAGTTGCGCGGCACATTCAGATAAATGTTCGGCACCAATGGTGGCGGCCGCCCCCTTAATTGTATGCGCTAATCGCCCCGCCGTTACAAAGTCTTGCGCATTTAATGCTGACTCCAGTGGCAAAATGGCCGCGCCAAATTGCGTGGGAAACAGCGCCAGAATTCGTTTAAAGGTACTGATATTGCCGCGCATTCTTTGAATAACCGGACCTGGATTGATGCCAGGATAGTTCGGTAGCGTCGCTAATTCAGTTGGGCTGGTTTCGGTTGCTGACATGGTTTTAGGGCTTGCGACGCGGGTAGTCGGTTTAATTGCAGTACGTTGAAATCCTGCGTCGGCTTTGGGCAACCACTGCTTCAGAATAGCTAATAATTGCGTTTCTTCAATTGGTTTTGCCAAGGTGTCGTTCATGCCAAATTGCGCGTAAAGCGTTCGTTCGTGGCGCATTACATTGGCGGTTAAAGCAATAATCGGCAACGCAGCAAACTGAGCTTGCTTGCGAATATGCGCGGTGGCAGCGTAACCATCCATTACCGGCATTTGAATATCCATAAAAATTAAATCAAAAGTGTGTTCTGCAATTTTTTGAATGGCTTGTTCACCATTTTCAGCTATCTCTACTTTTAGCCCAAACTCAGCTAGCATTTCACTGGCAATTTGTTGATTAAATGCATTATCTTCCACTAACAAAATACGCCGGTCGTGCCAAAAAGGCAGGGTAAGCGTGCTTTCGGTTGCTTCAATCACTGGGTCAGTCTGGTTATTCAACAGCAGGCGCGTGGTGAAGTAAAAGGTGCTGCCGCTGCTAGCTTTGCTTTTCAGCCAAATCTGCCCACCCATTTTTTCGACTAGACCTTTGCAAATGGACAGCCCAAGTCCCGTGCCGCCAAAGTTACGCGTGGTTGAAGCGTCGGCCTGGCTGAAGGGCTTGAATAATTTTTCTTGTTGTTCTGGGGTGATGCCAATACCTTGGTCTTGTACTGAAAAAAGCAAGGTGAGCGCATCGGCTTCTTGCAACTGAATTTCCACCACCAGTTTGATGATGCCTTGCTGGGAAAATTTAATTGCGTTGCTACACAAATTCAGCAAAATCTGCTTTAAACGCTGCGGATCGCCTAGCAGCGAATAAGCCATTAATTTGGGTGCGATATTGATGGTGAGTTGTACCCCTTTTTCTGCCGCGCTAATCTTTACTAACTCATTGATTTTATTGATTATATTTTTAATGTTCATCGGAATAGATTCGAGCGTAATTTGCCCAGCTTCAATTTTTGATAAATCTAAAACTTCGTTAATTAGTTTAAGCAAAGACTGCGAAGCGCTACTCATTTTTGTTAAATAATCTTTTTGTTGCGCGCTCAGCTCGGTGCGTAGGCACAGTAAATTGAAGCCAATAATGGCATTCATCGGTGTGCGAATTTCGTGGCTGATGTTGGCTAAAAATTCACTTTTGGCTAGATTCGCCGCTTCAGCTTGCGATTTGGCATCCAGAAATGCTTGCGTGCGTTGCAAAACCAAGTTTTCTAAATTTTGTCGATATGAGTTCAGTTCTTGCTCAATAATCTTTTGTTCGGTGACGTCTGTTTGAATCGATAAATAGTGCGTCACCTGTCCATCGTTTTGACGAATGGGGGCAATGATAGAAAAATCATTAAACAACTCTCCGTTTTTACGGCGATTGATAAATTCACCCTGCCATGTTTCACCGCGTTGCAAAGTTTGCCAAAGCGCCTCATACGTGGCTAGCGTCGTTTTTTCTGATTTGATAAACCCAGTTTTTTGGCCAACAATTTCGGCCGCTGTATAGCCAGTGATTTGCGTAAAGGCAGCATTGACGTATTCGATTGTGCCTTCTGTATCGCTGATAACAATGCTGCTTGGATTCTGTTCGACCGCTTGCGATAAGATACGCAACTGCTCTTCAGTTTGTTTACGTGCTTCAATATCATGTATAAAAACATAAATCGAGGGTGTTTCACCTGTCAAATAAGTCGCGCTGACTTCACACGGCCACTTGCGTCCCGAGCGCGTTGTTAGGGTTGATTCAAAGCGAGCTTGCCCTTGCGCGACAATAAAATTGATTTTTTCTTGCGTTTGTTCCGGCGTCATTAAGCCTACAAAATCGGCAATGTTTCGCTGCAAAAGTGCATCTAGGTTGTACTCAGTCAATTGACAAAAAGCCGCATTCGCTTGCAGAAATTGGCCGTGTAAATTGATGACAAAAAATCCATCGTGCGACGCTTCAATCACCGTTTGATATTGGCGTTGTTGCGAGCGTAAGGCTAAATTTGAGCTAGCTTCCAGTTCGAGCTGAGCTGTGCGCAACACCAGCATATTGCGCACACGCAACACAAATTCCACGCTATCTAGCGGTTTGATTAAAAAATCATTGATGGTCAATTCCAGCGCTTGCAAGCGGACTTCGCGATCAATAGAGGCCGTGACCATAATAATCGGCACGAAGGCTTTGTGCTTCAAGGTGCGGAAGCGACTGATGAATTGCAGACCGTTCATTTGCGGCATCATGTAATCGACTAACACCAAATCAGGTGTATGGGCTTCGCACCATGCCAGCGCCAGCAGCGGGTCGCTAAACGAAACCGAGATGACGTTCTCCACTTTTCTAAGCAGTGCGCCCAGTAAAACAAGGTTAGTCGCGGTATCGTCGATCAGTAAAACAGTCATTTGCATGAGAAGATAGGCCTAAAAATTGGAAGGGTATTTTAACGTAGTTTTTAGCATCTTTGCGACAGCGCGTGTGCGCAACACGAACGAATTCAGTCACTGTTTCTTAGGGATAGCTAAGCCTAAAGTCAAAAATGGGCGATAAAAATTCGTCAGCCCTGACGCAAGATGATAATCTTCGCGCCCTGTAAATTTCTTAAGTGAGTGAGATTAGACATGAGCATTCGAATCGTTACTAGCCAACCTTTTTCCGATCAAAAGCCAGGCACGTCTGGCTTGCGAAAAAAAGTGCCCGTATTTCAACAGGCAAATTATTTAGAGAATTTCGTCCAGTCTATTTTTGACAGTATTGCCGTGCCGCAGGGTGCGACTTTGGTTTTGGGTGGCGACGGGCGTTATTTCAACCGCGAAGCGATTCAGATTATTTTAAAAATGGCCGCTGCCAATGGCTTTGGCAAAGTGCTGGTTGGACGAGGTGGCATACTTTCGACACCGGCGGCTTCGTGTGTCATTCGCAAATATCAAACTTTTGGCGGCATTATTCTTTCAGCCAGTCATAATCCGGGCGGCCCCAGCGAAGATTTTGGTATTAAATACAATGGTGCCAACGGCGGGCCGGCGACAGAAACGGTTACCGATGCTATTTTTGCGAAGAGTAAAGCCATGTCTAGCTATCGAATTTTATCCTCTGACGATGTCGCACTCGATACCTTGGGCACAACACAGTTGGGCGATATGCAAGTGCAAGTGATTGATTCTGTGAGTGATTATGCGGAATTGATGGAATCGCTGTTTGATTTTTCAGCGATTCGCGCCTTGCTTGACAGCGGTTTCCGTTTGCAGTTTGACGCGATGCACGCGGTGAATGGTCCTTATGCCAAAGAAATTCTGGAAAAACGGCTGGGTGCGAGCGTGGGCAGTGTAATGAACGGCGTGCCACGGGAAGATTTTGGCGGCGGCCATCCTGATCCAAATTTAACCTATGCCCATGATTTAGTTGAGATTATGTATAGCGATGCGGCACCTGATTTCGGCGCGGCGTCTGATGGCGATGGTGACCGGAATATGATTTTAGGTCGGCATTTTTTTGTGACGCCTTCGGATAGTTTAGCCCTGCTGGCAGCCAATGCCACCCTTGCACCTGCCTATAAAAAAGGCTTGGCAGGGATTGCACGTTCCATGCCGACCAGCGCGGCAGCTGACCGCGTAGCAAAAGCCCTGAATATCCCGTGTTTTGAAACGCCAACGGGTTGGAAGTTTTTTGGCAATTTGATGGATGCAGGCAAAGTCACCTTGTGTGGCGAAGAAAGTTTCGGCACCGGTTCAGACCATGTGCGTGAAAAAGATGGGTTGTGGGCAGTCTTGTTTTGGTTGAACATTTTGGCTGTTCGCAAACAATCAGTAGAAACGATTGTGCGTGAACATTGGGCGAGTTACGGCCGCAATTTTTATTCGCGTTATGACTACGAAGCACTACCAACCGAGGCTGCCAATGGCGTGATGCAACACGTGCGTGAGCAGTTTTCAAGCTTGAGCGGCCAATCCTTCGGCAAATATACGGTTAATTGTTGCGATGATTTTAGCTATCACGATTCAGTCGATGGCAGCGTCAGTCAAAATCAAGGCGTGCGCATTTTGTTCAACGACGGCTCACGCATCATTTTCCGTTTATCTGGTACCGGCACAGAAGGCGCAACCCTGCGCTTGTATTTGGAAGCCTATGAAGCCGATGCCACCAAACATCATCTTGACGCGCAACTTGCCCTCGCCGATTTGATCAAAATAGCCTTGCAAGTATCTGATCTAAAAGGAAGAACGGGGCGCGAACAACCGACAGTGATTACCTAAAACCTAGCGATCGTTTCTTCACCTACCGGTAAAAGCTTGAGTTGGGAGAGGGTGATGTATAAAGGGAATAAATTATTTTTCCCCTTATAATCAAGTGCTTATATAAAATTTGATCAGCTCACTTTAAGATTAGGGCAAAGCCCCACTGGCGGCAGAATCCACAAAAATATCCACCCCGTTTAGCGGTGCAATGGCGGCTGCGGGAATCGATTGCTGGTTTTTCCAGCGTTGCACGGCTTCTTGTTTGCCGCTGCCGGTGACCAGAAAAAGTATTTTTTTAGATTGGCTTAATCGGTTAGCGCTGAGCGAAACGCGTTCAGCGGGCGCTTTAGGTGCATCAAAAACCGCTAAGGTGCTCGGTGCTCGGTTTGTGCTACCCCAATCGTGATTTGGAAACAGGCTGGCAGTATGTCCATCTTCGCCTAAACCTAGCAAAGTCATGTCAAAATAATCAATATAATCAATGAGTTGTGAGTATTTTTTCGCGGCAATTTCTGCGCCCAATTCTGCTTGAATCGGATGAATCTGTGACGTGGGAATTGCGACCTGATTTAACCAAGCCAGCGCCGCCATTTGGCTATTTCGGTCACCGTGGTCGCTGGGTAAACAGCGTTCGTCACCAAAATAAAGATGCCATTTTGCCCAATTAGTGTCGGCTTTTTGCAAGGCTTGGTAGATTTTTTGTGGCGTGCTGCCACCGGCTAAGACCAAGCGAAAAGCGCCGCGTGTCACAATGGCTTCACTTGCGGCGGCTAAAATAGAGTTGACGGCAGCGCTTTGCAACGCTTGGGCACTGGCAAAAGTTTGCCAGCGAGAGGATTGGATTAGCGAGTTTGACATGAATTAAGCCTTCTTGATTATTCGGTACGGCGGTCATTTTACGTCGGGATGAAATAAAAAGTAGTGCGCTCTTAACATGGCGGTTTATCGATGTTCGCAGCAGTTAGGGGAGCGTGGATTAAATAAATCGTTCGCGCTGAGGCAGTCGACCCGATCAGGATAGTCTGGTGCTGGATTGATTTAAGTGATTGATTTATTTGATATTATTGCTATTTAATTCGACAGTAACTTCCTGATTCAGTCGAAGGACGGATGCTCTGTTAGGGCGTTATTTTATTACAGCCATAGCTCACTTCTTGCCCGTGGACGACGAGCGCAATCAAGGCGTATTGCCTACGGATTGAAGGAATGAGCTGCGTTTCAGGTAGAATCCACGCGGCAAATTTTTTGAGCAACAGTCACAGATTTTTAATTGCATGATTTTAAGGAGAACGAAGATGCGTATGGCAATGATTGGTTTGGGAAAAATGGGTGGCAACATGGTGCGCCGTTTGCGACACGGTAACGTGGAAGTGGTGGGGTTTGATCGCAGCAGCGAAGTGGTTGAGCAGTTGCGCCATGAGGTGGGGATGTTGGCGGCTAGCTCAGCAGAAGATGCGGTGGCGAAGCTGTCTAGCCCGCGGATTGTCTGGTTAATGTTGCCCAGTGGCGAACCGACCGAGCAGCAAATTCGCGCACTCGTTCCCATTTTGAGCAAGGGCGATATTATTGTTGATGGCGGCAATTCTAATTATCACGATAGCCAGCGGCGCGGCGTTTGGCTGGCCGAGCACGGTATCGGCTTTATGGATTCCGGCACCTCCGGTGGTGTGTGGGGGATGGAAAACGGTTATTGTCTAATGGTTGGCGCGAGTGCTGCGGTGGCGAAAACCATGACGCCGATTTTGCAAGTGTTAGCGCCAGCTGCGGATCGCGGCTGGGCACACGTCGGTCCGATTGGTGCTGGGCATTTTACCAAGATGATACATAACGGAATTGAATACGGCATGATGCAATCATTGGCAGAAGGCTTGGAATTATTGCAAGGAAAACAAGAGTTTAACTTGGACTTGGCAGAAATTACTGAGTTGTGGCGGCATAGTTCCGTGGTGCGGAGTTGGCTGCTCGATTTGACCGCTGAAGCCCTAAAAGTTGATCAAAAATTAGCGGCAATTGCACCGTTCGTACCCGATTCTGGCGAAGGTCGTTGGACGGTGATTGAGTCGATTGATCAAGGTGTCGCCGCGCCAGTGCTGACGTTAGCCTTGCAAATGCGCTTCAATAGCCAAAATCAAACGGGGTACGGTTATCGTTTATTGTCCACCATGCGCAATGCGTTCGGCGGTCACGCGGTGAAGCAAGTGGGGGCAGCAAAATGAAAATGGCCGAGACTTGCGCAGTCGTTATTTTGGGTGCAGGCGGCGATTTAGCACGGCGTAAATTGATTCCTGCTTTATTTCGGTTAGAGCTTTTTAACCGCTTGCCTGAGAATATGGTGATTGTCGGCTGTGGTCGCAAACCGGCTAGCCACGAACAGTGGGCCGTGGATGTTCGCGCTTTGCTCACCGATAAGCACGCACCCGAGGTGTTAGAGCAAGCGTTTGCGCGTTTTGCAGCCAGGCTGCGCTATCACGCCAATCCGCCGGACGACACGAATTCTTATCAACGCTTAGCTGATACCTTGCATTCCGACCCTAAGATTCCGTCGAATATGATTTTTTATATGTCGGTACGTCCGGCAGAGTTTCCCCCGCTGATTGAGAAATTAGGCAATGTTGGCTTGCTAAAAGAAAATAGCGGCTGGCGGCGTGTGGTGATTGAAAAACCGTTTGGCTATGACTTGCTGAGCGCACAAACGTTACAACAAAGTTTGTATAAGCACTTGAATGAAAAGCAAATTTACCGGATTGACCATTATCTTGGCAAAGGTACGGTGCAAAATGTGATGGTGTTCCGTTTCGCCAACATATTGCTGGAGCCGATTTGGAATCGGCATTACATCGACCACGTACAAATCACGCATTCTGAAACGTTGGGCATTGAAGGGCGCGCCGGTTATTTTGAAGGGGCAGGGGCGTTGCGTGATATGTTGCAAAGCCACTTAATGCAGTTATTAGCCTTGGTGGCGATGGAGTCGCCGGTGTCGATGACGGCGGAGCATTTGCGTGATGAAAAAGTGAAAGTGTTGAAAGCGATTCGTCCCATTACGCAAAACTCTGTTCATGCCCATGCTTTTCGGGGGCAATACGCCAGCGGCACCATCAACGGTGAATCCGTGCCCGGCTATTTGGAAGAAAAAGGCGTGGCAGCTGACAGCGTCACCGAAACGTATGCTGCCCTGAAATTATTTATTGATAATTGGCGTTGGGCAGGTGTGCCGTTTTATGTGCGCACCGGTAAACGGATGGCGGAAAATAGTTCAGCGATTTACATCCGTTTCAAAAATCCACCACAAGATTTGCTTAAACACGCAAGACAAGGCAATCAGCATCCCAACTGGATCATGATGGGCATTCAACCCAATGATTGTTTGAAAATGGAAATGCAAGTCAAAATGCCAGGGCTAGATTTAAGTACGCGCACCATTAGCTTGGATGCTTCGTATCGGCAAAAAGGTGAAGATAGTTATGACGCTTACGAAGGTCTGTTATTAGACGTGATGCAAGGTGACCATTCTTTATTCCTGCGCATCGACGAAGTAGAAGCGGCTTGGCGCGTGGTTGATCCGGTGCTGAAAGTTTGGGCGATGGAACGTGATTTTATCAACACCTATTCGGCCGGAAGCTGGGGGCCACGTGGCACGTATCGCCTATTTGATCGCGATGATCAATTTTGGCGGCACTCGTTAGATTTAGGCGGCGCGGATTTGCAGGCTTACTAAGGAAAACGCTGAGTCAATCCTAGGTTCGCTCTGAGCCCGACGAAGGGCTTGGCAGTGCCGCGATTCCACTCATTTTTGATGGCTAATTTTAAGGTAAAAAATGACTTACTTCCTGGCGGGTGACATCGGTGGTACGAAAACCTTATTACAAGTTTTTGCCGCAGGTGAATCGCGCAAACCCTTATTGCGCCGTGCCTATCCCAGCGCCGGTTATGCGAGTTTGGACGACATTGTGGCGGAATTTTTGCGCGAAGCGAATACGCCACACATTGCCGCCGCGTGTTTTGCCCTTGCTGCCCCTGTTTCCGGTCGGCGAGTGGCGCTGACTAATTTGCCGTGGATTGTCGATGCTGACCAATTATCCATTGCGCTTAATATAAAAATAGTCAATATAATCAACGACTTCCAAGCTGTTGGTTTAAGTATCGCCGCACTGAAATCGGCTGATTTATTGTCCTTGCAAAGCGGTAATGCATCGGCCGACGCGGTGCGTTTGGTCGTGGGGGCAGGGACGGGTTTGGGCGTGGCATGGCTGACTAATCAAAACGGTCGATATGCGGTGCATCCCTCCGAGGGCGGCCACATTGACTTTGCGCCGACAACCAAAGTGCAAATCGCTTTACTGGACTATATGCAAGAGCGTCATGGCCATGTTTCTTATGAGCGGATTGTTTCTGGTCCTGGCTTGTTAGCGATTTATGAATTTTTGCGCGATAGCGGACGGGGCACGCCCTCGGTAGATTTGTTGGCAGCAATGGGAAATACTGATGCCTCGGCGGTGATTGCGCAGTTCGCAGCGCACAGCGAAATTGCCCAGCAAGCGCTGAAACTATTTTTGCAGATTTATGGCGCGTTTGTCGGTAATTTAGCCTTGGCAAGCTTACCGCGTGGCGGTATTTATATCGCCGGTGGTATTGCCGCAAAAATTGCCCAGCAGATGCAAGCGGGTGAATTTATATCCGCTTTTTTGGACAAGGGGCGCTTTCACGATTTACTGGCCACGTTGCCGTTGTCAATTGTGATGCCAGTCGAAATAGGACTGTTGGGCGCAAGTGGATTTGCAGAAAATAGTATCTCAATCCAGCGCTGACTTAGAAAGACACTGATTGATCAGCGTTTACTTAATTCCACTTTAGTGTGAAAAGGTGGCAGGCGCAATCTGACCGGGTCGTTGATTGTTGGACTTTATTATACTAACTGGTCTGCGTTCCCCCGCAGGAGCAAGGGAATGAACCCATCCTCACCCTCACGCTAATCCGTCCCTTGAAAAAGCGAGACAGCGTGCATTACTTTCACTTTAGTGCGAAGGTTATGAGGGTAAAAACCGCGAAAACACAGTGTGATTTTGTTGTGGTTCGATAAGCGCAGGCCCAACGATTGATTGAATCAGTAATTTCTTAACTAGTTGATTTATAAGTGGAATTTTTTTAACGGACAATTTTTGATTCATCCTTGTTTCCTTCAATAATCATTTTAACCGTACGCTCGAACAAAAAATGAATGTTTCCTTTTCGCTAACCCTTCTCTCTCTTGCGCTGCTGTATCAATCAACAGCTAACGCTGAGGAAACTGTGCCGCAAGACGATCTTTTCTTTCAATCTTTGCCGATTGTGCTGACGGCTTCGCGCCTATCGCAACCCGTTTCAGAAGCGCCCAGCGCGATGACGGTGATTAACCGTGAAATGATTGACGCGTCTGGTTTTCGCAGTGTGCCGGAATTGATGCGCTTGGTGCCTGGGATGTATGTTGGTTTTGCCGATGCCAATCGTCCGGTGGTTTCTTTTCATGGTTCAGCGGATGAATACGCGCATCGAATGCAAATTTTGATTGATGGCCGCAGTGTGTATATGCCGCCGTTTGGCAATGTCGGCTGGGCGGATTTACCGTTGATGGTTGAAGATATTGATCGCATTGAGGTGGTGCGCGGGCCCGCTTCTGCCTCCCACGGCACCAACTCTTTTTACGGCGTGATCAACATTATTACCCGCGATGCGATGAGTCAAAATGGCGGAAGCGTCTCGGCAACCGGCGGTTATGCCTCTGATTTTTCTGTTCGTTACGGCAAAGTGAGTGAGCAAGTTGATTTTCGATTATCAGCGGGTTATCGCTCCGATGCGGGGCTGAATAACAACGTTTATAACGATCATAATGCCACCAAGTTGGTTAATTTTCGGGCGAGTTTTCATCCGAGTGAACAGGATAATCTTGAGCTGCAATTGGGCGGCAGCGATGGACTATATGGCATGGGCATTCGTGATCGCGTTGGCGAGGTTCGTCGAGACAGTGTTTTTCGCGACACCACGTCGCAAAGCCAATTTGAGTTATTAACGTGGCTACACAATTGGTCTGATAACGACGAAAGTAAGCTCACGTATTCCAACACCTTTCGCTCTGCCCAAGACCCAAAGTTATGCGTAAACACAGGACTGTGTGACCAACTTAATCCCCTTGGTTTCGCGGTATCTAATGTCATTAGTCAGCGCAACGAATTGGGCTTGCAAAATACACACGCCTTTGGCGAAAATAATCGTCTAGTCTGGGGTGGTAATGTCCGCCGCGATTACGCCAATGCGTCCTTGTTGTTTACCCAAAGTTATACGGTGAATCCTTGGCAAATCTTTGCCCATGATGAATGGCATATTTCATCTGCCGCCGTTTTGAATATAGGCGGTATGCTTGAAAATAACGGCATGAATAGTCAAGATTTCTCACCTCGCGCCTCCTTGAGTTATCACTTTACCCCTCAGCAAACGGTGCGAGTTGGTATCTCTACCGCCACGCGCAGTCCTGCGATGTTTGAAGCGTATGTCAGTGCCAATAACACGTATTTTGGTGGGGCTTACGTGCCGCCGCTGGAGTCGCTCAGGCCAGAACACGTCATTTCGCGCGAAATTGCTTACTTGGGTGAATTTCCCAGTTTGGGCATGACACTGGATAGCCGCGCCTATGTCGATGAAGTCAACGATTTGATTTGGTGGGATAAATTTGTTGATCCGACTAATTCCAGCTATCCCGATAGTTATAAAAATCTACTAGCCGCCGAATATCGAGGTTGGGAAACGACGGTCAAATATCGGTGGGATGAAGGTCGCAGTTTTTTATCGGCAAACTTTGTGCTGCAAAGTGCGAGTGCGCGTTTAAGTGGCACGCCGACGCAATATAATAATCCCAATGTCATCGCTAATTTTGACCCAACACAGGCTTATGGTGCGGTGGTGCGTGCTTATTATCAAGATCAATACCTAAACCAATTCTCACAAAGTGTTCCAGCGCAAAGCGGAAGCCTGTTGTGGTCGCAGCATTTAGGCAATCAATGGAAAATTAGTCTCGGCTATTATTTCCGAGGATTGGTGCGTGTCGGAGATGTGAGTAACGATGTCACGCCAGAATACCGGATGCGCCGAATTGATGTGCGCATTGCCAAAAGACTGAATGAAAGTGTGCGAAATAATGCCGAAGTAGCGTTGGTGATTCAAAATCTAACGCAAGACCAATATACCAATTACGGGACGCTAAATGAAAAAGCTGCGCCGTATTTTACCCAGCGTGCATGGTTGACAACGACAATTGATTTTTAATGTAACTCATTGATTAAATTGATAAAATTGATAAAATTATTATTTATCTGTTTTTTAATCGCCTTCGTCAATGCGGCGCAAGCCGCCCCTTTGCGCGTGGCGGTGCTGGCGGATGATGCGCCGCCATTCAAAGAGTTTATGCAATTATTGCAACAAGAAATTGACCGGCAAGCGCTGCCGATTATGCTCAATTCCTATGCTGCCGATGCTGAATCTGCCGATTTAATTTTAGCAGTCGGGGTTAAATCGGCGACCTTAGCCGTCAAGACCCGCTTGCCAGTGTTGACGGTGCTGGTTTCCAAAGTCACGGCGGATGCTTTGCTGCTGCAACAACCCAGAAAAAACACTGCCGCGATTTATCTCGATCAACCACTGGCGCGGCAAGTGGCGTTGCTGGAAGCTATTTTTCCGCATTTGCAAAAAGTGGGCATTCTGAATGCAGATGATTCAGCCGATCGTGCTGAGTTAAAACATTTGTTACGCAGCAAAAAGTTGAAATTACTGCAACAAACGCTGACGCCTGAATTATCGTTAGCCAATGCCTTGGAAGCATTGTTGCCCTCGGTGGAGGTTTTACTGGCGTTGCCGGATACGCTGATTTACAGCAGTCAAAATATTCGCTTTATTTTATTGAGTGCCTATCGCAACCGCGTGCCGCTGATTGGTTTTAGTAGAAATTATGTCGCGGCTGGGGCATTGGCGGCGGTATTTTCAACCTCAACTCAAATTGCCACGCAAACAGCGTTCACTTTGGTGGCGTTTGCGAACAACCGCAGTTTAATGGCGTCGCAATATCCGCAAGACTTTGACGTGTTAATGAACACCCAAGTGGCTCGTGCACTGAATATTCCATTGCAAGACACTGCTCAATTAAAAAAACAACTGAAACTGCACCTGTTTGCGGGAGGTGCGAGCAATGAATAAACCCAGTATTCGCCAACAAACTTTGTTGATTGCCTTTTTGCCGATGATCGTGGCGGTTATTTTGCTGGATATTTTTTTTATTGTGACGCGTTTTCAGGCGATGGAAACCGAGTTAATCAGTCGCGGCAATTTGTTGGCCAAACAGATTGGCGCAACCGGTGAATTCGCTTTGTTTTCGGGTAATTTGGAACAGTTGTTAACGACGGCGAATGCAGCACTGCAACAAAAAGAGGTTTTAGCGGTTTGGGTAGCCGATTCAAAACAGCATTTAGTGGTCAGCGTTGGCGAAAAACAATCTGCGAATGAACAGGAATTTTTAAAAAATATTCAAGAAATACAACAGGTTGAGCAAGCGATCTATATTAAAAGCTTGGTGCAAGCGCAAGGGCTAGCGTTAAACGAATTTGAGCTGAATCAATCGGGTGGCAATAATTTAGGCACCGTTTTTATCAAGCTAAGTCGGACTGGTTTGCAACAAGAAAAATGGCTTTTATTGGGCATTAGCGCCTTGATTTCGTTCATATTATTTGGGCTAACTTGGTTAATCGTAAAACGGGTGGTGCATAACATCATTCATCCTATCCAGACTTTAAACCGCTTAGTCGGTCTGATCGCGCAAGGTGAATTAAGCCAGCGCTATGCGCCGCCGCCGGTCATTGTTGAATTAACCGAACTGGTGTTTGGCATTAACAAAATGGCATCGCAGTTGGAACAAGACCGTGCCGAATTAGAAGCACGTATCGCCCTGGCGACGCAAGCGTTGCGGCTCAAAAAGGAAGAAGCCGAGTTAGCCAATCAAGATAAAACCCGCTTTTTGGCAGCAGCCAGCCACGATTTACGCCAGCCAATGCACGCGCTGGGTTTGTTTGTCGGCGAATTGCAAGGGCAACTTTCGTCACCAAAACAGTTGCAAGTGGCGAGCAAAATTGAAGAATCAGTCGAAGCGCTGTCAAACTTGCTCGATGCTTTGCTGGATATTTCCAAGCTAGATGCCGGTGTGGTTAAGCCCACTGTAAGCGATTTTTCATTAAGGCAGCTACTGTTGCGCATTGAGCAAGATTTTATTCCCCTCGCCGCCCTGAAAGGGGTGACGCTTAAAGTGCGTCCCAATGCAGAAACCGTGCACAGCGATCCGCTGCTGATTGAACGTATCTTATTGAATTTAATAACTAATGCGATTCGTTACACTCCCTCTGGTGGCCGGGTACTGCTGGTATGCCGGCGGCGTGGAACGCAGTTGCGAATTGAAGTGCGCGACAACGGCATTGGCATCTCTCCGGAACAGCAAAGCAACATATTTAGGGAATTTTTTCAAGTTGAAAATCAAGAACGCGATCGCAGCAAAGGTTTGGGGCTGGGCTTGGCGATTGTCGAACGCATTGCGCGCTTGTTGCACCATGAAATCGGCTTGCGTTCAGCCGTTAACTGCGGCGCGACTTTTTCAGTGACGTTGCCTTTGGCTGAACCTGCTGCACTGGAAATTACACCGATGACGCGGGTAAATTTAGCGGATATAACTCATCCATCGCGCCCGTTTGATAATTTGCGCGTGTTGGTGATTGATGACGACGCGCTGGTTCGAGCGAGCACTAAAGGCATGATTGAATCTTGGGGTGCGCAGGTGACCTTGGCCGCTTCTTTGTTCGATGTAAAATCTTTGTCTCCTTTAAACGTGGATTTGGTGGTGTGCGATTATCGTTTGGCAGGAAGTGACGGAATTGAGATTTATGATTATATTCAGATAGATAGAGAATATACCTTGCCTTTTATTTTAATCAGTGGCGATCACAGCGTGGCATTATTGCAATTAGTGGAGCAGCGAAAAATTCGCTTGCTACAAAAACCAGTTCGTCCCGCAAAACTACGTTCTTTGATGCAGTTTTTAATGAAATCGGAAAATAGCAATGTATAAAACAGTCGATAACAGTGTGGGCAACACGCCGCTCGTGCGTTTAAAACGGATTCCAGGTCAAACCAGTAACGTGTTGTTGGCCAAATTAGAAGGCAATAATCCGGCGGGCTCGGTCAAAGATCGCCCCGCGTTATCCATGATTATGCGCGCCGAGGCACGCGGTGAAATTAAGCCTGGCGATACCTTAATCGAAGCCACCAGCGGCAATACCGGCATTGCTTTGGCGATGGCTGCGGCGATGCGTGGCTATAAATTGATTTTAGTGATGCCAGAAAATCAGAGCATTGAGCGTCGTCAAACGATGGCCGCTTTTGGCGCAAAACTGGTGTTGACACCGAAAGCGGGCAGCATGGAACTGGCGCGCGATACGGCAGAAAAACTGCGCGCGGCTGGCCGTGGTTTAGTGCTGGATCAATTCGCCAATCCCGATAATCCGCTGG
>JAVHQT010000056.1:0-39742 GCA_036171275.1 Gallionellaceae bacterium | reverse complement strand
GCCTGAAACTCTGCTTGAATGCCTAGATTCGGAATGCAAACCAAGGTTTCGCCGCAATAAATCAACGGCATTCGATGTCGTTCCCAAGGGGGAATTCCCTGTTGTTGGAATACGTTTTTCAGCGTTTTAGTGACCATTTCAGCGTGAGGGCGCAAGGCTTCTCCGCCAGTGCGCAGCCGAATAGTCACGGGTAAATTGCTTAATTTACTCAGGCTAATTCCCGATCCAATACTGTGCTTAAAGACAATATTTTTGCTTAAAGGCGTCCACTTCAAGCTGGTTTCGCCCTGCCAATTTAGGCGATGGGTTGCTAGAACAGGCGGCAAGTGCGGGATAAGATAGGCACGGTTTTGGTAGCGACGAATTTCGAATTCGCCCAGTGTAAAGCAAATTGCCGAGTCGCTTTTAGCCGCACAAAGTTGCTGGAGTATTTCGCTCAGTTGTAAAGCGTGAGGCATTGGAGCGGATTGTTGCTGAATGAAGTGGCGCAATACGTTTTTGGCGCGGGCGGGGCTCAGTTTGGCGAGCGAGGCGAGCGTGAGTGAGTTGTTTTCGATTGCGCCTGCGCTGTCTTGCTGGGCGAGTTCGTTGAGTAAGGTATCGGCTTCGGCAAAATGTTGCGCACTTCGAGAGAGTGTGTGGCGGTAACTGGGAAATTTTTGCGCGAGCGTGGGGAAAATTTGGTGGCGTAAAAAATTGCGGGCGTAGTGCGTATCTGCATTACTTTCATCTTCGATCCAACTAAGGCTGTGTTCGGTTGCGTAATTGACTAAGTTTTGACGCGAAACAGGAAGTAGCGGACGGAGTAGGGCGGGAAGTCCATGTTGGGCGGCTTTAAGCATCGGCATGGCAGCTGCACCTTTTAGACCGCTGCCGCGCAGTAGTTGTAATAAAAGTGTTTCGGCTTGATCGTCGGCGTGATGCGCTAAGGCGATGAAGTTGGTGTGCAGTTCTGCGAACGCGGCATAGCGCAGTTGACGTGCCGCTGCTTCTATCCCAAGTCCTTGATTTAATTGAGTTATTTTTACTTTGGCTATTTTAATTGGCAAGCCAAGCTGCGCGCAAAGTTGGCTACAAAAATCAGCCCAGTGGTCTGCGTGCGGGCTGATGCCGTGGTGAACGTGAATGGCAGAGAGTTGTAATTGAAAACGCGGCGCGAGCGAGTGAAGTAAATGGAGCAGCACCACTGAATCCAATCCACCACTGAGCCCGATGGCGACTGAGCTGTGTGTGGGGATATTGGCTTGAATGGTGCTGGCAAGTTGTTCCAGCAACGATTCAGGGCTTTTTTTAGACTTCAACTTCCTTGAATTTGCCATAACTCATAATGCGATTGAAGCGAGTTTGCAACAGTTGGCTAGGCGATTGCGTTTGCACTTGCGCCAAGGATTCTTGCAGCGCTTTTTTAACTGTCTGCATCGTAGCGGCGTAATTGCGATGAGCGCCGCCTAGCGGTTCGCTGACGATTTTATCAATCAGCCCCATGGTTTTTAGACGCGTGGCGGTAATGCCCAAAGTTTCAGCAGCTTCAGCGGCTTTGTCTGCACTTTTCCACAAAATCGACGCGCACCCTTCGGGCGAAATCACCGCATACGTGCTGTATTGCAACATCAGCAGTGCATCGCCAACCGCAATTGCGAGCGCACCACCCGAGCCACCTTCGCCAATAATGGTGCAAATAATGGGGGTTCGAAGTTCGGCCATGACATATAAACTTTTGCCAATGGCTTCTGATTGGCCGCGCTCTTCAGCGCCTACGCCTGGGTAAGCACCTGGCGTGTCAATGAACGTCATAATTGGAATACCAAATTTTTCGGCCATTCGCATTAGGCGCATGGCTTTGCGATAGCCTTCTGGTCTGGGCATGCCAAAATTTCGATATTGACGTTCTTTGGTATCGCGTCCTTTTTGATGGCCGATGACCATCACGCTTTGTCCATTAAACCGAGCCAGTCCGCCGACAATCGCGGCATCATCTGCGTAATGTCGGTCGCCGTGCAGCTCTTCAAAATCCTCAAATAAATGTTCAATATAATCAAGGGTATAAGGGCGTTGCGGATGACGAGAAACTTGTGAAATTTGCCAAGGGGTGAGCTTGGCATATATGTCTTTGGTGAGCGCTTCGCTCTTTTTTTGTAAACGCGAAATTTCGTCTGAAATATCCAAAGCAGAATCGTCTTGAACAAAGCGTAACTCTTCAATCTTATTTTCTAATTCGGCAACAGATTGCTCAAAATCTAGGAAGGTGACTTTCATTGGTTTTATAGCCTATGCAGTTAAATTCGGGCGCCATGATACAACATGACCTTTCATTCGCTCAATTTTTTGTCAAGTTGAGTGGGCTATAAATCGCTAAAAAGCGCTAGTCGTTGCGAATTTCAACCGACAATATTGCCCAAAGTGTGTTGTTTAAGCTGGCTCGCTCTTTACGCCGAAATTGCACGAGCGGAGTGGCAATTGTCGCAGTAAAAATTAACAGCAGATACGATTGATTATTTGCAACTAAAACCAATTAATTGATGAATAATAAACATTTAACTATATGATTATTAATAACATTATTCAGAAGCGGTTTCGGGAATTAGGTCGCGCAACACTTGAAATAATTCGCGGAAATTTTTAGGTGGTTTCACCAATTCTTTTTCTTTAATCGCATTGCGAATTAAGGTCCGTAAATGTTGAGCGTCGGCTTGTGGGTAAATTGCCAATAGTTCGGTGAGTGCATTGGCGTCTTCCAAGAGACGATCACGCCAGCGTTCTACTTGATGAAGCCAAGCTATATGTTGGCGCGAAGTGCCATTCCAAGTCTCTAATTTAGCCAGAATGGGCGCGGTTTCCACGTCTCTCATTAGCCGACCGATATATTGCATTTGCCGGCTAATTGCGCCAAATTTAGTCATGCGTTTCACTTCGCTAATCGCCTCGCGCAAGTTGTCGGGCATTTCAATTTCTTTGAGCTGATCCTTATTCAAACTGGCTAGTTTTTCTCCTAAGGCTTGCAATTCCAGCATTTGTTTTTTGATTTTAGTTTTGCTAGGAGGGCGTTCCGCTAGGTTTTCATCATCTTGATAGTTATTCATGTTTGGTTCGGAAATGGTCTCAGATATTGATATGATAGCGTCTTCCTGAAATTCGTTTGTTCCAAATTACTATTTATGACTGCTCTTTCTGAATTGCCCGCTCGTTTTTCGCACACACCCCAAGCCTTGCGAGAAATCGCTCAAGATTTAATTGATTATGCAAAACAACAAGGTGCGACTGCTTCGGCCGCCGAAGTGTCTGATGGTTTTGGTCAAGCCGTGAGTGTGCGCCAAGGTGAAACCGAAACCATTGAATACAATCGCGATAAGGGTTTGAGTATTTCGGTGTATATCGGGCAGCGTCGCGGCAATGCCAGTACCTCTGATTTTTCACCGCAAGCAGTGCATGACGCGGTGGATGCCGCGCTCAATATCGCCCGATTTACCGCGCAAGATGAGTGCGCTGGTTTGCCAGAAACCGCGCTGCTTGCGCATGATTTTCCAGATTTAGATTTGTATCACCCGTGGCAACTTGAGGTCGAACAAGCAATCGCGCTGGCGAAAACCTGTGAACAAGCGGCGTTTGATACCGATAAACGAATCAATAATTCTGAAGGGGCGACGGTTAACGTGCATGAAGCGCATTTTGTATTTGCCAATAGCTTGGGTTTTATGGGCGGGTTTCCGACGTCTCGACACAGCATTAGCTGCGCGGTATTAGCGGGCAAAGGTGATGGCATGCAGCGCGATTATTGGTATGGCAGCGCGCGTAATGCCACAGAAATTTTGTCTGCATCAGAAATTGGTCGCATCGCGGCTGAACGCACGGTTCGTCGCTTAAATGCCAGGCAAATGCCGACGATGCAATGCCCCGTTTTGTTTGAAGCGCCGGTTGCAGCCAGTTTAATCGGGCATTTTGTCGGTGCAGTCAGTGGCGGAAGTTTGTATCGAAAATCTTCTTTTTTGCTGGATCGGTTAGACACGGCGGTTTTCGCGCCGTTGATGAATATCGAAGATGTCCCGCTGATTCCGCGCGGTTTAGCTAGCAGCCCTTTTGACGATGAAGGGGTGAAAGTGCAACGGCGCACCGTGGTGGAAAAAGGGATTTTAAAGGGGTATTTTCTTAGCACCTATTCTGCCCGAAAGCTGGGCATGACCACCACCGGCAACGCGGGCGGCACGCATAATTTATTGGTTAAATCAGGTGAGTTGGATTTCACTGCCTTATTAAAAAAAATGGATAAAGGTTTGCTAGTCACGGAATTATTGGGACAGGGAATTAACCCCGTCACCGGCGATTATTCCCGTGGCGCGGCGGGCTTTTGGGTGGAGCATGGACACATTCAGTATCCGGTGCAGGAAATTACCATCGCCGGCAATTTAAAAGATATTTTTCAAAATATCGTCGCGATCGGCAATGACGTTTTAGTGCAAGGTTCACGGCAATGCGGCTCAATTTTAGTTGAAAAAATGTCGATTGCGGGACGCTAAAATAATGAAAATGGTTGCTTTAAATCGGTTGCTAATCCTGTGTTATGCGCTGAGTTTTTCGCAAGTCTATGCCGAACAACACACGCAAGTGTATGATTTTATTTATCAAATTAAACCGGGCGATACACTCAGCATGATTGCTAAAAAGATGCTGGACAGACCCACCCGTTGGCACGAGGTGTTGCGCTACAACCACCTTGACAACCCAAAGCAGATTAAGCCCGGATTGACGCTAAAAATTCAAGCGCTTTGGCTGAAGAAACACGCGGTGCCAGCGACAGTTGAAGCACTGGCTGGCAAGGTAACGGTGAATGGACGCAGCGTAAAAGTGGGCGAAAATTTAGCGCAAGGCAGTGTTCTTGAAACTGCGCTGGGTGCGAATCTGCGAATTCGCTTGCCGGATGGCTCAATTGTGAAATTACTGCCGCAAACGCAACTACAGTTGCAAGTAATGGAACGAAATCAAGCTCAGATTTTTAAAACGGTATTAGCTTTGTTACGCGGCCAAGTAGAAGCATTTAAGAAAAAATATCCGGTCGGGCAATCTGACTTATCTGTTGGTGCAAAAGTCGCCACCCTCGGGGTGCGTGGCACGCATTTTAGGATGCGCCAAACTGCAGACCGCAACTTTGCAGAAATCGAGCAAGGCTTGGTTAGTTTTGAAAGTCCTGCCTCGGCAACAGCCTTGGCATTAGGCGGCGGCTTCGGTTCGGTCGCGGACGGCGTGCATGTGCCTGCAGCAATCGCCCTGTTGCCTCCGCCAACGTTGCCGCAAATAACAACGCCGCTTGCAACGCCTTTTATTGTTTGGGAAATTCCAAAAATTGCAGGCGCGCAAGCGATTGTCGGTGAATTAGCGCAAGACGACGCTTTTTCAAAAAACCTGCAAAGTGTTTCACTGCAAGGCAATACCGTGCAATTAACCGACTTGGCTAATGGTCACTACTGGTTAAAGTTGCGTGCAGTGGATGCGCAGGGTTTGCAAGGAATGGAAGGCAAAGTGAGTTTTGAAATTAATGTGTTACCCCCTTTAATGGCGTTGGTAAAAGCTTATGTCAAACGCGAATCGATTGAGTTGCGCTGGCTTGGGCGTGGCGAACGGCAGCGTTTTCAAGTTCAAGTTGCCAATAATGTCAATTTTGAATCGCCCCTGTTTGATCAGGAAAGTGAGCAACTGAGTGCCGAAATTCCGCGCCCAGCCAGTGGGCAATATTATTTGCGTGTGCGGCAAATTGATCAGCAGCGCAACGCTGATGCCTGGGATTCTCCGGTTTTGTTTGAAGTAAGATAAATTGTAACCTGTTGATTATTAAGGACTATTATGAGTTTGAAATGTGGAATTGTTGGCTTGCCGAATGTTGGAAAATCGACTTTATTTAATGCGCTGACCAAAGCGGGTATCGCGGCGGAGAATTATCCCTTCTGCACCATTGAGCCGAATACCGGCATAGTCGAAGTGCCGGATCCGCGTATGGACGAACTGGCTAAAATTGTCAAACCGCAGCGTATGCAATATGCCATCGTCGAATTTGTTGACATCGCGGGTCTGGTGGCGGGCGCCTCCAAGGGCGAAGGGCTGGGCAATCAGTTTCTTGCCAACATCCGCGAGACTGATGCCATCGTCAACGTGGTGCGCTGTTTTGATGACGAGAATGTGGTACACGTGGCGGGCAAGGTTGATCCGTTGTCCGACATCGAAGTCATCCTCACCGAACTGGCCTTGGCTGATATGGCTGTGGTGGAGCGCACCCTCCAGCGTGACGGCAAAAAAGCCAAGTCGGGCGACAAAGATGCGCAAAAGCTGGTTGCCGTGCTGGAGAAACTGTTGCCGCACCTGAACGAAGGTAAACCGGCGCGCACCTTTGGTCTGTCCGATGACGACATTCAGCTCGTCAAACCGCTTTGTCTGTTGACCATTAAACCGGCGATGTATGTCGGCAACGTGCTGGAAGACGGCTTTGAAAACAACCCTCACCTCGACCGCCTGCGCGAACACGCCGCGCTAGAAGGCGCACCGGTCGTCGCACTTTGCGCCAAGATTGAACAGGAGTTGGCTGACCTCGACGATGCCGATAAACTAGAATTTTTGGCTGACCTCGGCCTAGAAGAGCCCGGTCTCAATCGCCTGATTCGCACCGGCTACGAACTGCTTGGTCTGCAAACCTACTTTACTGCCGGCGTAAAAGAAGTGCGCGCCTGGACCATTCATCAGGGCGATACCGCGCCACAAGCCGCCGGCGTGATTCACACCGATTTTGAAAAAGGCTTTATCCGCGCCCAAACCATTGCTTTTGCGGACTTTATTGCTTGTGGTGGCGAAGCTGGTGCAAAGGAAAAAGGCAAAATGCGCGTCGAAGGCAAAGAGTATGTGGTGCATGATGGCGACGTGATGAATTTCTTGTTTAACGTCTAATGTATGAGCTGATAAACTTGGCGGGTAAAGCTTGGGCGCTGTTGATTGATTCCGTTATGATTCGACAAGAATTGCTTGAGTAAGTTGAAGGGTTCTCCTGAGTTTGTCCAAGGATTGTGTCTGCGCTGTTTGGATTTTAGTACTTTACTGCTACAGCCACCCTTGCGGGTTCATGACAGAGGCTTGATTTAATTGGTGTTTACTTAGGCGACGGATGAATGATTTCTTCGATACTAACTAAGGGAGTGAGTATGTTTTTGCGGTTTTTAATTTTGGGATGTTTGGTTTTATTTTCACATCAAGCGCTGGCGGTTGATTTACCGGACTTTAGCGCGTTGGTCGAAAAGCAGGGGGCTGCCGTGGTTAATGTCAGTACTTCTCAAAGTTCACGCGGCACGCAAAATTTGCAAGGCTTGGAGGGCGATGTCTTTAATGAGTTTTTACGTCGTTTCGGTCAATCTTTGCCGCGAGATGAAGAAACGCAATCGTTGGGTTCCGGTTTTATTATTAGTGCCGATGGTTATATTTTAACCAATGCGCATGTGATTGAAGGCGCCGATAAAATTACAGTGCGCTTGACGGATAAACGAGAATTTAAAGCAAAATTGATCGGTTTTGATAAACGAACCGATGTGGCGTTGCTAAAAATTGAAGCGACCGGATTGCCGAAAATTACGGTTGGCGATGCGAATGGTTTAAAAGTGGGTGAATGGGTATTGGCAATTGGTTCGCCGTTTGGTTTAGAAAACAGTGTGACGGCCGGCATTGTCAGTGCTAAAGGGCGCGCATTGTCGCAAGAAAATTTTGTGCCGTTTATTCAAACCGATGTCGCGATAAACCCCGGCAATTCAGGTGGTCCTTTGTTTAATTTACGCGGCGAGGTGGTAGGCATTAATTCGCAAATTTATAGTCGTTCTGGCGGTTATATGGGATTGTCTTTTGCGATTCCGATTGATGTAGCAATGAATGTGGTTGGCCAGTTGCGTTCTACAGGGCGAGTAACGCGTGGTCGAATAGGTGTTATTATTCAAGAGCTTACGCGTGAATTGGCAGATTCGTTTAAATTGGAAAAACTTACAGGAGCCTTAATCTCAGGCGTTGAACGGGGAGGTCCTGCCGATAAGGCAGGCATTTTGCCTAGCGATGTGATTTTAATGTTTAATGGTAAAGTCGTGAATGTTGCCAGCGATTTGCCGCGTATGGTCGCGGGCGCACAACCCGGGCAAAAAGTGCTGGTTAAACTGTGGCGCGCCGGCGAAATGCGCGAAGTGACCTTGACGGTGGGTGAGTTGGCAAGTGAACGACGCTCGCGGCAAACGAGTCGACGCGATCGCGCTACCCCCGACGTTGCCACCGATAATAATGAACGTTTGGGTCTGAGTTTGGCGGAGTTAACCGATGACCAAAAACATAGTTTGCATTTAGAATCTGGTTTGTTGGTGGAAGAGTCGCGCGGTGCGGCGGCGCGCAGTGAAATACGGCGCGGCGATGTGATTTTAGCAATTGCCAATGTGTCGATTCGTTCGATTGCACAATTGAACGATTTGTTGCAAGCCATTCCGAAAGGTAAAAATGTGGCTTTGTTGGTCAAGCGTGGCGATACCGCTAGTTTTGTGGTGGTGAAATTGGACGAAAAATAACGTTCACGACAACGCATTGGCAACGCTGAATACCTAACCATTCGCTCTGATCCGATCCGTTAGCTCGGGGCGAACAGTTGTTTTAATCCAGCTTTCCTTAAGTCGTTGAATACCGGCTGTGACCGGCAAGATCAATCAATTTTTTCAACTCATTTTCTTTTTTCAACTCATTTTCTGAATTTATGCGCACTATTCTTGTCACCGGCGGAGCCGGATTTATCGGCTCTGCTGTCGTCCGTCAATTGATCAATGAAACCGAATATTCGGTGGTTAATGTTGATAAGCTAACCTACGCCGGCAACCTGCAATCGTTAAGCTCGGTCGCAAACCATCCGCGTTACCGTTTTGAACAAGTCGATATTTGCGATGCGGCCGAAGTGGCGCGCGTGTTCCGCGCGCACAAACCGGATGCGGTGATGCACTTGGCGGCGGAATCGCATGTGGATCGTTCGATTGCCGGGCCGGCGGATTTTATTCAAACCAATATCGTCGGCACTTATACTTTACTGGAAGCAGCGCGAAGTTATTGGAATACGCTGGACGAGGCGCGCCAAGCCGCCTTTCGCTTCCATCATATTTCCACCGACGAGGTGTATGGCAGCTTGGGCGAGACTGGTTTTTTTACCGAACAAACCGCCTACGAACCGAACTCACCGTATTCCGCCAGCAAAGCCGCTAGTGATCATCTGGTACGTGCTTGGCATCACACTTACGGGTTCCCGGTGCTGACTACCAATTGTTCGAATAATTATGGCCCGTATCACTTTCCCGAAAAGCTGATTCCGCTGGTGATTTTGAACGCGGTGAACGGCAAGCCGCTGCCAATTTACGGTAAAGGCGACAACATCCGCGACTGGCTGTATGTTGACGACCACGCCCGAGCCTTGCGCTTGGTGCTAGCAAAGGGCACGGTGGGCGAAACTTACAACATTGGCGGTTGGAATGAGAAAACCAATCTGCAAGTGGTGCAAAGCATCTGCGCGATTCTCGACGAGCTCCGCCCGCACAATGCGCCGTATGCCCAGCTAATCACTTTTGTTGCCGATCGTTTGGGGCATGATCAACGCTACGCCATTGATGCGCATAAAATTGCGCGCGACTTAGGCTGGAAACCGCAGGAAACTTTTGAATCAGGATTGCGTAAAACTGTCGAATGGTACCTGAATAATACTGAATGGATTCAAGGGGTTACAAGTGGAGAATACCAAAATTGGCTAACGAAAAATTACGCACAAAGGAGCGCAGCATGAAAGGGATTATTTTAGCAGGCGGTTCTGGTACACGTTTGTATCCCGTCACGCAAGCCATGTCCAAACAACTACTGCCGATTTACGACAAACCGATGATTTACTACCCGCTCACCACTTTGATGTTGGCGGGCATTCGTGATGTGTTAATTATTTCTACCCCGCAAGACACGCCGCTGTTTCAGCATTTATTAGGCGATGGCGCGCAGTGGGGAATGAATTTTACTTACGCGGTGCAACCGACGCCGGACGGCTTGGCGCAAGCCTTTATTATTGGCGAAACGTTTATTGGCGCTGACAGCAGCGCTTTGGTGTTGGGCGATAACATTTTTTATGGCGACGGCTTTGATCGTTTATTGAATGCGGCGGGGCAAAAGCACCGTGGCGGAACGGTGTTTGCCTATCACGTGCAAGATCCAGAACGCTATGGTGTCGTCGATTTTGACGCTAAAGGTCACGCTTTGAGCATTGAAGAAAAGCCTGCGCACCCCAAGTCCAACTACGCAGTTACCGGTTTGTATTTTTACGATAACGACGTGGTCGAAATCGCTAAAAATATCCAGCCTTCGGCGCGTGGCGAGCTGGAAATTACCACGGTGAATCAAGTTTATTTAGAGCGCGGCGACTTGGATGTGCAGGTGATGGGGCGCGGTTTCGCTTGGCTGGATACCGGCACCCATGAATCTTTGCTGGAAGCGGGCTCATTTGTGCAGACACTAGAAAAACGCCAAGGTTTAAAAATTGCTTGTCCGGAAGAAATCGCGTATCGCAAAGGTTATATTAACGCCGAGCAATTGATGAAATTAGCCCAACCATTAGCGAAAAATGCGTATGGGCGCTATTTAGCTAACCTATTGAATGAAAAGAATTTTTTATGAAAGTATTGACCACACCGATCGACGGTTTGCTGATATTAGAACCGAAAGTATTGGGCGACGAGCGCGGCTTTTTTTATGAAAGTTTTAATCAGCGCCGCTTCACTGAGTTGACTGGAATTGCAGCCCCTTTTGTGCAAGATAATCATTCCAAATCGGCGCGTCATGTGCTGCGCGGCTTGCATTATCAAATTCAGCAAGCGCAAGGAAAATTGGTGCGCGTGACGGTGGGCAAAGTGCTGGATGTGGCAGTGGATATTCGCAAAAGTTCGCCGACTTTTGGGCAAGCGGTGAGTGAGATTTTGTCCGCCGAAAACAAACGTATGTTTTGGATACCACCTGGTTTTGCGCATGGTTTTGTGGTGTTGAGCGAGAGCGCAGAATTTTTGTATAAAACCACCGATTACTATGCGCCAGAATTTGAACGCTCAATATTGTGGAACGACCCAGCGCTGGCGATTGATTGGCAATTAAACGGCGCAGAACCGGTGTTGTCTGGCAAAGATAAAGCGGGAAAACGGTTCAAAGAGGCTGAGGTATTCGCGTGAAGAAGATTCTGCTGACTGGAAAAAATGGACAGGTTGGCTGGGAATTACAGCGCAGTTTGACCTCGTTAGGGCAGGTGATTGCGCTTGATTCCATGGCTTTGGATTTAACCGATACCGAGGCGATTCGACGCGTGGTGCGCGAAATCCGCCCAGACATTATTGTTAATCCGGCGGCCTATACCGCCGTCGATCAGGCAGAAAAAGAGCCGGAAAAAGCGCTGGCGATTAACGGTGTTGCGCCGGGAATTTTGGCGGAAGAAGCGCAAAAATTGCAGGCATTACTGGTGCACTTTTCAACTGATTATGTGTTTGATGGGCAAAAAAACGGTGCATATCGGGAAGCGGATGCGACGAATCCGCTGGGTGTTTATGGTCAGACTAAGTTGGTCGGGGAGCAAGCGATTCGTGCCGTTGCCGAGAAACATCTGATTTTGCGCACCAGCTGGGTGTATGGCGCGCGCGGCAAAAATTTTTTGCTGACCATGCTGCGCTTGGCAAAAGAACGCAGCGAATTGCGTATCGTCAATGATCAAATCGGCGCACCGACTTGGTGTCGCTCCTTGGCTGAAGTGACGGCGCAAATGCTGGCGCAAATCTCAATTTTGCAACCCATTGATTCTAAAGACTTATTTGGCACGTATCATTTAACGTCAGCAGGGGCGGTTTCGTGGCATGGCTTTACTTCAGAAATTCTTCGGCTCGCCGCTATTCAACCCGCGCCCAATTTAGTGCCGATTCCATCCAGCGCTTATCCCACACCAGCGGCGCGTCCGTTCAATTCTGTATTGTCCAATGATAAATTGCAGCGCAATTTTGGTTTAAGCCTGGGTGATTGGCAGTCAAATTTGCAGCTGTGTTTGTCAGCATAGTAAACGTTGATTCAATCAACTGTTTGTTTTGAGCGGGTTGAAGGGCTTGCTACGAATAGAATAAATCAGCGCTTTCTTGGGTTTTTCGAGCCGTATTCTGATTATTCTTTCGCATCCCGCCTTTTATTTCGGTAAGATTCGCTCCAAGTTGCGCGTCTATTCTGGATGCGTGTATTGACCGAGGTGAAAGATGAAAATTCACGAGTATCAAGGAAAAGAAATTTTGCGCGAATTCGGCGTTCCGACTCCGCGTGGTTTTGCGTGTTTTAGCGTTGACGAGGCATTGGCTGCGGCTGAAAAGTTAGGCGGCAAAGTCTGGGTGGTGAAAGCGCAAATTCATGCTGGCGGTCGGGGTAAAGGCGGCGGCGTGAAAGTGGCAAAATCGCTGGACGAAGTACGCCAATTTGCCAGTCAGATTTTGGGGATGCAGTTGGTGACGCATCAAACCGGCGCGGCTGGGCAAACCGTGCGCCGTTTGTTGATTGAAGAAGGCGCGGCGATTGCTAAAGAAGTGTATGTCGGCATGGTGGTGGATCGGGTTTCGCAGCGCGTGGCCTTGCTGGCCTCTAGCGAAGGCGGCATGGAAATTGAAGAAGTGGCGAAACACGCGCCGGAAAAAATTCACACCGTGCGCGTTGATCCGGTTGCTGGCTTGACCTTAGCGCAAGCGCAGCAAGCGGCGCGTGACATCGGTTTGCCGGAAGCTGCAAACGCCGAGGCGGTGACGGTTTTGCAAGGTTTGTATCGCGCTTTTGTGGAAAAAGATGCCATGTTGGCAGAAATCAATCCTTTGGTGCTGACCGCTGATAATCGCGTCATTGCCTTGGATGCTAAATTTAATTTTGACTCCAACGCGCTGTATCGGCATCCAGAAATCGTTGCCATGCGTGATTTGGATGAAGAAGATCCTGCGGAAATTGAAGCCTCCAAGTTTGATTTAAGTTATATCCAACTGGATGGCGACATCGGTTGCCTAGTGAATGGCGCGGGCTTGGCGATGGCGACCATGGATATCATTAAACTGTATGGCGGCAACCCAGCGAACTTTTTGGATGTGGGCGGCGGCGCGAATAAAGAAAAAGTCACCGAAGCATTCAAGCTGATGCTGAAGAATCCGCATCTGAAAGCGATTTTGGTGAATATTTTTGGCGGCATTATGAAGTGTGACGTGATTGCCGAAGGTGTCGTGGCAGCCGCGCGCGAAGTCGATTTAAAAGTGCCCTTGGTGGTGCGACTGGAAGGCACGAATGTCGAATTGGGTAAGCAAATTTTGGCTGATTCCGGCTTACCAATTATTTCCGCTAACGAGATGGCTGACGCAGCTGAAAAAGTTGTCGCGGCTGCGAAAGGTTAAATATCATGTCCATTTTAATTAACAAAAACACCCGTGTCATGACGCAAGGGATGACTGGAAAAGTTGGTCAGTTTCATACTTTCCATTGCAAGCAATACGCGAACGGTGCTAACTGTTTTGTGGCAGGCGTCAATCCAAAAAAGGCCGGAGAAGATTTTGACGGTATTCCAGTTTATGCCAGTGTGCTTGACGCGAAACAGGCGACTGGTGCGACGGTTTCGGTGATTTATGTGCCGCCCTCGGGTGCAGCAGCCGCGATTGACGAGGCGGTGGCGGCGGAGTTGGAGTTGGTCATTTGTATCACCGAAGGTATTCCGGTGCATGACATGGTGCAAACGCGTTACAAAATGATGGGCAGTAAAACGCTGTTAATCGGACCGAACTGTCCCGGTTTGATTACGCCAGACGAAATTAAAATTGGCATTATGCCGGGACATATTCACAAAAAAGGGCGCATCGGTGTGGTGTCGCGTTCCGGAACGCTGACGTATGAAGCCGTTGGGCAACTTTCTGCTTTGGGCTACGGGCAATCTTCGTGTGTTGGCATTGGCGGCGATCCGATTAACGGGCTGAAACATATTGATGTGATGCGTCTGTTTAATGAAGACCCTGAAACTGATGCGGTGGTGATGGTGGGCGAAATTGGCGGCAGCGATGAAGAAGAGTGCGCGCGTTGGATTAAAGCCCATATGCAAAAACCCGTGGTCGGCTTTATCGCCGGCGTGACTGCGCCAGAAGGTAAGCGCATGGGACATGCCGGGGCGATTATTTCTGGTGGACAAGGCGGCGCGAATGAAAAGCTCGCCGTGATGGAAGAATGCGGCATTCATATCACGCGCAATCCGGCGGAAATGGGGCGCGTCATGCAGAAAATTTTACAAAATTGAGTTGCAGAATACCGCGCTTAAACCCTGCCGACTGGTTTTATGCAGCCAAGACTGATACACCGTTTAAAAATAGTTAATAAAATCAATTAGTTATGATTGTAATCCGATAATCGGCTTGGCAGTCAGTCGAAGGATTTAGCGCAAACAAATGAGTCAGCGTTTGCTTGGAGATTATTCGGAGTACAGACTTTATTTTAAGGGAAGTGTTGATGCTTGAAATGTTATCAAGTGCCCAATTCTGGGTGGATGTTTTTAAAATTGTACTGATTGATTTGTTGTTGTCTGGTGATAACGCAATGGTCATCGCTCTTGCATGTCGTAATTTGCCCGCCCAGCAGCGCAAAAAAGGCATTCTTTATGGCGTGGGTGGCGCGATTATTTTGCGCATTGTGCTAACTTTTTTTGCGGTCAGTTTGTTGGCCTTGCCCTACCTTAAGTTACTCGGTTCACTTCTCTTGGTTTGGATTGGAATCAAACTTCTGTTGCCAGATGATGAGCACGCTGAAGGCAATATCCGAGCAGAAACACAATTATGGGCTGCGGTCAAAACCATTATCGTTGCTGACTTTGTGATGAGTTTAGACAATGTACTTGGGGTTGCGGCAGCTGCGCACGGTAATTTTTGGCTGTTGGTATTTGGTCTGCTGGTCAGTATTCCGATGATCGCTTGGAGTAGTCAGTTGGTACTAAAGTTGATCGATCGCTTCCCTTGGGTCATCCAAGCTGGCGGTGCTTTGCTGGGGTATGTGGCGGGGGAAATGTTAGTCAGCGAAGATTTAATCAAACCGGTGCTCGGGGCTCATCCTGCATTGCATTGGCTACTTCCGCTGTTGGGTGCAGTGTTAGTTGTAGCGCTGGGGAAAATTTTGTCTGCACGTCAAAAAAAGGGCCCTGTTGCGATTGATTTGGCTGATGAACTAGTAACGGCAAATGAGCAGAATAAGCGAGGAAATACATGAAAATATTGATACCGATTGATGGTTCGGACAATGGAAACGGTGCGATTGACTATGTCATTGCCAGCCTCGCTAATCAAAAAGTATGGCCGGAAATTGTGTTAATCAATGTGCAATGGAAGTTGGCATCGGGCAATATCAAATTATTTATCGATCCAGAAACACTGAATGCCTATTACCGTGAACAAGGTGCGGCTGCGTTAGCGGCGGCACGGGCACTTTTGGATAGCGCAGGTTTAGCGTACCGCGTGCAGCTCAGTATTGGCGCACCTGCAGAAGCCATTGTGCAGTATGTTCAGGAAAACCAAGTTGACGAAATTGTAATGAGTTCGCAAGGTGATGCTTCATTAGCCACTTTCATATTGGGTTCGGTGGCGAATAAAGTGGTGCAGCTTGCGCCGCTGACAGTCACTTTGGTTAAGTCTAAAAACCGTACTTGACCGTCAATTATTGAGATATGTTTGCCACCCCCTCCCTTAAATTCTGGAAATCTGATGGCTTTGTTGGCTTGCTGTTAGCCTTGATATTCTTAAGCTTAACCAATAGTGAATTGATTCAAAGCTTAGAACGCAAAGCCTATGATTTAGCGGTTCGCTTGATTGATCGTGCGCCGAGCGAACAAATTGCCGTGATTGCGATTGATGATGAAAGTATTGCCAACTTGGGGCGTTGGCCTTGGCCGCGTGAAATTCATGCCCAATTGCTAGATAAACTGACGCTTGCCCCACCCAAAGTGATTGGCAATACCGTGATGTTTTTTGAGCCACAAGTGGATGAAGGTCTAAGCTACCTTCACAAAATTGCCGAATTATTAGGCAACAATAATTCTCCTTTAGCTGCAATTTCGGGCGTACTTGCCAGTTCGTCGGTCTTAGCAGTAACGACTCAGTCCGCGGTGCAGGTAGCCTCTGCACCTGCACCTGCATCGGCGCTAGATTTACTTTTGGCGGATGCACTAGATAAGCTCAATCACGATCAAAAACTGGCTGACAGTATGCTGAAAAGCAACACCGTTTTGTTGCCAATGTTGTTTAAACTGGGCGAATCTCACGGCATTAAAACTTCGCAACTTCCTGATTATATTGAAAAAAATAATCTTTCAGCACTGCAAGGAACTTTAGGTGAGTTTTTGCCTTACGCTGCCACCGGTGTGCAATTACCGATTGTGGCCTTAGGTAAACCCGCAGCCGGAGTGGGGCATGTCAACATCATACCGGATGGCGATGGCGGCTTGCGCACCGAGCCTTTGGTGCTCCGTTATTACGATCAGTTTTATCCATCCCTTTCCTTGTTGATCGCCGCACACAGTTTAAATTTATCCAGTAAAGACATTCGCGTCGTGGCGGGAGAAGGGGTGCAGCTAGGCAATTTAAAAATTGCCACTGATCAGGATTTGAGAATGCGCCCCTATTTTTATGCTGACCACCAAGCCAAGCCAGCTTTTCAAGTTGATTCTTTTTATGACGTGTTAAGTGGCAAGATTTCCGTTGAAAAATATCGCAATAAAATTGTACTAATCGGCGCAACTGCTGCGGGCGTGGGCGAATTACACGTCACGCCGATTTCTGCGGGAATGCCACCGCTGCTGACTTTGGCGCATTCGGTGTCAAGCATTTTGCAGCAAGATTATTTTGTCGTCCCAGCTTGGGCAGGCGCCGCAGAATTAGGGATTTTTTTACTGATTTCCCTGTATTTAATTTTTGCTTTGCCTCAGCTTAGCGCCGGTATTGCTGCCTTAGTGACCGGCGTTTTATGGCTTACTTTATTACTCAGCCATTTTGCCCTAATGAGCACGCAAGCCATATGGTTGCAACTCATGTTGCCTGCAACTTTGCTTGTGGTTGGACACTTATTGTTGACCACTAAACGTTTTTTGCTCACTGAAAAAGGCAAGTTAAAATCGGATGCCGATTCGGCGGAAAGTAACCGGATGTTGGGCTTGGCTTTTCAAGGTCAAGGTCAGTTGGACATGGCATTTGATAAATTTCGCAAAGTGCCGCTGGACGATAGTTTGCTTGAGGTTTTGTATAACTTAGGGTTGGATTTCGAACGTAAACGTATGTTTAATAAGGCAGAATCGGTGTTTCGATACATGGCGGATTTTAAACCGAATTTCCGCGATTTGCCGCAGCGTTTGCAGCAAGCCAAAGCCATGTCGGAAACGATTATTTTGGGCGGTGCCGCTGGCAAAAGTAATGCCAGCACCTTGGTTTTAGATCGCGCTGGCGTGTCAAAGCCGATGTTAGGGCGTTTTGAAATTGAAAAAGAATTAGGCAAAGGCGCGATGGGCGTGGTGTATTTGGGCACTGATCCTAAAATTGGTCGGCAGGTCGCGATCAAAACCATGAATCTGGCGCAAGAGTTTGAGGCGGATGAATTAGCGGAAGTAAAAGCGCGCTTTTTCCGCGAAGCTGAAACGGCTGGGCGCTTAAATCACCCGAATATCGTGACGATGTATGATGCGGGTGAAGAGCAGGATTTAGCCTTTATCGCCATGGAGTTCTTGAAAGGCGGCGATTTATTACCTTACACTAAGCGTGACCATTTACTGCCTTTGCCGCAATTATTGAGTATTATGGCGCGGGTTGCCGATGCCTTAGGTTACGCGCACGCGTTGAATGTGGTGCATCGAGACATTAAGCCGGCGAATATTATGTATGATATTCAAACAGATACCGTCAAAGTTACCGATTTTGGTATTGCGCGAATTACCGATTCTTCCAAAACGAAAACGGGCATGGTGCTGGGCACGCCGTCGTATATGTCGCCTGAGCAGTTGTTGGGCACAAAGATTGATGGTGCTTCCGATTTGTTCTCTTTGGGGGTTAGTTTGTATCAAATGCTCTGTGGTAAGCTTCCCTTCGAGGGTGATTCGATGGCGCAATTGATGTACCGAATTGCCAATGAACCGCCCGCTGATATTTTAGCGATTAGTCCGAATTTACCAGCTTGTGTCATTGACTTGCTCAACAAGGCGCTGGCGAAAACACGTGAAGCGCGATTTCAAACGGGGCAAGAAATGGCCGAAGCCCTAAGAGATTGTGCTAAGTATATGAATTAATTGATATTTGGGGATTTAGGTGAACAAACAAAATGCACTTGAGATGGTCAGCCAAACGCATTCTGGTAAAGTTCGTTCGCATAACGAAGACAGCGTAGCCCTAGATGCTGCGAATGGTTTGGCCGTTTTGGCGGATGGAATGGGCGGTTATAACGCCGGCGAAGTCGCCAGTGGTATTGCGGTTTCGGTCGTTTTAACTGAAATAAAATATCGTTTGCAAACCGAAAAACCGGAAGCCAAAGACCCGTTTAGCGGCGAAGATGTTGGCGTAGTTTTGCTGCGTGACAACGTCGAAAAAGCTAATTCTTCGATTTTTCATGCGGCACAGAGTCAGCCCCAATATGCTGGAATGGGCACGACAATTGTTGCAGCGTTGTTTTATGATAACCAGCTCGCGGTGGTGCATGTCGGTGACTCGCGGTTGTATCGCTTGCGCGGTGAGGTGTTTGAAGCCATTACCCGCGATCATTCCTTGCTACAAGAACAAATTGATAGCGGAATCATTAGCAAAGAGGATGCACGAACCTCGAGAAATAAAAATTTAGTGACGCGTGCGGTTGGTATTGATGCTGAGGTTCAGCCCGAAGTTCATGTGTATGAAGCGCAGGTCGGCGATGTTTATTTGTTGTGTTCCGATGGTTTAAATGACATGGTGGCGGATGAAATCATTGGCGAAACGCTACAAATGTTAAAAGCCAATTTGCCCTTGGCCGCAACGCAACTGATTGAATTGGCAAATGATCATGGTGGCCGAGATAATGTTTCGGTGATTTTGATAAAAATAAATGGAAAATTTTCTGCACCGCGCCCGTGGTTGTCGAAAATTTTTGCTTGGTTTAAGAGTTAACTACAAGGATTAAAAAATGCCCGCTAAACTGATTCTCAGCATGGACGGTGAAGTCCTCAAAGATTATGTTTTGAGCAAGGAGCGCACTACTATCGGGCGCAAACCCCATAACGATATCGTGATCGACAATCTTGCAGTCAGCAGTGAACACGCTGCGATTATTACCATTTTAAATGATTCTTTTTTAGAAGATTTGGACAGCACCAATGGTTTGGCAGTCAATGGCACAACCGTTAAAAAGCATTTCTTACAACAAAATGATGTGATTGAAATCGGCAAATATAAACTGAAATATTTGAATGAAAATGCGGCTCCTGCGCCTTCAGCGGATTTTGAAAAAACCATGATTTTGAGTCGTCCGGTCAAACCAGTTGCGCCTGTTGTACCGCCCAGCTATGAATCTGCCGAGGCAACAGGGCGTTTTAGTCCGTCGAATATCGCCCCTGAGCAAGCGCCTGTCCAACCTGTCGCCACCAGTTTACAACCCAGGGCAGCCGTGCAAATTCTAAATGGCCCGAATGCCGGACGAGAACTTGAATTGATTAAAAGTCTGACTACGCTGGGCAAGCCTGGTGTACAGGTGGCTGTTTTGGCACGGCGGCCCCATGGATTTTTTATGACTCACGTTGAAGGTGCAAAATTTCCCTTGGTTAATGGCGAATCCATCGGTGAACAACCTAGGCAATTAAAAGACCATGACATTATTGAATTAGCTGGTGTGAAGATGGAATTTTACTTCAAAAGCTAATTAAAAAATTCAATATAATCAAATACTTAGAATGAGACATACGTGAAAAAGCATAAATTGCTGATTGCCGTTGGTTTGGCTTTGGTGTTGTTTTTTGCAGGCCATGCAGCTCAATTCTATTCGATTGGTTTTGTAAGTCTGATTGAAAATAAACTATACGACACGCGTTTGCGCTTAACCTTGCCCAACCAAGGTGATGAGCGCATTGTCATTTTAGACATCGACGAAAAAAGTTTGAAGGAGCAAGGGCGTTGGCCGTGGGGACGCGATAAAGTTGCAAAATTAATCGATCAATTATTCGACCACTACGGGGTGGCAGTGGTTGGGTTTGACGTGGTCTTTGCTGAAGCGGACAACAGCTCAGGCTTAAAAGTATTACAAGAATTGGCTAACAATCAACTTAAGTCCGTGCCGCAGTTTCAAAGTGCTTTAGCGCAACTGAAACCTTCGCTGGAATACGATCAGCTGCTGGCGAACAAAATGCAGCAGCGTAACATTGTTTTAGGCTACTACTTTAATGGCAGCAATGACACGTCTGGTGTTTTGCCTCCTGCGATATTTCCCGCCGCCACCTTCAAAAATCATCCTGTCAAAATGTTACATTGGGAGGGTTATGGCGCAAATTTAGCCCAGCTGCAGGCGAGTGCAGCTTCTGCCGGACATTTTAATTCGCTGACGGATAGGGATGGTGTGGTGCGGCGCGTGCCGATGATTGTGGAATACGGCGGTGCGTATTACGAGGCGCTGTCTTTGGCGATGGTGCGGGCGGTATTGGGATTTCCTAAGCTATCGCCGGGGTATGCCGCCGATGGTAATTTGGAATGGCTAAACTTGCATTTCCCGGAGGGGGTGGCGACAATTCCGGTGGATGCTTCACTCAGCGCTTTAGTACCGTATCGCGGGGCGAAATCAACCTTCACCTACCTTTCTGTGGTCGATGTTTTAACGGGCAGAACGCCACTAGACGCACTCAAAAATAAAATTGTGCTGGTTGGCACCTCTGCACCTGGCTTGTTAGATTTGCGTTCCACACCTGTCGATGAAGCCTATCCGGGGGTTGAAATTCACGCTAATTTAATCAGTGGCATTTTGAATCACACGCTTAAATCTAGCCCAGCATGGGTGGTGATTTTGGAAGTGCTTCTTATCTTGTTGGTTGGCGGTGTGTTAAGCGTTATTCTGCCTTTGCTGTCTCCGTCGAAAGTGACGTTGGTCAGTCTGGTTGCTTGGGTTGCCACCGTGGCAATTAACAGTGTATTTTGGCAATTCGCCCAGTTAAGCATTCCCTTTGCAACGGGTTTATTGCTCATCTTTAGTCTGTTCGCGCTGAATATGTCGTATGGTTATTTTGTTGAATCGCGCACTAAGCGGCAAATCACCCAACTGTTTGGGCAATATGTGCCGAAAGAAGTGGTTGGCGAGTTGAGTGAACGTCCAGAGCAAGTGTCGATGGAAGGTCACAGTCTAGAAATGAGCATCTTATTTTCTGATGTGCGCGGCTTTACCACTATTTCAGAGGGACTAGACCCGAAAGAATTGTCGTTATTGATGAATGAGTTTCTAACCCCTTTATCGACGGTGGTTTACAAACATCGTGGCACCATCGATAAATATATGGGCGATTGTGTCATGGCATTTTGGGGTGCGCCCTTGCCGGATAATCGTCATGCGTATAACGCAATTGTGGCGGGTTTGGAAATGTTACAAGCACTTGAATTATTGCAGCCGCATTTTAACAGCCGAGGTTGGCCACCGATTAAAATTGGTGTCGGTGTCAATACCGGTAAAGTCAGTGTCGGCAATATGGGCTCCGAAGTGCGCGTTGCTTATACCGTGATGGGGGATGCGGTCAATTTAGCGTCGCGCTTAGAAGGCATTACCAAAGAATACGGCGTCGGCATGGTTGTGGGTGAACAAACCAAAGCGCAAGCACCGGAATTTATTTATCGAGAACTGGATTTAGTGCGCGTCAAAGGCAAGGAGCAGCCAGTTGCCATTTTTGAACCGATCGCATTACAAGGGCAAGTGTCGGCGGTGCGCTTAGCGCAATTGGCGCAATTTGCACAAGTCTTGGCTGCTTATCGAAATCAACAATGGGAACAAGCCAACGCGCAACTAATTGAGCTGCAAATAGCCGATCCCAAGGCGACGTTGTATCAAGTTTACCTAGAGCGCATTGCATACTTTCAGCAGCATCCGCCTGGTGTTGAATGGGATGGTGTTTTTGTATTCAAGGCAAAATAATAAAGTGATACTGCACCACTGATTACGTTTTTAATTAACTGTATAAATTATGTAAGTGCATGATTATTATATATTTTTTATATTGACGCTACGTAGTTTTGATTAGAATAAAGTAACTCGGTCTTTACCTAAAAAGAATCATTTTTATATGCGCGCCACTCAATAAAATGGCGCAAAGATGACGCAATAAGCCCAATAACCGGTTAAGGATATTACGACGATGAAATTAAAAGTACTTGGTTGCAGTGGCGGTTTTGGTGGCAACCTCAGAACCACCTCGTTACTGATTGATCGCGATATATTGATTGATGCAGGAACGGGAGTAGGGGATTTAAGCCTAGCTGAAATGGCGATGATTGATCATGTTTTTATTACCCATTCCCATTTGGATCACATTACCAGCATTCCATTTATGATTGATAGCGTTGGCTTTATGCGCGATAAGCCATTAATCGTGTATGCCACAGTCGACACCATCGCAATTTTAAAAGCGCATCTTTTTAACTGGCTCATTTGGCCGGATTTTAATGCGATTCCGAACGCACAAACGCCCTGTATGCAGTACCAAACTATTCAGGTAGGTGAAGTTATAGACTTAAACGGTCGGAAAATTACCCCTTTGCCGGTCAATCATGTCGTGCCCGCAGTGGGATTTCGGGTGGATAGTGAGCAAGCGACCTTAGTTTTTAGTGGCGACACAACAGTCTCGGACGCCTTTTGGACGGCGGTGAATACGGTAGAAAATCTCCAATATCTGATTGTCGAAACCGCATTTTCGAATGCGGAAGTGGATCTTGCGCTACGTTCAAAACACTATTGCCCTAGTTTATTGGCGAACGATTTGTTAAGCCTAAAACAGCAGCCGGAAATTTATATTACGCATTTAAAGCCTGGCGAGATTGAGTTGACCATGCAAGAAATTGCCCAATGTGTTCGCGGCTTTAAGCCCAAAATGTTGCAAAACGGTCAGGTATTGGAATTCTGATTTTTAAAGACAATCTGCAAGTCATCACCCGAATGAATACCTTCGTTTTAAACTCAAAAGGAATTTGAATAAAATGAGTCATAGTTTGGATATCAATGTGTTAGGAGCGCTAGAGCCGCTCTCTACATTTTCCCCAGCTCGCTTAAAAGAATTACTGGAATACTGCCAGCTCGAAAAAATTGAGAAGAACAGAAACCCTTTTGAAAACCAAGGGCTTAAAGGGCAGTCTGTCTATTTGATTAAAGGTGAGATTGAGCTTTGGTACGCTGATGGCAATGAAGTCGTCATGCGCGCCGATTCAGAATGGTCGCGTCATCCCATTGGTAAACGTCAGCCGGATATTCAATTTGCGCTTGCCGTGACACCGGTGCAATTGTTACGCATTAACGACGAATTGCTCGACCAAATGGTGACTTGGGATCAGTTCGCTTATGAAGAAAATGACACGGCAACTTCGACTGCGGATGGCTCGCAATCCTTAGAAAAACGGATGCTGAATTCTGGTTTGTTCAGTGCTGAAAACCTGAAGAAAGGGCCGTTTGCGCATTTACCTGCCGCCAATATCAGCGAGTTATTAAACCGGATTGAAGTGGTGGCGGTGTGGGAAAACGAGGTGATTATCGAGGAAGGTCAAGAGGGCGACTTTTATTATGTCATTGAAAGTGGACGCGCAGAAGTGACGCGTAAAGTCGGCGGCGTGCAAATGTTGTTGTCTGAAATTAAGGCACAAGATGTGTTTGGCGAAGAAGCGCTGATTGCTAATTCCAAGCGAAACGCCACTGTCACGATGAAAAGTAATGGCGTGCTGTTGCGTATCAACAAGCATGATTTTACCGAGCTGATGCAAAAACCGCTGTTGCACACCGTGACTTACGCTGAAGCGCAACGCAAAATTGCCGCCGGTGCGCTGTGGTTGGATGTGCGCTATCCACCTGAATTTAGGCATGACAAATTAGAAGGGGCGATTAATGTGCCTTTGAATGACATTCGTGATGCCGTCGGCGTGCTGGATATGACAACACACTACATCGTCTATTGCCAAAGTGGGCGACGCAGTGCAGCAGCGGCGTTTATTTTGGCGCGCGCCGGTTATCAGGTTGACGTGTTGCAGGATGGACTTTGGTCAATTCCCAAAGCGTCTGTTTAATTTAGAAAGATGCTGACAGCGATGAATAAAATGGTAGTTGGAAATGTGGATGAAATGGGAGCGCAATTAGAGTTCACAAAGAACTTGAATATGGTTACCAATAAAATTCATGCCACGAACAACATTGATGAAATCATGCTCGATGTGAGCAAAGATATTTGCAGTTTATTTAACGCCGATCGATTAACGATTTATGTGGTAGGTGAGGATAAAACCTCATTGATTTCAAAGGTAAAAACCGGACTCAATTCTTTTAAAGACCTCAAACTTCCTATTGCAGAACAAAGCATTGCTGGCTTTTCTGCCTTCCATAAAAAACGGCTCAACATCAAAGATGTGTATGACGAACGGGAGCTCGCCTCGATTAGTCCTACGTTAAGGTTTTTGCAAGATGTTGATAAGCGCACCGGTTATCGTACCAAGCATATGTTGGTATCGCCTATTTTGGAAGCGCTTAGCGGCGAGTTGATTGGCGTGATGCAGGTGATTAACAACAAAGCTGGACTGCCCTTTTCTGATGGCGTGGCGGACGGTGTTACGCAGTTATCCGTGACGTTGGCAGTCGCTTTGCGGCAACGACAGCAATTTATTGGTCAAGTCAAAACTAAATATGATTTTCTGGTTGAGGATGCCGTTATTTCAGCAGTGGAATTTGAGCTGGCAACCCGTACTGCGCGCAGAAAAGGCAGTGACATTGAAGAGGTGTTAATCAACGAATTTCAAGTCACCTTAGAATCCTTGGGGCAGGCGTTAGCGCATTACTTTGGTGTGGCGTATGAGCCGTTTCGCAGTGATCGAATTAAGCCGGCTGACTTGCTCAAAAATCTGCGCCGCGAATATGTGGAAAGTAGTCATTGGCTGCCGGTGGACAGAACACCGGAAGATGAAGTGATTATTTTGACCACAGACCCAGAACGGGTGCAATCCTCACGCGTAGTGAATAATGTCTTTCCAAAATTGGCGTTGCAATACCGAGTTTGCACGCAAAAAGAATTTAATCAGACCCTAGATCAATTTTATGGCGGGACAGTAGGCGATGCCACTGGAGGCTATGAAGATTTGAGTTCGATGGATGATTTGCTCACTTCCATGGGCGGCGATGATGAAGAAACTGCCAGCCTGACGCAAGAAGATGTCAGCGCGGCGGCTGACAATGAATTGGTTAAATTAGTCAATAAAATCATCGTCGATGCGGCCAAAATGGGCGCTTCAGATATCCATATTGAACCGATGCCAGGCAAAGGAAAAACCGGAATTCGGCTGCGTAAAGATGGCACGCTGCTCAATTACATTGAAGTGCCTTCAAACTACCGGAATGCCTTGGTGACGCGCATTAAAATCATGTGTGATTTGGACATTTCCGAAAAGCGCAAACCGCAAGACGGCAAAATTAAATTCAAAAAATATGGCCCGCTGGATATTGAATTGCGGGTGGCGACGATTCCATCGCAGGGCGGCGTTGAGGATGTGGTGATGCGGATTTTGGCTTCTGGCGAGCCCATTCCGATCGATAAAATGGGCTTTTCGAATCGCAATCTGGAATTGATTAAAACCACCGCCAGCAAACCTTACGGCTTATTCTTTGTCTGCGGGCCGACAGGCTCAGGTAAAACCACCACGCTGCATTCGATTCTAAAATATATCAACACGCCCGAAACTAAAATTTGGACAGCGGAAGATCCTGTTGAAATTACCCAAAAAGGCTTGCGCCAAGTTCAAATCAATAAAAAAGCTGGCCTTGATTTTCCCACCATCATGCGTGCTTTTTTGCGTGCCGATCCCGATGTGATTATGGTCGGTGAAATGCGCGATAAAGAAACGGTGTCGATTGGTATCGAAGCCTCGCTGACTGGGCATTTGGTGTTCGCCACCTTGCACACCAATAGTGCGCCAGAGTCGATTAACCGCCTGCTGGATATGGGCATGGACCCGTTTAATTTTGCCGATGCGTTGCTGGGTATTTTGGCGCAACGGTTGGCTAAAAGATTGTGTACCGATTGCAAGCGTTCGCACGTTGCCACGCAGGAAGAAATGAAAGCCCTGCTGGCCGAATATGCGACTGAATTAATGAGCACCGAAAAATGGAAAAAAGACTCCCCTTCTTGCTATAAAGCGCTGTACGCGGAATGGGGTGAGTTATTCGCCAAGCAAGGACAGTTCGTGCTTTACGAACATGTTGGCTGCGATAAATGTTCTGGTACCGGTTATCGCGGACGGGTCGGTTTGCACGAACTGCTCATCGGCAGCGATTTGGTCAAAAAGGGCATTCAGAATCATGCGCGCGTCGCAGAGCTTTTTGCACTGGCTTTAGAAGAAGGCATGCATACCTTAAAACAAGATGGTATTGAAAAGGTCTTGTTAGGCATTACCGATATGCAGCAAGTGCGTGCGGTCTGCATCAAATAACAGGTGCAATATGTTTGCCACTGAAGTGCAATCCGGTAGATTTAGAAGCGAGCGCGGGTCAAGCGCCCCCGCCGCTCCCTAAAGCTTTGCCGGTAACGGCGAGGAATGCGTGTTCCGGTTTGCAGACTGGGGCTTCAAACCGAAAAGGAATTAGCATGAGCGATTTGGCGATGGTAGATAGTCTGTGGGCAAGACTGAGTGAACTAAATGAAATTGGCGCGGCACTTTCTCACGAAAAAAATATTGACCGTTTGTTGGAAAATATTTTATTGGCGGCAAAAGGAATTACCCACGCAGATGGTGGCACGCTGTATTTGCTGGATGAAGAGCAGCAAGCCTTGCGCTTTGAGATTTTGCATAATGATTCTTTAAATATTCAACTGGGCGGCACGACCGGTAAACCGATTACCTTTTACCCCATCCCATTGTATGTTGATGGCAAGCCGAATTTGGAAATGGTGGTTTCATATTCTGCGTTAAAGTGTAAAACGATTAACATTGAAGACGCATATGTGGTTCAAGGCTTTGATTTTTCAGGGACAAAAAAATTTGACGCCAAGACAGGTTACCAGTCGCGTTCGTTCTTATCGGTGCCGCTGCGTAATCACGATGTGGAAATTATTGGCGTTTTACAGCTGATTAACGCGATTGATCCGGTCACTAAAAAAGTCCAATCGTTTACTCAAGACGATCAAAAATTAGTCGAATCACTGGCGTCGCAGGCGGCGATAGCCCTCAGTAATCGGCGCTTGATTCAGCAATTAGAAGATTTGTTTGAGTCTTTTATCAATCTGATTAATACCGCGATTGACGATAAATCCCCTTATACCGGCGGGCACTGCGCGCGTGTTCCCGCGCTGACTATGATGCTGGCCGAAGCTGCAGCCGTTAGGCCGGAATGGGTGATGACCGAAGCGGAAAAATATGAATTGAAGATTGCCGCATTGCTGCACGACTGCGGCAAAATCACCACTCCGGTTCACGTAGTGGACAAATCGACCAAATTGCATACTCTGTTTGATCGCATTGACTTGGTCGAAACGCGCTTTGAAGTCTTAAAGCGGGATGCTGAAATTATTCAGTTGCGGACAGAATTGGCCGCCGCTGGGGATAAGGAAAAAATCGCGCTTGCCCGTGCTGTTTATGCAGACCGTTGCCAACAGTTGCAAGCCGATTTTGATTTCTTAAAACAGTGTAATTTAGGCTCAGAAAAAATGGCAGAGGCGGATCAGGCACGGGTTTTAGCCATTGCCAAACAGCGTTGGAGAGACGATAGCGCTGATGTTTTAAGTGCCGATGAAGTTGAAAACTTGACCATTCGCGCGGGTACACTGACCGCAGCCGAGCGAGAAATTATTAATCATCACATTGTGGTTACGATCAAATTGCTAGAATCGCTGCCTTGGCCAAAACACTTAAAACGTGTGCCGGAATACGCGGGCGGACACCACGAAAGAATGGATGGCAAAGGCTATCCGCGTGGGCTAACCGGTGAGCAAATGTCGATTCAAGCACGGATGATGGGGATTGCCGATATTTTTGAAGCACTCACCGCCAAAGATCGCCCGTATAAACAAGGGAAAACGCTGACTGAATCGCTAACGATTTTGGGGAAATTTAAACAAAATGGCCATATCGATCCGCAATTATTCGATATATTTATTCGCGAGAAAGTGTACCTGACCTATGGAAAACAATTTTTAGACCCCGCGCAAATTGACGAGGTGGATTTGACCCGTATTCCTGGCTACCAACCATAATAATTTTATTCAATATAATCAAGGAGTTACAAAAAATGAATCAATTACAAGCAGTGATCGAAGAAGCCTTTGAACGTCGAGCTGACATTACCCCGCGCAATGTGGATGCGCAGTTAAAGGAAAGCATCGACGCCGTGATTGAATATCTCGACGCCGGTAAATTACGCGTTGCCGAAAAGATTAACGGCGCTTGGGTGACGCACCAATGGATTAAAAAAGCGGTTTTGCTGTCGTTTCGCATTCAAGATAATGTCTTTATTAAAGGTGGTTTTACCAATTATTTTGACAAAGTACCGTCCAAATTTGCCGATTACAATTCTAAAGAATTTCGTGAAGGCGGCTTTAGAGTGGTGCCGCCGGCTGCCGCTAGACGGGGTGCGTTTATCGCTAAAAATGTGGTGTTAATGCCGTCTTACGTCAACATTGGCGCGTATGTGGACGAAGGGGTGATGGTGGACACGTGGGCAACGGTGGGGTCGTGCGCTCAAATCGGTAAAAATGTACATTTGTCTGGCGGCGTGGGCATTGGTGGCGTGCTAGAACCTGTGCAAGCCAACCCGACGATTATCGAGGATCATTGTTTTATCGGCGCACGTTCGGAAATTGTCGAAGGTGTGATTGTGGAAGAAGGCGCAGTCATTTCGATGGGTGTGTTTATCGGACAAAGTACCAAAATTTATGACCGTGAAACAGGCGAAGTATTTTATGGCCGCGTGCCTGCGGGTTCTGTAGTGGTGAGTGGCAGCATGCCTTCTTCAGATGGGAAATACAGCTTGTATTGCGCAGTGATTGTGAAAAAAGTCGATGCCAAAACGCTAGGCAAAGTCGGTATCAATGAATTGCTACGTGGGATTTAAACACGCGCTGATTGACTCTGTTTGTGGTGCAACCTTAGCTTAACGCAGGATTATCTTTAATCAATTCAAGAGGCTATTTTCAAGCCAGCTTTGAATAAATTCAAATAAATCAATTGCTTAGAATAAAGTTTCGACAAAGATTTTCTGAGATAGTCGAATCACTTAGGGCGAAAGGTTGATTGATTAAGTGTCTCCCTAAGTATTGAGTTCAGTCATTTTGGTCGTGGCCAAAATGACTGCTTTCTTTGTCAATGAACTATCCAAATTTAATGGAGTTGTTGCCTATGAGCACCCAACGAACCCTTACTAAATCGACACAGGCGGCTGTTCCTGCGCCCAAAAAATCGTTTCAGCGCACGCGTGCGCTGTTATGGCCAGTCCTCATTTTTGTGTTTTGTATCAGTCTGACCTTCAATTTTTCGTTTAAAGAACAACACGAGCTAGACAGTGTTTTGCAACAAAGACTGGATTTTGAAGCCAGTGCTGCCAAAACAAGTATGCTTTACCATTTGGAGATGCAAGCCGAGATGATGCGCGGATTGAAGGGTTTTTTTGCGGCTTCGAATGAGGTGACGCGGGAAGAATTTCGTGCTTATTTCCAGTCATTAGGCTTGCCGCAAATTGATGATGTCAGCGACCAGCGCGCTGGCTTTGTCGCCTTGGCGTATCACGAATGGGTGAAGGCAAAGGCGTTGCCGCAGCATTTAGCAAAGATGCGCAAACACGGTTTTACAAGTTATCAAATTAAACCGGCGGGGGTGCGCGATTTTTATGCGCCCATGGTTTTCATTGAACCTTTTATCGACAATAACCGTGATGTTTTAGGCTTTGACCCGTTAACCGTCCCGGCTGAACGCGCTGCGATTGAGCGCGCTCGTGATGCTGAGATGGTCAGCATTTCTGGCAAATTAACTTTGACGCAAGATCAGGATAAAGCATTACCGAGTTTGGGTTTTGTTATGTACGCACCGTTGTATCGAGTCGGGAGTTTGCACCAGACTTTAGCGGATCGGCGCGCGCATTTTCTAGGTTGGATTGATGCGTCTTTTCGCATGACGCAATTCATTAAAGATGTTTTTCCTAACGGATTACAAAATATTGATTTTGAAATCTACGAAGGCAACCAACTTGTGCCAGAAAGCCGCTTCTTGAACAAGCCTGTTGCGACTCAGCCACATCACAATGCGGAATCCGCTTTGAAATCGGTGCAAACCTTAGCATTCGGCGGGCAAACTTGGACGCTGGTTTTTACGGCGCAACCTGATTATGGTGGATATGAAGCGCGTGAACAAACAGAGTTGTTTTTTTCGATGGGAATTCTGGTCAGTTTGTTGCTGAGTTTTATCGCCGCTTTTGTCCTGCAATTCCGCCGACGTCATGCCGTGATGACTTTGCTGAACGCCGAGCTACAGAAAAAAGAAGAATTGGCCGCACAGCAAGCGATTCACAATCGGGCGTTACGAGATGGCGAAGCCGCAGCGCGTTTGGCGATGGAAAGTGCCAATGCCGCGCTGGCACAACTTAAAGTCCAAAAGTTCGCTTTAGACCAGCATTTAATTTTTTCCGCCACTAATGTGCAAGGACTGATTACCTTGGTGAATGAAAAATTTTGCAGAATTTCGGGCTACAGTCGTACCGAGTTGATCGGCAAAGATCATCACTTGATGAATTCGGGTACGCACCCGAAAGGTTATTGGAAAGAGATGTACGAATTGATTGCGCAAGGGGCAATTTGGCAAGGTGAAGTCTGTAATCGCAGCCGATCTGGCGAGCTGTACTGGTTGGCCAATACCGTTGTTCCGTTTATGGGCGACAACGGAAAACCTGAGCAATATATTGCCATGAGCACCGACATTACCGCGCAAAAGAAAGCTGAGATTTTGCTACGGGACAGTGAATTTCGTTGGAAAGTGGCGATTGAGGGCTCAGGTTACGGGCTTTGGGATTGGAACTTGCAAGATAATTTGGTGTATTTTTCAGAATCTTGGAAAGCTATTTTTGCGATTTCGCCGACGCAAAATACCGATGGACTTGAAGAGTGGGATCGTCGTTTGCAGCCTAAGTATTTGCAGCCGACTTGGGAGGCATTACGCTTACATTTGGCTGGGAAAACAGAAAAATTTAGCGCTGAATATCAAGCAAAAACCAATCAAGGTGAGACCAAATGGATTATTGATCAAGCGATGGTAGTCAGTCGAGATGCTGAGGGCAAGCCGTTGCGGGTGATTGGTACGATTCAAGATATTACCGAGCGCAAAAATAATGAATTAGCTCTGCTCGAATCGCAACGGATTGCACATTTAGGTAGCTGGACGCTGGATATTGGCAGTGGTCGTATGGTGTGGAGCGAGGAGGTTTATCGGATTTTTGAATTAGATCCGGCGCAGTTTTCTCCTACCTATGACCACCTGTTAGAGGCGATTCATCCGGAAGACAAAGAGGTGATTAATGCTGTTTATATTCAATCACTTGGCGATAAAAAGCCTTACGCAGTTACCCACCGTTTGCGGATGTCAAATGGGTCGATTAAATGGGTAGAACAGCGCGGTACCACCGAGTTTGATGCGGTTGGCACGCCCTTGCTAACCCGTGGCACGATGCAGAATATTACCGAGCAAAAATTAGCCGAATTGGACTTGCAAGCCTATCGCAAGCAACTTGAAGAAATGGTGCAGCAGCAAACCGCGCATTTGCATGAGGCTCAGGAAAAATTGGTGCTAATAACCAATTCTGTGCCCGGTGCGGTGTATCAATATTTCCGTACCGTTGCGGGGGAATGGAAAGTTGCTTACATCAGCAAAGGTGTGGAAGAGTTGTTTGAATTAACCGCTCAGGAAGTTTATGAGGATCAAACTAAATTAAGCAGCTGTATTTTGCCCGAAGATATTCCCGCTTGGCAGCATTCGATTGAGCGATGCTATGCCGAATTGAGCGATTGGGTACTTGAATATCGTATTTGCACGCCAAGCCATAAAATTAAATGGCTTAGAGGTCAATCGACGATTAAGCTTTTAAGTGATGGCGCGGTGATGTGGAACGGCATTTTGACCGATATTACCGAGCGCAAGTTGATTGAAGATGCCGCCTTGATGGCGAATCGAGCAAAGTCAGAATTCTTGGCCAATATGAGCCATGAAATTCGCACCCCAATGAATGGTGTGATTGGCATAGTGGATATTCTGCAACAAACGACGTTGACGGCCGCGCAACAACGAATGTTGCGCACCATCAATGATTCTTCACAATCGCTGCTGTCGATTTTGAACGATATTTTGGATTATTCAAAAATCGAAGCTGGTAAATTAACCATTGAAGCGATTCCAACTCAGTTGCGTGAAGTCGCTGAAAGCGTGGTGCAATTGATGAGCTCAATCGCACAGGATAAAGGCATTGAATTGACGCTGTTTACCGCTTCAGATCTGCCGACTTGGGTGAGCAGTGACCCCACGCGCCTGCGGCAAATAATGCTAAATTTGCTCGGTAATGCCTTGAAATTTACCCGTTCGCAAGACACTAAAACCGCGCAGGTGGAGTTACGCGTTGAATGCTGTGAACACATTCAAGGCGGTAATGGGGTGCAATTGCGAATTTTGGATAATGGCATTGGCATGAGTCAGGAAGTGATTGCAAAACTCTTTCAACCCTTTACGCAAGCCGATGAAAGTACCGCCCGAAAATTTGGCGGCACGGGCTTGGGCTTGTCTATTACCCAGCGTCTAGTGGCAATGATGGACGGTGAAATTGAAGTGCATAGCGCCTTAAGTCAGGGTTCAGAATTTGTGGTCAAACTGCCTTTGATGCCTTGCGCACCGGGCGAACTTTTAGCCCAGATTGATCACGCAGGCGCGCAGGTCAAGCAAGTTTTACCGACTGTGGCAGAAGCAGCAGCACAAAGACGATTGATTTTAGTCGCCGAAGATAACGAAACCAACCGCGAAGTAATGCAAGAGCAATTGCGGTTGTTGGGCTACACAGCAGAATTCGCGGAAGATGGCGAGATTGCTTTGGCGCGGTGGCGCAGCGGTTGTTACGCCTTGCTTTTGAGTGATTGCCATATGCCGAATATGGATGGCTTTGAGCTGACCGCCGCGATTCGTCAAAGTGAAAACGGCCAAAGTCGCATGCCAATTATTGCGGTCACGGCCAACGCTATGCAAGGTGAAGCTGAACGCTGTACTCAGCGCGGCATGGATGATTATTTATCCAAACCGTTGCGCCTGAACGAGTTAGCAGCCATGTTGAAAAAATGGTTGCCAGAGCAGACCGTAGCGCAACCTAGCGCTGTGCTTGCCGACCTAGAAATTTCTGTGCCCGTGCAAAATGTCGCCGAATCAGCCCTTTGGGATAAAAACATATTGCTGCACTTGATTGGCGATAACCCCGCAATGTGTCAGCGTTTACTGCGTAAATTTTTACCGAATAGTGCGCAGCAAGTTGCCAGCATTGTGGCCGCCGTTGCTGCAGGTGACCTAACGCAAGTTGTTGATTTAAATCATAAATTGAAATCGGCCGCGCGCAGCGTTGGTGCAATGCAATTAGGCGAAACCAGTGAAGCGCTCGAACGGGCGGCAAAACTGGGCGAGCAGATTGAATGCGAGACGTTGGCGGCGCAGTTACAACCGCTTTTTGAGCAAACCGAAGCCGCGATCCAGCAAGAATTGACAAGCGAAGTGAACTCATCAGGACTTGCTTGAGAGAGACCGATTAATACTGTTAGCAACTGCAGTTGAGCGAAGGGTGGTGTGCGATCATCGTCGCGTAGGGCAAGCTAAAACCACGAGGATGGCGTTATTTACACGCATCCTTATCTGCTTGGCGAGGTTGTTCATGCTCTTCACCCTGTGATGCTGAGTTGCGATAAGCACAAACGATTCTGTTCACTGATTCTCAGGCAGGTAAAGCCAAATCGACTTTAAGTTGTAGCGGAACTGGATTGATACAAAGCCAGCGTTTTGACTCTGGCGAGGGCATGGTCAACAATCGGGCTAGGGTAGGTTTGTCCAATTGTTATGCCGTGCAATTTTTGCTCCAGCGCGGGCATTAACCAAGGCGCGTGAATCCATTGATCAGGACACGATTTGAGTTCGGGCAGATAGCGACGAATAAATTTGCCTTGCGGGTCAAACTTTTCGGATTGCGTAATCGGGTTGAAAATGCGAAACCAGGGTTGCGCATCGCAGCCCGTGGACGCCGACCATTGCCAGCCGCCATTGTTGGCGCTGAAATCAAAATCCAATAAATGTTCCGCAAAATAGCGTTCGCCCCAGCGCCAGTCCACGTGCAAATCTTTCACTAAAAATGAGGCAACCACCATGCGCAGACGATTGTGCATAAAGCCAGTTTCATTAATTTGTCGCATGGCAGCATCGACCAGTGGATAGCCGGTTCGCGCCTCGCACCACGCGGCAAATTTGGCGCTGTCATTAGCAAAAGGTAGGGTGTTAAATTGCCCTTTAAAGGTTTGACCTTGCGATAGTTGCGGATGATGGTGCAATAACATTTGATAAAATTCACGCCAAATCAGTTCGCCCAGCCAAGTTTGTGCGCCTGCGCCACCGGCATAAAAAGCGGCTGCAGCTAGTTGTCGAATCGAAATCGTGCCAAAACGGAGGTGGGTCGATAAATACGACACGCCTTTAATCGCTGGAAAATCGCGCGTTTCACGGTAAAAGGTCATACGTTGGTAAAAGTCCGCAAACAGTTTTTGTGCGCCCGATTCTCCGGTTGGCATTGCTAAACTGGCTAAGTTGGTCGGCTCAAACCCTAAGGATTGCAAGCTCGGCAGCGCGTGTGGCGGGCAGGGTGCAAGGTGAGCAAAATAACGTTCGGTCGGATAAGCGCGCAGATAAAAATCGTCTAATTTTTTGAGCCAAGCATTTTTATATGGCGTGAATACGCTAAATGGTTTGCCTGCGCCGGTCAGAATTTCTGCCTGTTCGAAAATGACTTGATCTTTAAAATGATGAAAATCAATGTTGCTTTCGGCGAGTATTGTGGCAACGACGCGATCACGCTCAATGGCAGCCGGTTCGGCATCGTGATTGCAAAACACTGTTTGCACCGCCATTTCGCAAGCGAAACGAGGAATTTCAGTTTGCGCTGCGCCGTGCAACACCGTTAAGCCACTGCCGAGTGCGTGCAAGGATTGATTTAATTCTTGCAAACTTTGCCAAATAAATTCGACGCGACGATCAACCTTATTTGGTAAAACATCCAAAATTTCGCGATCAAACACAAAGACGCAATGCACTTGCTGGCTGTTTTTTAGGGCGTGGTAAAGAGCGGCATTGTCATGCAAGCGTAAATCACGTCGTAACCAGCAAATTGAACGGGAGGCGAGGGGCATCAGCTCATGAGATGGGCTGCTAAAATTCGAGTTTTAAGGACTTCAGGCATTGCTAGGGTTTCTAAATTCCAGCCTTCTAAGCGCAAAATCTCAGTCAGGCATTCTTCCATTTCGGCATGACTTTTGGCGGCTGTATTGGCAATTCGGTCATGAACTGCAATATCGGTATTGGTTAAATTAAGGCAATTAGCTTGGTAAGCATACAGCCGACGCAGCTGATTAATTTGTTCGCAAACTTGGGCAGGACAGGCGCATTGATAAATGACAGACTGGTCTAAGATGGTGGATATTTGTTCATTAGTATAGATTTGCTTCACGATTTTGTTTCTCCATTCAATTTTATTATTAGGTAAATTAAGACTGAAAGATTAGCACTTTGCTGAAGGGATAATCTTATTAGTCGCGCCCTTTTTTTTGACTGAATGCCATGACTTGGGGCTTTGACGGTAAACTATATGCCAATCAATTTATAATTTCAAATAATGACTGAATTTAATTTTTTGGCGGTGTTTTTAGTAGGCTTGCTTGGCGGCGTGCATTGCCTGGGAATGTGCGGCAGTATCGTTGGTATTTTTACGGCGCAAGTGCCCAGTGCTGCACCGCGCTGGCCATTTCATTTGGCTTACAGCGGTGGTCGGATTGTCAGTTACGCGCTTGCCGGTGCCTTGGTGGGCAGCTTGGGACAAGCTGGCTTGCTATTCCGCGATGTCGTACCTATTCAGCATTTATTGTTTGGTTTATCCAGCTTAATGTTAATTGCGCTGGGCTTATATTTGGCTGGAATATGGGGCGTGGTGCGGCAATTAGAAAAAATGGGTGGGCACTTGTGGCGGCTTTTGCAACCTTTGACACGTCGTTTATTGCCGGTCAATACCTTACCGCGTGCGCTGGGATTGGGCGCATTGTGGGGTTGGTTGCCGTGCGGTTTGGTGTATAGCATTTTGATCACCGCATTGGCGAGCGCCAGTCCTTTGCAAGGTGCTTTAATCATGTTGTCATTTGGCTTGGGCACTTTGCCCAATTTATTGGCGATAGGTTTGTTTTGGTCGCGCGCCCAAAATTGGGTGCAGTCGGCAAAAGTCAGGTTGTTTGCAGGTAGCTTAGTGATCGCTTTAGGCGGCTACGGATTACTTAAAGTCGCGTACACTTTTTATTTAAATGGCTGGACAGGGGCGTGCCATGTTACTTCGTAACCTGTTGATTATATTAACTATTTTAGTGTCATCATGTGAAGCTAAATTGCCGTCGCCTTTTAAGGCACAGGACGTGAGTGCAAAATATGCGCAGTCCGATTTTGAACTACGTGACAGCAACGGTGTGCTGCATCACTTGGCTGATTATCGCGGCAAAGTGGTGGCGCTGTTTTTTGGTTATATGCATTGTCCAGAAATTTGTCCGACCACTTTGGCAGATTTGAATCAAGTACTGACCTTGCTGGGAAGCGATGCCGCTAAATTGCAGGTTATTTTTGTCACCGTGGACCCTGAACGCGACAATGCCGCCTTGCTGGGGCAATATGTACCTGCCTTCAATTCATCATTTATTGGTTTGTGGGGTGATGAAAAAGCCACACAACAGGCTGCACACAGTTTTGGGGTGTTTTATCAGAAACAGTATACGCAATCAGGGAACTACGACATTGACCACTCTGCCGCAACCTATTTAATTTCGCCAGATGGAAAGCGTGTTTTGCAAGCGCCGTATCAGCAAAAAACAGAATGGATGCTGCAGGATATTCGCTTGCTGTTAGCAATGAGTCGCTAAGGCAGCGCTGATTCAATCAACTGTGTGCCCTGAGTTCTACGATAAATTCAGGAAAGTCTTGTCGAAAAGTGGGTTTAAGTTATTGATTGGGTGGATATTTGTTCTGTTATGGTATAACAAGGTGCTCCTGAGCTAATCGCAGGGTTCACCACGAATAGAATAAATCAATACGCCACTAAAGCGACCTTTTGACCGGCTCTGGGTAAACCGAATAAATGAGTGCTTGCACGGGTAAGCTTGACAAGAATTGGCCAAAGTAGGTAACCAATGTAAAAAGGAATGGCGATGAAACTTAAAATTTTAATGGTTGATGATCACGTTTTATTCCGTGACGGAATGCGGTATGTGTTGCAACAATTAGCCGATGAAGTGGAGGTGATTGATGCGGGTAATTTTGTCGATGGCATGCGATTGGCAGAGTTGCATTCTGATATTGATTTGGCGTTGTTAGATTTGCATATGCCCGGCAGTAATGGCGTTAAGTCGATTGATATTTTTTATCAGCGTTATCCTGATGTACCCTTGGTGGTCGTTTCTGGCTCGGACCAGCGTGGCGATATTGAAAAAGTGTTGGAATATGGCGCGATGGGCTTCATTTCAAAAATGTCACCTAGCAAAATTATGTTAGCAGCTTTGCGCATGGTGTTGGAAGGCGGGGTTTATGTGCCGCCACAGTTGTTGCGAAGCGCCATAAACGATTTAGAACCCGGGCAAAGTTCCGCTGATCCGCAATACAAAGGCGGCTTGACTACGCGCCAACTCCAAACCTTGGAACTGATGGCGGAAGGGTTGTCGAGTAAGCAAATTGCCGCCCGCTTGAATTTGGCAGAAGGAACGGTCAAGGTGCACACCGCTGGCGTGTTCCAAGCTTTAAATGTCAATTCGCGTTCTGAAGCAGTCAACGTAGCCCATCGCATGGGTTTGCTGAATACAATTAACTTGAAATCGAATGACGACTTTATCCACTAACGACGCACCCGCTTTCAATGCCAAGCTTGCCAGTTTGCTGCGCGAATCACGCTGGCTGCTGCTGTTGGCGCTGGCGCTGTTTATTATTTTAGCCTTGGCGGGCTACGATCGAACCGACGTCGCTTGGTCACACAGCGCCACCGAAGCGGTTGTGCATAACCCAGCGGGTCTAATCGGTGCGTGGTTGGCGGATTTATCTTTCTATTTATTTGGATTTTCAGCGTGGTGGTTGGCGATATTAGTCTTGCAGCGCGTGGTTGATGGCTATCGGCGGATTGATGCAGATAGCCTATTCGGCGCGCGTTCGTCTTGGTTGGTTTTTGGTGGTTTTGTGTTGCTATTACTCTCCAGTAGTGCCTTAGAAGCCTTGCGTTTATACAGCTTAAAAGTGGCATTGCCACAAGCACCTGGGGGCTTGCTAGGCGACTTGCTCGGACATTCATTTGCGCATTTATTTGGTTACACCGGAGCAACGTTATGTTTGCTGATTTTGATTGCGAGTAGTTTTAGTTTGTTTACCGGTCTATCTTGGTTGCGGTTGATAGAACGATTAGGAGAGTGGCTTGAAACTGCTTATTGGCGGGTGCGAACTGCGTGGCAAACGCGACAAGATAAGCGTTTGGGTGAGCAAGCCATTACCGAGCGAATCGCCGTGGTGGTTGAAGAAAAGAAGCGCGTCGAAGCGCAATTGCCGCTGCACATTGAAGCGCCGCAAGTTCAAGTTCCGCGTTCCTTACGCGTCGAGCAAGAAAAGCAAGAGTCATTATTTGCCGAGCTGCCTGATTCACCTTTGCCGCCTTTGCACTTGCTTGATCCTGCAAAGCACGAAGTTGAAGTGCTGTCTAACGACGTGCTGGAATTTACCTCGCGTTTAATTGAGCGCAAATTGATGGATTTCGGTGTGGCGGTTAAAGTCGTGGCTGCCTATCCGGGACCGGTGATTACCCGCTACGAAATCGAACCTGCTGTCGGCGTTAAAGGCAGTCAAATAGTCAATTTAGTCAAGGACTTAGCGCGTGCTTTATCGGTGGTGAGCATTCGGATGGTGGAAACCATTCCCGGTAAATCATATATGGCGTTAGAGTTGCCCAACCCGAAACGGCAAATGGTTCAGCTGTCCGAAATTCTGGGCTCGCAGGTGTATGCCGAAATGAGTTCGCCGCTGAGTATGGCGATGGGCAAAGACATTTCCGGCAAGCCGATTGTGGCGGATTTGGGCAAAATGCCACACGTGTTGGTGGCGGGCACGACCGGTTCCGGTAAATCGGTGGGCATAAACGCGATGATTTTGAGCATCCTGTACAAAGC
>JAVHQT010000055.1:0-40210 GCA_036171275.1 Gallionellaceae bacterium | reverse complement strand
CAGCATCAATCCCTCGCCGTATATGTTTTATTACGACATGGGCGACCATCATGTTGTGGGTTCGTCGCCCGAAATTTTGGCGCGACTAGAAGGACAAACCGTGACCGTGCGCCCAATTGCCGGCACACGACCTCGCGGCAAAGATAATGCACAAGACCTTGATTTAGCTGAAGAATTACTCGCTGATCCTAAAGAATTAGCCGAGCATTTAATGTTGATTGACTTAGGGCGCAACGATATCGGACGCGTGGCAGAAAACGGCACCGTCAAACTGACCGACAAAATGGTCATCGAACGTTATTCGCACGTCATGCACATCGTGTCCAATGTGGAAGCGCAACTCAAACCGAACCTCACCGCGATGGACGTGCTGAAAGCCACTTTTCCGGCGGGCACGGTGTCCGGCGCAGCCAAAGTGCGCGCCATGGAAATTATTGACGAACTGGAACCCAGCAAGCGCGGCATTTATGCGGGCGCGGTCGGTTATCTAGCGTTCAACGGCGACATGGATGTGGCCATCGCACTGCGCACCGCCGTGGTGAAAAACGACACCCTGTATGTGCAAGCAGGCGCGGGCATCGTCGCCGATTCCGTTCCCGAAAGCGAATGGCAGGAAACGCAAAACAAAGCGCGGGCGGTGTTGCGCGCAGCAGAAATGGTGCTGGACGGACTCGATGCGAAAGTGCATCGCTAAACGACTAGAGCCAGAAGGTTGTAAATTGAAGCGGAGAAGCCCGAAACCCAACAGATCGTGAACACCAATTGGGCTTCACTTAATTCAGTCTATGAGCTAAAAATCAATGGCGACACGTGCGTTGATGCCATAAAAACCATAGCCACCTGGCAGCCATTCAGTACCATTGGTGGTTCGATTGTTTGCGTGATAAACCCTAAAAAAACCACTTAATGGGCCAGCAAACTCTGCAAAAAGACCGATGCTAGCTACTGCTGTATTCCCTCCAAATCGGAACAAATAGGCCGTACCAAGCTCTCCTCCCATCGTTAGAAGAATCTCCGTGCCTTTCATACCTCGTATGCCCACATTGTCTACTTTTTGAGTTCCCTTGATCGTATTTCCATAATCCACACTGTAAATTTGCTGCCCAACCTCTTGGTTAATAATGCCTAAATCAACACGTTGATCAAAGTAGGTTATGAAGCCATTTTTCCCTGCTGCAATCAACTTCTTCAATGGAAATCTATGCTCATCATCAACTTTCATTCCATAGGAAAATGGGTTTAAAACACCGAATATTAGCGTATTGGTTCTAGGGTTGACCGCGACCATATTACCGGGGAGATTTGAACTAGAATCACCTGGGTCATGGGGAAAAGTTATCATTACTGGTATATTTGACTGTCCAACCTTGACGAACCAATCCCCTCCTGGAAAAACATAGGTAAGTTCGCGCGCCGTAGCATCTACATTTGACAGCAAATAATCCGGCGGACTAGCAGCATACGTCCAAGTCAAAGGGGCTCTAGCGGGACTAAAATAAAGCCGATCTTTAATATGTAATTCTCGATAGATAAACTGATCATCCTTCTCAAACGTCAGTCCCATAAAAACATTCGCTAGTTGATTATTTGAATCAACCTGAATTCCCCCTGTAACTTGCAGGGTTTTTTTGTTACCCCAATTAAAATCAACTTCGAGTAACTGCCCATTACGATCTTTATAATAAATCGCATCATGAAGCGCATCTGAAAACTGTAAATCTTGAAAAGCCCCTTCTTTCAAACTAATGTAATCCGCCATCGCTTGCGGGCTAAATACCAAAGCAACCCATAAGAAAGTTGCGAAACTTAAGTGCTTAGTTAATTTGTTCATCGTGAGTCTCCTTTATAAGTAACCATTTGTTTTAATTGAGTTATTGCGTGAAAGGAAAACCAATTTGCGCGGCACACCACCACTGCCCTTCGTATTTGTAAGGGGTTGGGGTGCTGTTGCCTGCAGTGTCTTGTCCGCAGACAAAGCCGCCTTGCATACTGGAATCAAATTTATTGATGGTGAATGCCACACCAACTGCGCCACTTAAACCGAGTACGCTGGTGTTATTGGCAGAACCCGCCGCGCTTTGCACGGTGAGTGGCGATAGCCCAAACGAAATCAACGGTGTGAGCGAGGCAAAATCCAGCCAGTTGACGGTGTAACCTAAATACGCGCCAACCGTCGTTGAGCCACCAATCGAATGGTCGGAGAATTGATATTTAAACGGCACGATTAACATGCCATAGTCAATTCCCGTTCCCGTATAAAGAATCAGCCCCAACTCTTCTTTTTTCAGGAAGTAACGTTCACCTTCTTTGGCATATTGTCGGTCTCGAGCTTCTACGCTGGTTCCATTGCTGGTCATAAACAGCGTTAAGTCCGTTCCATCGTCGCGCATCACAAAAAATTCACTTTTCTTGCGTGCAGAGAATTTAGTCACACCATTTTTCTTATCAGTGAGAACAGGCTCTTGGTCTAGCGCTTGCCGCAAATGTAGTGTCTTACCAGTGAAGTTTTTGGATGAAACAGGGGGAAACACCAGAGGTAATTTGCTCTTGTCCTGTTCAGTGGAAGGTGTAGCAGATGCCGCAACTGGCGCAGAAGGTATCGTTAACTCAGCAGGAGTTGGCGTAGCGGAAAAAGCAATCGAGGGGTTTAGCGCTGCCAGTAAAAATAAACTGACGCAGGAAAAAACAGAGAGTGCGGTATTTCTAAACGAACGACGAGTTAATTGCGGTGCGGTGCGGTGCGGTGCGATTATACATAAATCCCCCTTAAATTAACGGTTATGGAACGGGTAATGCTTTCTGCCAAATGCTGAAACCAAACCTTGCGCCAGTCCTATTTTCTGGGAAATTCGCAGAACGCCTTTTACTGTGCATGCAGTAAAGTGTACGGAGGGAGAATTTGCAAGCAGACGAATTTTATTTAAAGGCGGCGCAAATTGTCAATGAAAAATAAACGGACACCAACGATTTTTTTGTAACGCACATTACAGCCGTGTTCCGTTTTCGTCATTTCGGCGTAGTCAGGAATCCAAAATCCGTTTTAAAAACTAAAGCCCCTTTGCCCGTGGACAAAAAATTTAATTAACTTAATAGACGAACCAAACCGAATCATCAAAGCGGAAATAATTATTTAATAATCTATATAATCAATGGATTACATAAAATCCTACCGATTTTTTTCACCCCACCAGCAACAAAAATTCGCGGCGGAATTTTCGCCTGTGCTAGAATCCCGCCCGCAAATCGCTGAGAAAGCAGTTTGTGTTTTATCCGGCACTGAGGAGCGTTGCGACAGGGACTTCCTGCTAGGCTCAGTTCACCGGACAGTTTTAACGACGCTCACCCAATCCGTGCCGGACACGGGAGCGGTGAGCCGCCCTCCTTCCTCCGGTCATTCTGTTCAATTTTATTTAGAGAGAACCAAATGACTAAAGACTATGTAATTGCTGACATCAACCTCGCAGGCTGGGGACGCAAAGAACTCGCCATCGCCGAAATCGAAATGCCCGGTTTGATGGCAATCCGTAACGAATACTCAACCACTCAACCTTTACGCGGTGCGCGCATCACCGGTTCGTTGCACATGACGATTCAAACCGGCGTGTTGATCGAAACGCTAAAAGCCTTGGGCGCTGAAGTGCGCTGGGCTTCTTGCAATATCTACTCCACACAAGATCACGCTGCTGCTGCGATTGCCGCTGGTGGGACAGCCGTGTTCGCGGTAAAAGGCGAAACGCTCGCGGATTATTGGGATTACACCCACCGCATTTTTGAATGGGCGGACGGTGGTTATTCCAACATGATTCTGGATGATGGCGGCGATGCCACTTTGTTGTTGCACCTCGGTGCGCGCGCAGAGAAAGACGCGTCTTTGCTGAACAATCCAGGTTCGGAAGAAGAAATTTGCCTGTTCAATTCGATCAAAGCGAAATTGGCGACCGATAAAACGTGGTACTCGGTGCGTTTGGCGGCGATCAAAGGCGTGACCGAAGAAACCACCACCGGCGTACATCGTTTGTACCAAATGCACGCACGCGGCGAATTGAAATTCCCAGCGATTAACGTGAATGACTCGGTGACTAAATCCAAATTCGACAACTTGTATGGTTGCCGCGAATCCTTGGTGGATGCGGTGAAACGCGCCACCGACGTGATGATTGCGGGCAAAATCGCGGTGATCGCGGGTTACGGCGACGTGGGCAAAGGTTCGGCACAAGCGATGCGCGCCTTGTCGGCACAAGTTTGGGTAACTGAAATTGACCCGATTTGCGCACTGCAAGCGGCGATGGAAGGCTATCGCGTCGTGACCATGGATTACGCAGCGGCGTACGGCGATATTTTCGTGACCTGCACTGGCAATTTCCACGTTATCACGCACGACCACATGGCGAAGATGAAGAACCAAGCGATTGTCTGCAACATTGGACACTTCGACAACGAAATCGACGTTGCCTCGCTCAAGCAATATCAGTGGGAAAACATCAAGCCGCAAGTTGACCACGTCATTTTCCCAGACGGCAAACGCATTTTGTTGCTGGCTGAAGGTCGTTTGGTGAACTTGGGTTGCGGCACTGGACATCCGTCTTACGTCATGTCGTCCTCGTTCGCCAACCAAACCATTGCGCAAATTGAATTGTTCACGCGCACCAGCGACTATCCAATCGGCGTGTATACCTTGCCGAAACATCTGGATGAAAAAGTGGCGCGCTTGCAATTGACCACGCTGAATGCAGAATTGAGCGAACTGACCGACCAACAAGCAGCCTATATCAATGTGGCTAAACAAGGTCCGTACAAAGCGGATCATTATCGGTATTAAGCAAACAAGCAATTAGCCATAGATTGACATTGATTTTCACGGATAACGACACAGTTAGCGACTTAGGGAGGCACTGATTTATTCCGTTCGTGGTGCACCCGCAAGGGGTAGGCCGTGGCTGTAAGGGGCTAAAGCCCCAGCAGCACACGCACACCTTGTCGAACCATGCACGGAATAAACCACACATACATCAAGCGGTTAAATCCACCCTTCGACAAGCTCAGGGCGAACGGTGTATTTCATCAGGGCGAACGGTGTATTTAATTAGCGCTTATGGTGGATCTAATCAGCTCGAACGGTCGATTTAATCAGCGCATCTTTAAGTTTTGCTCTCCAATTAGGTGGGCAATTTCTTGTTTTATCCGTGCTTGTCTGTGTCAAACCGTGGTCAAATTGTGCCTTGTTAAAAAACTCAATAAAATCATGAGATTAGCGTTAATTTTGATTTTGAATGCGTTGGCGCTGATTGCCGTGGCTAATTTCGTTCCTGGTATTCACGTTGATGGTTTTACCGCTGCACTGATTGCTGCGTTTTTTCTTGGTTTGGTCAATACCGTTATTCGCCCACTGTTCTTGCTACTGACGCTGCCGGTCACGATGCTGACGCTTGGGTTATTTATTTTTATTATCAATGGCTTAATGTTTTGGTTCACTGGTTCAATTCTGCGCGGCTTTGAAGTGGAGAATTTAGCCAGTGGCGTTTTTGGCGCGGTGCTATACAGCCTATTTTCATGGGCGCTTTCCACCGCTGCCGCTCAACTAATGAGAACCACTCAATCATGAACACTCCGAATCTCAGTTTTGAATTTTTCCCACCGCAAACAGCGGAAGGCGCAGAAAAGCTCACCGCCGCTCGCCAGCAATTAGCCGTGCTGAAACCGGAATTTTTTTCGGTCACCTTCGGCGCGGGGGGGTCAACGCAAGAGCGCACCTTAGAAACGGTGTTAAGAATTAAAGCGGAAGGTTATCAAGCGACGCCGCATTTGTCCTGTGTCGGCTCAACGCGCGAAAACATTCGTAGCTTGCTGCACACCTACCAACATGCTGGCATCAACCGCATTGTGGCGTTGCGCGGCGATTTACCGTCTGGCATGGCAAGTATCGGTGAATTTCAATATGCCAACGAACTGGTGTCGTTTATTCGTGCTGAAACGGGAGAACATTTTCATATCGAAGTGGCCGCCTATCCCGAATTTCACCCGCAGTCACGATCTGCCCGCGAGGATATGCTGAACTTTAAACGCAAGGTCAACGCTGGGGCGAATTCCGCCATCACGCAATATTTTTACAATGCGGATGCCTATTTTCGTTTCGTCGATGAAGTGTGCAAACTTGGTGTCACCGTGCCCATCGTTCCGGGCATTATGCCGATTGTGCGCTATTCGCAATTGGCGCGTTTTTCAGAGACTTGCGGTGCAGAAATTCCACGCTGGATGCGTAAAACGCTTGAAGGTTACGGCGATGATGTGGAATCGGTGCAGAATTTCGGACGCGACGTCGTCACGCAATTGTGCGAAAAACTTTTGGCGGGCGGCGCACCTGGACTGCATTTTTATACGCTGAATCAAGCCGCGCCCTCTTTGGAAATTTTAAAGCAGCTGGGCGTTTGTGCCTAAGCAAAGGACGGCAGTCGGCATTGCTCGCCAGAATGATGCCGGCAAATTACAGCTTCACGCCACGATGTGCCGCCACAATCCCACCAGTCATATTGAAATATTCAACCCGCGCTAAGCCCGCTTCTTGCATCATGGTTTTTAATTCTTCTTGCCCCGGGTGCATCCGAATCGATTCGGCAAGATAACGATAACTGTCCGCATCATGGGCAATCAATTCACCCATTTTCGGCAATAATTTAAATGAATAAAAATCATACGCTTTTTCTAGTGGCTTGATTACTTTGGAGAATTCTAAAACAATCACCCGTCCGCCCGGTTTTAACACGCGGTGCATTTCACGCAAAGCGGCTTCTTTGTGCGTGACATTTCGCAAGCCAAAAGCAATGCTCACACAATCAAAATAATTATCGGGAAACGGTAAATGTTCAGCGTCACATTGCGTGGTTGGCGTGGCAATGCCTTCATCCAGCAAACGGTCACGCCCAACACGCAGCATGGCATTATTAATGTCAGTCAGCACCACTTGTCCACTACACCCCACTTTTTTCAGGAACAAGCGCGATAAATCCGCCGAACCACCCGCCACATCCAGCACCCGATTTCCCTCGTGTACATTCGCCAACCCAACGGCAAAGCGTTTCCAAATTCGATGCAAACCCACTGACATGAGGTCATTCATAATGTCGTATTTACTGGCAACCGAGGTAAATACACTGGCAACATGCATGGCTTTCTCGTTTTCATCTACCGTTTGAAAACCGAAATGGGTAGTTTTACTCATCATTGCTGTCCTTTTAGTTGATTGGCAACTCTTTGATTATATTGAATATTAAAAATCCGTTCGCCCTGAGCCAGTCGAAGGGTGAGTTTAATCACTAAATTTAATCCGTGCTTGGATCGACACGCTCACCACGAACGGATTAAATTAGCGCTTCCTGAGTCTTATTTTTGTCCCGCTTTCGCGCAACGAACGCCCAGTTGCAGCAATTCATCCCACACGTCACCACTTCTTAAGCCCTTGATTAGCTTGTCTATTTTTGCCGCTTGCACCAATGCGCGTTGCGTAAATTGGGGGCTAAAACGCCGTGCGGCACGTTCAATCAATTTTTGTTTCACGCCCCAAATTCGCGCTTCACGCAACGCGTTGGCAAGATTACCGTGTTGCTGTAGTGCCCGCGACACCTTCGCTAAGTTCCGAATATCATCTGCAAGCGTCCATAATATCAGCACCGTCGCCGTTCCTTCCGCGCGTAAGCCCTCCAAAATATGGGAAAAACGCGCCACATCGCCGGTCAGCATGGCTTCGGATAATTTAGAAATATCGTAACGCGCCACGTCCATTACCGAATCTTTGACCTGTTCGAAACTCAATTCGCCGGCCGGAAATAACAGCGCCAATTTTTGAATCTCCTGAAATGCTGCCAGTAAATTTCCCTCAACCCGCTGTGCTAAAAAGGAGAGTGTGTCAGCGTCGGTCATTTGCTGCTGCCGTTTAAGCCGGGTTGCGATCCAATTGGGCAATGCCGCCAGCGAAATTTCATCGGCACTGATCACGATGCCGTGCTGCTCCAAAGCACTGAACCATTTACTTTTATACGCGGTGCCATCTAAGTGCGGCAATGAAATCAGGGTTAGGGTATCCGCATTCAGCTGGGCGCAATGTTCTTGCAACGCCTGCGCGCCTTCCACGCCCGGTTTGCCGGAAGGAATGCGCAAATCAATCACTTTTCGAGGTGAAAACAGCGACACGCTTAGCGCACTATTTTTTAATTCTGCCCATTCAAAGTATTGCTCGGCGATCAAAATATCGCGTTCATTGAAGCCGGCTTGGCGCGCGGCAAAGCGAATCGCATCGGCCGCTTCAATTGCCAGTAAAAGTGCATCACCATGAATGACATATAGCGGGCTTAGTCCTTTCGCTAACTGCCGCGGCAGATCGTCATTGGATAGGTGCAATTTTAACTTTCGGCGGTTTGGCGCGGCTTAAGCGACGCAAGGCTTGCATCACGGCATCGGTACGCATGTCTTTGTATAATAAGGCTTCTTCTTGTTCCTTTGCCAATATTTGCGCGTCATCAAAAGTCAGTGTGCGGACTAAAGAAATCTCTTCTTCTGGCAACCAATTCAACAAATTAGCATCGTAGGCGCGTAATTTGACGCGGTATTGCAGTTGAAATTCGCGGATTTTACCGGCACTGGACATTGCTAAAATCTGCTTATCTGAAGTTTCGGCAATGATTTCTAAGGTCAGTACGCCTTCTTCTGGATGATCGCTGACCGTGACTTTGTTAAAAGCCAAAGCGTTGCGTAAATCGGCGACAAAAGCGCTTTCATTGGCGGCTTTAATATACACACTTTGAAAGGCTAGCTGCAGGTCTTGGGGTTGATGACCCCGTAAATGAAAGCCGCAAGCACTGAGCAAGAACGTCAGTATGAGTAAATTTACCCAGCGTCCGGATTTAAAATAAATCAATATAATCATGGACTTACAAAACTATATTAACCAGTCGTCCGGGCACAATAATGACTTTTTTCGCCGGAGCACCTGCCATCTGTTTTTGCACCACGTCCTGCGCTAACGCCCTTTGCTCGATGTGGGTTTTATCCGCGTCTTTCGCCACGCGAATACTGCCGCGCAACTTGCCGTTGATTTGAATCATCAAGTCAATTTCATCTTGCACCAAAGCGCTTTCGTCCACTTCTGGCCAAGTTGCCGCCAAAATATCGGCGCCAAAACCGTGCGTTTGCCACAGTGTTTGCGCTAAATGCGGCGTAATCGGCGACAGCACGCGCAGCAAAATCGAAACACCTTCTGCTAGCACCGCCCGCTGTACGCTGGCTTTGGCTTTTTCTAACGCGTTTAGCATTTTCATGGTTGCCGACACCACGGTGTTGAATTGGTGCCGCGAAAAGTCAAAGTTGGCTTGTTTTAATGCGAGATGAATGTCGCGGCGCAAGGCTTGTTCGTCTGCGCTCAAGGCTTGCGCTTGGCTAGTGGCGCTTAAGTTTTCAAACTCTGCAGCCAGATTCCACACTCGCCTCAAAAAGCGGAACGCGCCTTCCACTCCGGCGTCCGACCATTCTAATTGTTGCTCCGGCGGTGCTGCAAACATCATAAATAAACGCGCCGTGTCTGCGCCGTACTGATCAATAATGGCTTGCGGATCAACGCCATTGTTTTTCGATTTAGACATTTTTTCCGTGCCGCCGATGGTGACTGGCAAGCCGTCACTTTTTAATGTGGCGCCCAAGGGACGAGCTTTCGCGTCCATTTCCACTACAACATCGGCTGGATTCAGCCAACGTTTTTTGCCATTCGCTTCTTCGCGGAAAAAGGTAGGCGCAACCACCATGCCTTGTGTCAGCAAGTTTTTGAAGGGCTCATCAGCGTTTTTGGCCGTCGCGCCCGCCAGTGGGATAGGGCGTTCACCAAACACACCTTCATCGCGCATCAGTTTGTGAAAAAAGCGCGCATATAACAAATGCAAAATCGCGTGTTCAATGCCGCCAATATATTGATCAACCGGCAGCCAATTGTGCGCTGCCGCTGGATCCACCATGCCGGTCGCGCACTGCGGACTGGCGTAACGCGCGTAATACCAAGAGGACTCGACGAAGGTATCCATGGTGTCGGTTTCGCGTTTTGCTGCACCACCACAGTTGGGGCAGGTGCATTCATAAAATGCTGGCATTTTTGCCAGTGGCGAACCTGCACCATCGGGTACGACATTTTCCGGCAACAAAACAGGTAATTGCGCATCCGGTACGGGCACATCGCCGCAGTGCGGGCAATGAATAATCGGAATGGGGCAGCCCCAATAACGCTGACGGGAAATACCCCAATCACGGAGGCGGAATTGCACTTTTTTCTCGCCCAGATTTTTTGCCGCCAAATCCGCTGCAATCGCGTCCACTGCCTGAACATAATTCAGGCCATTGTATTTGCCAGAATGGATGCAAACGCCTTCTTTGCTAGCGTACCAGTCTTGCCAAACACGAGCGTTAAAGGCGTGTCCTTCTAGGGCGATGGATTGTTGAATGGGCAAATTGTATTTTTGCGCGAAGGCAAAATCGCGCTCATCGTGCGCCGGCACTGCCATCACTGCGCCATCGCCATAACTCATTAATACATAATTGCCAACCCATACCGGCACCAGTGCGCCAGTCAGCGGATGAATTACCCGTAAGCCACTGTCCATGCCTTTCTTTTCTAGGGTGGCAATATCCGCTTCTGCGACACCGCCTTGCTTGCATTCTTCAATAAAATCAAATAGTTGCGAGCTATTCTGCGCAGCGCGCGTCGCCAAGGGATGTTCCGCTGCAATGGCGACAAATGTCACGCCCATAATAGTATCGGCACGGGTAGTGTAAACCCAGAGTTGCTTGCTGCTAGCGGGGTCTGTATCCTCGCTTTGGTTAGTCGCGGCGGGCGCGGGCAGTGAGGCGAGGACGGCACTGGGAATTTCAAAGGCAAAGCGCACGCCTTCGCTTTTGCCAATCCAATTTGCTTGCATCGTTTTGACTTGTTCCGGCCAACCGGGCAAGTGATCTAAGCCTTGTAATAATTCATCCGCATAGTGCGTGATACGGAAAAAATACATCGGAATATCGCGTTTTTCCACCAGCGCACCAGAACGCCAGCCGCGCCCGTCAATCACTTGTTCATTGGCTAGCACAGTGTTGTCGATTGGGTCCCAATTTACCTTAGAGGTTTTTTTGTAAATCACGCCTTTGGCAAATAAGCGCGTGAACAACCATTGTTCCCAGCGGTAATAATCCGGCTTGCAGGTGGTGACTTCCCGCGACCAATCGACGCCCAGACCGAGGCGTTTCAACTGTTGCTTCATGTAGTCGATATTGGAATATGTCCACGCAGCAGGCGGGACTTGATTTGCCATCGCGGCATTTTCGGCGGGCAACCCAAACGCATCCCACCCCATTGGTTGCAAAACATTAAAACCTTTCATGCGGTGATAGCGACTTAATACATCGCCAATCGTGTAATTGCGTACATGTCCCATGTGCAATTTTCCCGAGGGATAGGGAAACATGGATAGGCAATAATAATTCGGCTTGGTGCTTTGGTCTTCGGCGCGGAATGTTTGCGCCGCATCCCAATGAAGTTGGGCAGCGATTTCGATGGTTTGGGGTGAATAAGGTTGGTGCATGATTTTGATTAGCTTAGGCAAAATTAAAGAGTGGCATTATATCCGGCATTCAGCGCGGCTAGCGCCTTTGCACCCATTCTAAAAGCGCATCTTGCGCCGCAGTCGCACGCTTTGCATTGGGATGATTGATAAAAAACACCACAATCCATTCTTTGCCACTGACCGAATGAACAAAGCCGGCAATGGTTTTCACGCCCTCCAGTGTGCCGGTTTTAAGATGACCATGACTGGCTGCGGGGCTCTTCTTTAAACGTTTTTTTAGTGAGCCATCCACGCCTAAAATCGGTAAAGAAGCAATCATTTCGGCGTTGAGCGGGTGAATGGCAATGTTTTGCAAAAGTTGTGCCATGTGCACCGGGCTGATGCGTTCCAAGCGCGACAGGCCAGCGCCGTTTTCTAACACCAGCTCTTTGAAGTCTAGTTGATGGTCTGCCAACCATGCTTTAACAGTGGCAATGCTTAAGGGAATTGACACTGCTGAATCTTCTGGCGCTCTGGAACTTAAGGTTAAAAACAGCTGCCGTGCCATAACGTTGTTACTAAACTTATTGATATCGCGAATAATTTCTGCCAACGGCGCTGAATAATGGGTGGAAAACAGCGTTGCGGTCTGGCTTAATTTGCCATCGCGGGCGCCGCCTTTCAGTTTGCCGCCCAATTCTTGCCAAATCGCACTGAACACCGCCGCCACATAACGCGTGTGCGGCATTAGATTGAGATTTTGCTCATGTTCACCACATTCGCTCGGATAACCGCCTTGCAAAATGACACTATCGCCGCGTGCCTGAATGCGAATTTTGTCATCCCAGTCATCGCAATTAAGTGGCGTCGCTTGTGGTGTGAGTTGATTATTTAATTGCACGCCTTCTAAGGAAGGCTCGCTAATCACTTTTAGACGATTGCCTTCCGGTAAATAGCGCAAGCGTAACGTATTGAAATTTAACAATAATGCGTCTGGGCCGACATTGTAGGCGCGCGCCGGATCCCCATCAAAATCACCGGGATCGTGCGCCGCAACGTTAAAAAAAGTGCGATCTAGAATCAAGTCACCGTCAATTTCTTGTATTCCGCGCGCCCGAATTTCGCTCAACCACAACCAAAATTGCTCAATGGTTAATTTGGGATCGCCATAACCTTTCAAAATCAAATTGCCATGCAGCACGCCATTTACCAGCGTGCCGTCAACATAAGCTTCAGTTTTCCAATAAAAAGTAGGGCCCAGCACATCCAATCCGATAAAGGTGGTGAGTAGTTTCATGGTGGACGCCGGATTCATTGCCTGTTCCGCATTGAGACTGAGTAGTGGCGCTGCCGCATTTAATTCGCGAACTGCCACACCCACATTGCTGAGTGAAATTCCTTCGCGTTTTAACACCGTCAAGACTTCGTTTGGCAAGGATAATGCGTGAGTTTGACTGGTCAAGACTGGTTTTTTAGCAGGCGAAGTCGCTTTAATTTTGGGCGCAGTGGCGGCATGAGTAGATCCGATGCCTAACACTAAGTACAGGGAAAAAATTAAAAATTTATTCATATAATCAGTATGTTGTGTAATTAATTTGATTAAGAACTGCCAGCGTTTGTTCCAGTAGCCAAGCTATTTCGCTGTCGCTAATCACATAGGGCGGCATGAAATAAACGGTATTGCCCATCGGACGCAAAAGCAAGCCGTGCGCCAGTGCCAAACTAAAACAGCGTTGCGCAAAATCGGTGGGTACGTCAGCTACTTCGAACGCCAAAATCATCCCGGTTTGGCGAAAATTACGCACGGCAGGATGCGCGCGTAAAGGTTCGGCAAGGCGATTGAGTAACGCCGCTTTTTGCTGATTGGCGAGGATTATGTGGTCTTGTTCAAAAATTTCTAAAGTCGCCAAAGCGGCGCGGCACGCTAAGGCATTGCCGGTGTACGAATGCGAATGCAGGAAACCGCGCGTCATTTCATCGGCATAAAACGCCTGATAAATTGGCTCGGTGGTCAGTACCACTGACAAGGGTAAATAGCCGCCGGTAATGCCTTTCGACAACAGTAAAAAGTCTGGTGTAATCGCAGCCTGTTCACAGGCAAACATCGTGCCGGTGCGTCCCATGCCGACGGCAATTTCATCAGCGATTAAATGCACTTGATAGTGATTGCACAATTCGCGCGCGCGCGTGAGGTAAAGCGGGTGATACATTGCCATACCCGCTGCACCTTGTACCAAGGGTTCAAGGATCAACGCGGCCAACTGTAAATGATGTTGTTGCAAATGCGCTTCCAACTTTTCGGCACAGCGCAACGCAAATGCCGCACTACTTTCGCCCGCTTCCGCCAGTCGACTATCGGGGCTGGGTACGGTGGCGTTGTGCCGAAGCAGCGCCCCGTAAGCATCATTGAACAGCGGCACATCGGTTACCGATAACGCACCCAGTGTTTCGCCGTGATAACTATTTTGTAAACTTATAAATTGGTTCTTTTCGGGTTGACCGGTGTTGCGCCAGTAGTGAGCGCTCATTTTTAAAGCGATTTCGGTGGCGGAAGCGCCATCTGATGCATAAAAACAATGCCCTAAGCCAGCCGGCACCAAGGCGCATAATTTTTCCGATAAGGTGATCACTGGTTCATGGGTAAATCCCGCCAACATCACGTGTTCTAACTGGTTTAATTGATCGACTAGGGCGGCGTTAATGCGCGGATTGCAATGCCCGAATAAATTCACCCACCACGAACTGACCGCATCCAGATAGCGTTTGCCGTCAAAATCAATCAGCCAAACACCTTCGCCGCGCTGTATTGGCAACAGCGGCAAGGTTTCGTGACGTTTCATTTGCGAGCAAGGATGCCAAACGGCGATGCGGGAGCGACTGAGAAAATCAAGGTTAGATTTCATTAAAATATCTTTTATAATCAAGCACTTATAATAATTATTTTTGCTAGGGTTAAGCGGTAGAGTGAGAAAAAACGCGATTCGCTGTTACGCGGTAAAGCACATGAGATTGGTCGTGCAACCTAAAAAGCAGCTCCCGTCAGGCTGCGCCTGCCACCTCTTTAAATGAAGGGGAATTGTGTCGTTGCTACATGCCAGCAGGGGAACAAATAGGTGGTTTTTAGAGGCTGGCTACGCTAAAAAACTCAATTAAATTTCCAATATCGCTGTTACTTCAGAGCCGTTGCCGCGATATTCCAACGATTTGCACATGCTGGACAGCAAGAAAATGCCGCGTCCATGACGGAAGTGACTATCGCTTGTTTCGCTTAGTCTTAAGGATTGATAATCAAAGCCGGGTCCAGAATCTTTAAAGCGAATCAGTAATTGTTCGGTATTGGCACTTTTTTCTTTAGTAAACCGGATGGAAATCTGTCCGGTATCTAAATCCGCCAAACGCTCAGTGCGCGTTTCATAGTATTTTTCCATGCCATCGGGATCGTTTTTAAGGGAGGAATCTAAGCCTAAAATACCGTGATCTAAGGCATTGTTAAACAATTCGGACATAATTAAAAACAAGGGTCCGCTGGTTTTTCCCCCTTCAATTTGTTGCGCTACCCCTAATAAGAAAGGCACGGCATCTAAGCGCTTTAGCTGAGTTGCGCTGAGCAAGATAGAAAAATCCCATTCCATTTCAAAGGCCGCTAACTCTTCGTCGGTGCGTAACTTATTGCTCCATTGGCGACTTTCAAAGTGAGATGGCGTGGCGTTTTTCTCTTGGCGACTGGGTAAATTAACCAAGAGCATTGCTACGTCGTCTTGCGGTGAGTTTCCCTTTAGAACTGCTTCAAGCACGCTTTGTAAGGAATCAAATAAGGATAGACTTTCTTGCTGTTGCGCCCGCAAAAGTAGCTCATCGTGATTGATTAATTCTCCCGGTGGGATGATGACTTCTAAAGCGCCATCCGAACACATTAATAAATTCGCACTCAAGGTGTCGCAACTATAAAGCTCGGGAGCGGCTTCAAATTCCTCTGGCGAAAGCACGCCTAAGGGCAAGTTTTTGGAGGTGAATCGATGAAGAATGGTTGTGCCATCATCATTCAATAACAGCGCAGGCGGGCATCCGCCATTCCAAACTTGCACGGTTCGCGTTTCGGCATCAATCGAAACTAGCAAGGCTGCAACGTAGCGCGGCAAGGGTAAATAGTCGCGGACATGACGGTTTATGGCGCGGGCAATCGAGGTGATTTCGAAGCCTTTTAGCGTCATTTGATAAAATGGTTGTGTCAGCGGAATAACTGACAGCGCCGACGTTAAACCGTGACCGGCGCTATCGGCCAACATTAAATGCAGGCGATTATCGGGGGTGCGCGCAAAAGCGATGAGGTCGCCGCTAAAAATTTCGGCCGACTTCATAAAAAACTGTACTTGCGGATCATTGATGCGATTCAGTTGAGTGAAATGCGTCATAAATTCGTAAGCAGCAGCCCCTTCTTCTTTGCTTCTGACGCTGTAATTGAGCAAGTCTCGGCGTTGACGCTGCAGCTCTTCTAGCATGATTAAACGCAATTTAAACGTTTCGACTTTAGCTTTTAACACTTCAAAATGAATTGGCTTAAATAGGTAGTCATCGCCGCCGGCTTCTAAGCCTTGCACCACATGTTCGTTTGAAGTGTTAGCAGAAATAAAGATGATGGGAAACCAATGGGGATGGCTGGCGCGCATTTTGCGCACGACTTCGAAGCCATCCATGCCGGGCATGGAAACGTCCATAATCACTAAATCAGGACGCTTTTCTTCGAAAGCGTTTAAGGCTATCAATCCATCCGCAGCGGTGCGGACGAGATAGCCCATTTTTTTTAGCATCGCAGAAAACAGTTGGCGATTCAGTTCGGTATCGTCCACCACCAAAATGTCAATTTGCGCTTTGCTAGAATGTTTTATGCTCATCTCGGAAAAATTCAATCAATAATTTATCAATAAAAAGGCAACCGTTTAAAGTTAGCAAGGCTCGACGCTCAGAGCGAACGGTTGATTTAATTAGCTTTTCCTTAAAACAACTCAATGGCACCGGCAACCGGTTTTTCGGCAATGGTTTTCAGGTAGCGATTTTCTTGTTCAACAATGGTATTGGTATGTAATGAACGCAAGCGTTTAATGCGCACTCGTCCAGTTGCAGGAAAGTAAACCACCATGCGCGGAAAAACTTCGCCGACATCTTCGGCCGCAACCCGTAAGTGTTCGGTTTGCAGATAGTCGCGCACAAAAGCAATGTTGCGCATTCCCACGTCAGTCATATTGGCGATGATGCGTCCGCCGCCAAAGATTTTAACTTCTAGGTTTTGCCGATTGCCGCCATTCTTTAAAATTTCGTTAATCAAATGTTCCATTGCGAAATTGCCATAGCGGGTGGAGGCGCCTAGGCCAGACGCTTTCCAGCCGCTCTCGCCGGTTGAAGCAGGTAGCATAAAATGATTCATTCCGCCCACTCCGCTTACTCTATCTCGAATGCATGCCGAGATGCAGGAACCCAAGGTGGTATAAATGCCTTCTTCATTTTTGGTGACGTAGTATTCACCGGGATTAAGTCTGGCGGCATAACTATCGTGGGCATCGCTCCAGCCGCGTTTGATATGTTCAAAGCCGGGTAGAGCCAGCGGCAAGCGTCCGCGTTTTGAGTCCTTCATGCGGAATGCTCGCCAAAGAAGAGCTGCTGCGCTTCCGTAATTTCAGCTTGCGCATCTGTGACCGCTTTGGGGGTGATATGCTCGGCATCCAACCCGATAATTTCCCAGGCACGCGGATCAATCTGTTCAACATCGAGCGGGTTGAGCGTATGCAACTCGGCCATCAGCGCTAAGACGTTGGCAATATGTACCAACGCGACTTCGCGAGGAAAATCTCGAACGTTGTCCAGGTTGTGATGAAAGCCAATACATTCTTCGAGCATGGGAGGCAGTTTCCACTGCCGCGCTAATTCAGCGCCCACTTCGGCGTGATTAAAGCCGAGTACTTTTTCTTCCGCGATATAAATCGGTAATTCATCTGAGCTGTCTAGTACTAATTGTAAGGCGGCTTTTGCTTGGTCTGGGCGGCGATAAAAAATGATCAGTTCACCAATGTCATGCAACAACGCGGCGGTAAACACCGCATCCGCATCGCATTTTTTGGCTTGTTTGGCTAAATTTCGCGCTATCAGGGCGCAGTACAAACTATGCCGCCAAAAATTGGCCATAGAAACCAAACTGTTGGGTAAGCCTTCGAAGGTGCTGGCAACCGAAGTCGCTAAAGCCAGGCTTCGAATTTGCGCAGTGCCGATAATCGAAACCGCACGGGTGACCGTGGAAATGGTGGAAGAAAAGCCATAAAACGAACTGTTCGCAACCCGCAATAAGCGGACAGTAAAGCCTGGATCTTGATTAACCACGGCAACGATATCGGCAATTTCGCTATCCGGATCTTCGACCAGTTTATTGATTTTCATGAACACATCGGGCAGCGAAACCAGACTGCCAACACCGTGCACTAATTCACTAATTTCTGATTTGTTCATAGGGTTAAAAAGAAGTGAATTTAAAAAACTTGTTTAAAATCAAATAGTTATGTAATTAATTAATCTGGAACAGTTTTGCGAAATTGGCAATGTCTAAAATTTGCATGACGGTTGGATTGGGGTTTTTTAAGCTGACTTTTTTGTTACACGAAATGGCTTTTTCACGGAGCACCAGCAACATACCAAGCGCAGAGCTGTCTAGATAGCTAATATCGCGCATATCGACCTCAATCAATTGAATCATCGGATCTGTCAAATAAGCACTGTAACCTTCTTTAAAAGTTCGGTGATCATTAAAATCGAAGCGACCGCTCAACGATAGGGTTGCCAAGTTGCCATTTTTGGTTTGTCTGATTTCCATTTACACTTCCTTTCGTATTAAAAAAATAAACATTCAATCGAATTCCTTACACTCGATTGCCCATGCCGCCCATGCTGACCAGTCGCTGTAAAACTTTCTGTGCCATTTCTTGAATTGGCACCACTTCATCGACCGCGCCGACCGCGACGGCTTCGCGCGGCATTCCGTACACCACACACGTTGCCTCATCTTGGGCAAAATTATATGCGCCCGCTTGCCGCATTTCTAGCATCCCGATTGCGCCATCTTTACCCATGCCAGTCAACATGACCCCGATGACGTTTTTTCCGGCATTTTGGGCAACCGAGCGAAAGAGTACTTCAACTGAGGGGCGATGGTGATTAACCGCCGGCGCTTGGCTCAATTCCGTCATGTAATTGGCGCCGCTGCGCTTTAATAGCAAATGCGAATGCCCTGGCGCAATGTAAACGTGTCCTGGCAAAACCCGCTCATTGCCTTGTGATTCGACCACCGTGAGTTTGCATAAACTATCAAGGCGCGCCGCAAACGATTTGGTAAACGCTTCCGGCATATGTTGCGCAATCACAATTCCAGGTGCATCGGCCGGCAGGCGAATCAGGAATTCTTTGATCGCTTCAGTGCCGCCGGTTGAAGCGCCTAAGGCAATAATTTTTTCCGTTGTGCCGATGCGAGCACCTAAAGCAGGCAATGCTTCGCGCGCGCTGGTATTGGTTGGAACGCGAAATTTGCCCTTTGCCATATTGGCCACCCGTATTTTCCCCGCGATGGTTTCTGCATAGTCGCGCAGTCCATCGGCAATGCCCATTTTAGGTTTAGGTAAAAAGTCCACTGCGCCTAATTCTAAGGCGCGTAACGCTGCTTCAGAGCCGCGTTCAGTCAAACTGGAAATCATCAAAACCGGCATGGGGCGTAAGCGCATTAATTTTTCTAAAAACGTCAGCCCGTCCATTTGCGGCATTTCAACGTCCAAGGTGAGTACATCAGGATTGAGTGTTTTAATCATTTCGCGCGCTTGAATCGGGTTTGAGGCGACACCGACAACCGATAAATCAGGAAAGGAATTGATGACTTCGGTCAAAATTGAGCGAATCAGTGCGGAGTCATCAATTATTAGGACGTTAATTTTTTTAGTTGGAGTAGGTGTCATTCTAAATTCTCAAAAAGGGTTGCAACGGTTGCGTTAGAACTGAACGCTGTTTGAAGCTAGGCAGTGTGACAGCCGATTCATCATGATTTGATTATATTTGATTTAATTTTTACCCGCTTGCATTGCGCAGATTTCAAACAAACGATTTAGTTAAAAACGATTAAAACAGCTCCACATCGCCTTGAATATCCGCTTGTTTTAAACGCGATCCGTACTCTGCTTCGCGTTCAATAATGGTGTCGTTGTTGGCATGGTGCAATTTTTTCAGCATGACACGTCCGCTGGTGGGGAAAAAATAAATTTTGCGCGGATAAATATCGAGCAGTGATTTTGCCACCACACTAATGCCTTCGTTTTCTAAATACTGCAATGCGAAATCGACATTGCGTTGCCCTACATTCGTCACCGTAAAACCGCGTAATACATTCCCGCCTCCGAATAATTTAGCTTCTAAATTACTTCGCTTCGCGCCGTTTTTAAGTAGCTGGTTAATCATCATTTCCATCGCGTAACTGCCGTAGCGTGCTGCCGTGGCAATCGGTGTATTCCCTTCTCGTTTGTCATCGGGCAGCATAAAGTGATTCATGCCGCCAATTCCTGTGACGCGATCGCGAATGCACGCAGCAACACACGAACCCAGTACGGTTACCAACACCATGTCACGTTTTGTGACATAGTATTCACCCGGTAGCAGTTTAATTGCCTCCATCTCGAAGGTATTATCAAAATAGCGATTCGGAGAGAGGACTTCTTGAAAGTCTGAATGATCAACCATGATGGTACGTGCTAGCGGTTTTCTTCAGGCTGGTGCTGGAGTTTATATTTCGCCGTTAATTCGTACACTGTTTTGCCGCGTAACTTAAAAAACTCATCGGCATTGTGAAAGCTTTCAGAATGACCTGCGAACAACAAACCATCGTGCCGCAACAAAGGCACAAATTTTTTGAGAATATCGAGCTGGGTTTGTTTATCGAAATAAATCATTACGTTACGACAAAAGATTACATCAATTGGCGGGCGCAAACCCCAGTTATTGTGCAATAAATTGGCTTGCCTAAAGGTGATCATGTCTCGTAATTCTGGGCGTACGCGCACCATGCCCGCTTGCGAACCGGTGCCGCGTAAAAAATAGCGCTTTACCAATTCAGGGTCTAGCTTGGTAATTCTTTCCTCTGGATAAACGCCTGCTTTTGCTGTTTCTAGCACGCCGGTATCTAAATCGGTGGCAATAATTGACACATTGGACGCATCTTTGCCCAGCGTTTCCAAGACGGTGATCGCCATCGTGTAGGGTTCTTCGCCGGTAGAGGCAGCGGAACACCACAGTGAAATAGGGCGTTTAGCTTTGATGCTTTTCAGATGTTCCGCCAGTAGCGGAAAATGGTGAGGTTCGCGAAAAAACGAGGTTAAATTGGTGGTCAATGAATTGGTAAACGCCTCCCATTCGGCGGCATCGTTACTCTCCAGTAGGGCCAAATACTTGCCAAAGGTTTGAATGCCAGTTGCGCGTAAACGGCGCGATAAGCGACTGTACACCAACTCTTGTTTTGTTTCGCTCAGTGAAATGCCAGCGTGCGCATAAATGAGTTTGCGAACGCGTTCAAAATCCGCTTTGGTAAAATGAAACTCCCGTCCGTCTTTGAGTACCTTATCGTTCATTTTTGCCTAATCTTTCTTGTAAGAAATACTTCAGGATGCGCTGAATGATTGCTTTAGCTTTCGTTATACATCACCCATCCCAGCAAAAGATAGGCACTTGACACCCCACTTCTAAAGAATGAGGGGAATTTAAAATCCCGCCCAATCTAACTTTCCATCTGAATTTTAGCCCTTCATTTTAGCCTTACCTTTGAAGGGGAAGGCACGAGCGGCGCGCTGACTTGTTCAGAAACTTTCTTGATTCGCCACTTCCTTTCAGGGGAACGTAAACTGTTCTCAGTTTTCTTTCAAGAAAGAAATGTACTGCTTCCGTTTGCAGAACTGCGTTCCCAGTCTTTTAAGGGGAGGGGTGGGGAGTCATTTACCCCGTTAACCTATCACTGCATATCGCTCTGAAACTGGAACAAATTGTTTTGCAAGCACTGATTTATTCCGTTAGCGGCGTGCTCTGCAAGGAACTCGGGCAAGTCTTGTGGCGCCGCGACAGATAAATTGCTTATAAATCAAGCAGTTAGAATCAATCTTCGGCAATACGCACCTGAGTTTATTCAAGAGCTCAGGGCGGATGGTCGATTTGTTCTGCCTTGCTTTAGAAGCGAATTTAAATTTTAAATACCGCCATGGCAGCAGTTAAACCATCGGCTTCTTCTTCCATCGATTCCGCTGCGGCTGCGGCTTGTTCCACCAACGCCGCATTTTGTTGTGTGACTTCATCCATCTGACTAATCGCGCGGTTGACTTGCTCGATGCCAATGCTTTGCTCAACCGAGGCGGCGGTGATTTCACCCATGATATCGGTGACGCGCTTAATGCTGGTGACGATTTCTTCCATGGTTGAACCTGCTTGCGCCACCAATTTGCTGCCGATATCCACTTTATCAACAGAATCATCAATCAAGTGCTTAATTTCTTTTGCTGCAGCAGCCGAACGCTGTGCTAGGTTACGTACTTCACTGGCGACCACTGCAAAGCCGCGACCTTGTTCTCCTGCTCTCGCTGCTTCAACTGCTGCATTCAATGCCAAAATGTTGGTTTGGAAAGCAATACCGTCAATTACCGAAATAATGTCGACAATTTTACGTGACGAGGTATTGATGCTATCCATCGTCGTGACGACTTGTCCGACCACATCCCCGCCTTTGGTTGCCACACTAGAGGCGGTAATTGCCAGCTGATTGGCTTGTCGCGCATTGTCGGCATTTTGCTTAACCGTTGCGGTAATTTCTTCCATGCTGGCAGCAGTTTCTTCTAGGCTAGACGCTTGCTCTTCGGTTCGTTGGGATAAATCGGTATTGCCGGAAGCGATTTCTTTAGCCGCCGTATTGATACTTTCTGCGGCAGACTTAATGCGATTAATAATATCCGCTAACTGCGCCACCGTGGTATTGGCATCATTTTTGAGTTGACCAAATGTCCCTTGATAATCATTGCTAATGGTTTCAGTCAAATCGCTGTTAGCTAAGGCATTGAGTACCCGCACCACTTCGTTCAAGCCCACCGAGCTGGTCTGCAACAACTGATTTATATTTTGCGCGACTAGCAAGAAGAAGCCGCTCTTACCCTCTAGTTTGACGCGTTCATTCAATATGCCGCGCGACGCTGCTTGAATAATCGACGTGATTTCTTTTTCAACAGCCACTTCTAACGTCCGATCAGTCCATTGCGTAACGCGTCCTAAATACTCATGGTTATCATTGGTAATTGGACTAGGCTGCAAGCGCATATCGCGTCCGGCCATGGGAATATCAAAGGTTTTAGCACTATCCAGTGGCGCAGCATAAGCAATGCGAACCGACTCTTCGTCAAAGAATTGCCCCACTTTTTGCCCAATGATTTTATCTTCGCTAAAGTTTGGATGATTCTTTTGCATGTCGCTTTGCATTATGCGAATCAATCTGCGCATCGCTTCATTGAAGTAAATGACTTCGTTATTATGATCCGAGACCGTTACGCTGGCATCCACTGAATCCAAGGCCATTTTAATGCGCATCGCATCATCAGCTTTAAGTTGTGCGGCACGCATTGTGAAATTGGTTTGAATTTGCATGGCTTTAAAACCATCCAACATCACACCTAGCTCATCGCCTCGACCTTCCGCATCAATTTTGTGACTAAAGTCACCGGTTGCAACGGCTTGCGCGGCACGGATAGTTTTGCGCACGGGTTGCAAAATGTTGCGAACAATCAGTATGGTTAGGCTCAGTCCAAACAACAATGCCAAAATTCCAACCGCCAGCATGGAGCGACCATCTTGGCTAATCTGTAAATCCATGGTGGTTGCACGGACTTGACTATCCGCCAAAATGATTTCGTTTAGTTTGTTTAAGCTAACAGTCAGTTCTTTATCTGCGCCCTTAATTACGCCATCAATCTCAGTGATGCTTTTGCCGGCGGCTTTTAATTTCGCGACTTCCTGAATGGCATTTAAATACAGCGCCTTGCCCTCAAGTAATTTAGCCAGCTGCGCCGTTTCTTCTGCCGTTAAATTAGGCAAGGACCGATAGGCTTGGGTTGCTTGCTCCAATGTCGCCATATCTGCGTTGAATTTTGCTTGGTAATCGCCGCCTCGCAAAATGAAATTCTTAAAATGATGGATGCCATCGCCTAAGCCAATTCTGGCCTTGCTCAGTAACTGAAATTTTTCCGTCACGGTATTTCGATAGTCCTGAACTTCATTGCCGAGGGTTCGGAAATTGCTTAAAGAATTAAAACAAAGCAGCGCCATCAAACATAGAATCAGCCCGAAACCGCCGCCTAAGCGTTGCGTCAAACTTAAGTGATTAATTTTGTCTTGAACGGATGCAAGCACACTGCGCTTAACGACTTTGCCGTCCTGAATGCGTAAGCCTGCGGCTTTTCCTTCTTTGAACAACCGATATGCCGCTGCCGCGCTGTCTATTTGCTGCCGGCTAGGCTTGGAACGAACCGACATATAGCCGGTTAGTTTTCCTGCTTCATACAACGGTGTGATGTTGGCTTCTACCCAATAAAATCCACCGTTCTTGCGACGATTTTTAACGATGCCCGTCCAGGTTTTGCCATCTTTTAGGTGCTGCCACATATCTGCGAAAGCTTCTTCAGGCATATCGGGGTGGCGCACCAAATTGTGTGGCTGTCCTATCATTTCATGTTCAGAAAAGCCACTGGCTTCAATAAAGTTGCGTTCGCAAAAAATAATTTGACCTTTTAGATTAGTACTCGAAACTAACAAGGCTCCTTCGGGCAGAACATACTCTTCGTTGGTAACGGGTAAATTAGTGCGCATCACAGTTCTCCTAATGAAAATTATTTTTTGTATTTAATGTTGACGGCTTTTTGTTAAAAAGATTAATATAATCAATGACTTATAATTATAATTGCTTTACTTTGTCCTGCAATACTTTAATCGCGCCAATGGTTTGATTCGATTGCTGATAAAACTCGCCGCCTAAACGCATCATTGCTTCATCGATTTGTTTATTGTGAACGCATTGCACGATTGCGCCGACGCTTTTGTGGAACGCAGCGTGGTGGTGCTTCACTTCTGCATATTCTGGTAACTGCTGATAGGCGGTTGCATCGCCATAAATCCAACACCCTAAAGCACAGACGTCGTCGCGCGACACTTTGTCCGCTTCTAAATTTTCTTTGCTATTGCCTTTGATGTAATTAATCAAACGCATTTTCCATTTGTTGTGCGCGTCAATGGCATTATCGAACGAAAAACCGACATTGGGCTGCGCTGACAGTAGCGCTACGTTGGACGCCGCGTGCGTAATTTGATGTCTGTCTGCTAAGGTAAATGCACTCATGCGCCGTATCATTTCTTGCGCTTGTTCTTCTAATGATTCAGCCGCTGCGGCGGCTTGTTCCACCAACGCTGCATTTTGCTGCGTGACTTCGTCCATTTGGCTAATCGCACGGCTGACTTGGTCAATCCCTTGGCTTTGTTCGGCCGAAGCGGCGGTGATTTCGCCCATAATATCGGTGACACGTTTAACCGCTGTGACGATTTCCGACATGGTTTTGCCGGCTTCGTCCACTTGCTGCGCCCCTTGGCTGACATTTCTGACCGAATCATCAATTAAGGTTTTAATCTCTTTTGCCGCTGCCGCACTGCGCTGCGCTAAGTTTCGCACTTCCGTAGCGACCACCGCAAAACCGCGTCCCTGCTCTCCCGCCCGCGCCGCTTCCACCGCGGCATTCAGCGCTAAGATGTTGGTTTGAAAAGAAATTCCTTCAATTACGCTAATAATATCGACAATCTTTTTCGAACTGGCGCTAATCGAAGACATGGTTCCGACCACTTCATTCACCACCTGTCCGCCCTTGACGGCGACACTCGAAGCGCCTAAAGCGAGTTGGTTAGCTTGCCGTGCATTGTCTGCATTCTGACGCACAGTTGAAGTGAGCTCTTCCATGCTGGCGGCGGTTTCTTGCAGGCTGGAGGCTTGCTCTTCAGTGCGTTGCGATAAATCGGTATTGCCGGAGGCGATTTCTTTTGCAGCGGTATTGATGGTATCGGCGGATTCTTGAATCAGCCCAATCGTTTCGGTCAGATTCGCCACCGTTGCATTGGAATCATTTTTCAGCTGCCCAAAGGTGCCGCTGTAAGCATTGCTAATGGTTTGGGTTAAATTCCCTTGCGCCAATGCTGCCAAAACTCGAACCACTTCACTTAAACCGACTTCGCAGGTGATTAGCAAACGGTTTAATTCTTGCGCTAATTTTAAGAAGAAACCGTTCTTACCCGTTTCAGAAATTCGGCTAGAAAATTCACCTTCCGCCGCTGCCTCGACAATTGCCGAAATTTCCATTTCTGCTACGAGTTGCTCGGTCAGATCAACCCACTGACCGACGCTTCCCAGTCGTTCGCCATTCGCTGCCAAAATCGGCGCGGTAACCACATTATACGAGCGACCGCCTAGCACCATTTGTGTGCTGGTGACGCTTTGTAGATTGCGCAAACGCGCGAGTGCGGCTTCCGGATCGGCATAAAACATCCCCACGCTGCGTCCCACCGCTTGAGCGGCACTAAAATCTGGAATTGCACGTTGAAATTCTTTTTCATAGCGGCGCAGGGTTTCTTGTAACGTCTTGTTTACATAGATTAATTTGCCATCGTTGTCGGCAACTCGAACATTAATTTGCACATTATCCAAGGCGCATTTCAAGCGCGACATTTCCGCTGTACTGACTTTTTCAGCCTGCATCCGTTCCAATAAAGTCGTTTGCATTACTTGCAAAGAATGCAGCAAACCGGCGATCTCGTCTTGTCCTTCCGTGGCAATTCGGTTTTCATAGTGCCCATGCGATACTGCATTGGCCACGCTTGCTGCCAGCGCAATTCTTTCTTTAATACTGCGCGCGGTGAAGAAGATAAAACTCGCCATCAAGGCAATGACCAGCAAAGCGAGTCCACCCAAACTGAACATTTCACGCTGAATCGCTGCGTCAATATCGTCCACGTAAACCCCAGAACCGACAATCCAGCCCCAAGGCGCATAGCCTTTTACATAGGAAATTTTAGCAACCGGTTGTTCGCTACCAGGGCGGGGCCAGCGGTAGTTTACAAAACCTGCGCCAGACGCTTTAACTGTAGCCACCATGTCTAAAAACAGTGGTTTGCCGGTTGGGTCTGTGCTGGCGGTTAAATCTTTGCCGTCTAATTCGGGTTTGACCGGATGCATCACCATGCGCGGCTGCATATCGTTAATCCAAAAATATTCTTTTTCTGCGTAACGTAGGTTTTTAATTTGCAAAATCGCCAAGCGCTGCGCTTCAGATTGACTGATTTCACCGGCATTCGCGCGCGCATCGAAACTCGCCATAACGCCCCATGCCGTTTCCACCACTTGCTTAGTCGCGTTTTCATGCGCTTCAATCATTGAATTACGCTTACTGACTAGACCTACCGCCAGCACAATCAGCACAGCACTGGCAGCCAGTACAATAATTAACCAAAGTTTTTTGCTGATGCTCATTTTAATTTCCTTAATTTAATCAAAAGATTGACTGTGATTATCGATGTGAACTTGCTTAAACCTGTTTTATGTCCGCTTTAGGGTATTCGTTCCTAAGAAAACTCTGACTTATTCCGTTCGTGGTGCACTTGCCAGCGAGTAGGGCGCTGCTGCAAAGGGCTAACGCCACAACATTACGCGCACAACCTATCGATTTGCTCAGGTGAGCCTTTTGACGAACCATCACGCAAAGAAATCAAGTAAAGCATCCCTTAAAATTAACCTGCGACGAGACGCTACTGCAATGATCGAAGCACTCAGGTCGAGCGGTTAAGGTAAGCAATGCTTCTTTAAGCTATCGCTGCCTCTTCCACTAGTTCCATGTCGCGGCTGGTCATCAACTTCTCGATATCCACCAAAATGAGCATTCGCTCTTCTACTGTGCCCAAACCGATAATGTAGCGCGTATCCAAGCCAGTCGATAAAGCGGGCGCTGCTTTGATCTGTTCATGCGTTAAGGTTAAAACATCGGATACGCTATCGACGACAACCCCGACCACGCGGGTGCCTAAATTTAAAATAATCACCACGGTAAATTGATCGTAGTCAATTTTTCCTAGGTTGAATTTGATCCGTAAATCGACGATAGGCACAATGATGCCGCGTAAATTGATCACGCCTTTAATAAACGGCGGCGTGTTTGCAATGGCAGTCACTGCGTCATAACCGCGAATTTCTTGCACCTTTAAAATATCCATGCCGTACTCTTCGGCACCGAGGGTGAAGGTTAAGAATTCGCCTCCGGCAACATTACTGGCAGTGCTATTTTGTTCGTTTGCCATAAATTTCTCCTTTTAAATCAGTAAGTTAGCTACGCTATTGCCCAAAATTGGCGCAGGTAGGGTTATCGCCTGCGCCTAGCGGAAGGCTTGTCTGTGTTCGCGTTAAAATTCTTCCCATTCGTCGTCGCCACCGGTCGGTAACGCTGGTTGCTTGGCAGGTAGTGATTTAGCTTTGGCAATGGGCGCTGCGGGTTTGCGAGCAACCGGCAATGCGCTGGCGGGTTTGCGTGCGACCACGGGTTTTGCCGGTGTTCGCGCTACGGTGATGTGGTTGGCTTGGTGGTCTAATTTGAATAAGTTGACCGCTCCGGAAAGGCTGCGCGCTTCTTCTTCCAAGGATTCTGCCGCTGCCGCCGCTTCTTCTACCAAGGCGGCATTTTGCTGCGTCACTTCATCCATTTGCCCGATGGCACGATTGACTTGTTCGATGCCGCTACTTTGTTCAATTGAGGCAGCGCTAATTTCAGCCATGATGTCAGTGACGCGTTTAACCGCATTCACCACTTCTTCCATGGTGCGACCAGCGTCATCCACCAACTTCGTGCCGATATCGACTTTTTCAGTGGAATCGCTAATGAGCGTTTTAATTTCTTTTGCCGCTGCCGCAGAGCGTTGCGCTAGATTTCTCACCTCGGCTGCGACCACGGCAAAGCCACGGCCTTGTTCTCCAGCACGGGCGGCTTCGACGGCGGCGTTCAAGGCTAAGATATTGGTTTGAAAGGCGATACCGTCAATTACCGAAATAATATCGACGATTTTGCGCGACGATTCATTGATAGAACTCATTGTGCCAACCACTTCTTGCACTACCGCACCCCCTTTAGCCGCTACGCCGCTGGCGTTGTCTGCTAGTTGATTGGCTTGCCGCGCGTTATCGGCATTTTGTTTAACAGTGCTGGTCAATTCTTCCATGCTGGCAGCAGTTTCTTCCAGACTGGCAGCTTGTTGTTCTGTGCGTTGCGATAAATCGGTATTGCCAGAGGCAATTTCTTTCGATGCGGTGCCGATCGATTCAACCGAAACTTTAATGTCGCCCACTAAGCGTTTAAGATTATCCACCGTGGTGTTAACCGCCAATTTCACATCGTTAAATGCGCCCTGAAGGTCGCGTGTGATATTTTGGGTTAAATCGCCTTCCGCCAGTGCTTGGCAAACGCGAATGGTGTCTTTGAATGCCGCATCCACGTTGTCGGTGAGTAAATTCAGTTGGCTAGATAAAGTTTTGGTGTAACCGAGCTTGCCGTTCAAATCCATTTTGACGCTGAAATTACCGTGATTGGCGGCATCCACGATGGCTTGCGTTTCAGCCATGATTTTGGTGAGTGATTCCGCCGTGGTGTTGACGCTCAATTTAACTTGATGGTACGCGCCGGCATATTCAGCACTGATTTTTTGGCTCAAGTCACCTTTTGCCAAAGCATCGGTCACTCTGATCGTGTCTTTAAACGCACTGTCCACGGTATCGCTGAGCTGATTCAATAACATGGATAAATCTTCGGTATAGCCAGCTTTGCCTTGCAGATTCATTTTTTGATTGAAGTTGCCGTGCGTGGCGGCTTCAACCATGCTGCGAATTTCAGTAACGATGCTGCGCAAGCTATCTTGCATATTTTTCAATGAATACAACAGGCTGGCGTTATCGCCTAGCGCCAGTTTAAGTTCATTTGATAAATCGCCGTTGGCGATTTTACGTACTGCTTCTGCTGCTTCACTGGGTTCGCCCCCCAGTTGTCTAAGCAAATTTCGAATCATGCTTGTGGCAATGAAAATACCGAACACCAAGGCGAACAGTCCAAAAATGATAATCATCAATTCAGCTTTTTTAACTTGGCTCTCGGTATCGTGACTGACTTGGCTGACCAAGGAAGACTGAAATTGAATCAACTTATCAATGGTGGCGATATAACTTTCTTGCTGTGAACGGGCAATCGCCAGTAATTCTTGGGCATGTTTACGTTCGCCCGCCTTGATTAAAATTAAAAATCCCTCTTGCGACTCGAGATAGGCTTGTCTTTTTTCCATGACCGCAGCTAACAACGCTTTGCCTTCAGCTGATTCAATGCTCAGATTGAGCGCATCCAAATTGGTTTTTATTTTTTCGCGCGCCACCTCAATTTTGGCCAGTTCGACGTTGACCTGCGTGGTGTCGCTTTCTAATAAAGTATTGCTCATTGCCATGGCAATTTCGGTGATGCTGTGCACCATTTCATTGGCTTGAGTTTGTTTCTGCAATTTGTCATTGATTAAAATACCTAGCTCCGTATCCATGCTGCGTAAATTGCTCACGCCAATCAGCCCAATGATAAACAGCAAAATCAGCAATGTGCCAAAGCCAAGTTTGAGGCTAGTTGCAACTTTTAAATTTGAAAGTTTCATTTTTTTCCTTATAAATCAGTGGGTTGTTTTTAACGATTTTCGTGACGCATACTGAGCGCAGACATGTCTAAAATTAAGGCGACTTTGCCATCGCCCATAATTGTTGCTCCTGAAATGCCGGGAACTTTGCGGAAATTAGACTCCAAACTCTTAATCACCACTTGATGTTGTCCCATCAATTCGTCCACAACTAACGCAGTTTTCTTGCCTTCAGTTTCAATAATTACCACGATTCCTTGAGTCAGATCCGTGACGGCATTGGCAATATTGAACACTTCATGCAAGGAAACAAGCGGCAGGTATTCACCGCGCACGCGCAACAAATACCCTTCGCCACTGACTGATTTTAGGTCTTCGGCTTTAACCTGTAGCGATTCGATGATCGAGCTCAGCGGAGCAATAAAAATTTGTCCGCCAACAGAGACTGAAAGTCCGTCCAAAATCGCCAAGGTTAAAGGTAGGCGAATGGTGGTGCGCGTGCCAAAACCTTCTGCCGAATCCATTTCAACTCGTCCGCCTAATTCAGCGATATTACGTTTGACCACGTCCATGCCCACGCCACGCCCAGACACATCAGTGACGGCATCAGCGGTTGAAAAGCCTGCTTCATAAATCAGCATCCAAACGGCAGAATCCGGCATGTCATCACTGACCGCCATGCCGCGTTCTTTGGCTTTGCCGAGGATTTTATTGCGATTTAAACCGCCGCCATCGTCCGCCACTTCAATCACGATATTGCCCCCTTGATGAAAGGCATTCAGCGTAATTGTGCCGGTAGGCGATTTGCCCGCTGCGATGCGTTTGTCAGGCATTTCAATACCGTGATCTAAACTGTTGCGAATTAAGTGCGTGAGCGGGTCGGCAATTTTTTCCACCAGCCCTTTGTCCAGCTCAGTGGTTTCGCCTAGTGTTTTCAATTCAATTTGTTTGTTTAATTTCGCTGCTAAATCTCGTACAACGCGCGGGAAGCGACTGAACACAAACGAAATGGGCAACATTCGAACCGCCATGACCGCTTCTTGAATGTCGCGCGTATTGCGCTCAAGTTGACTGAGTCCACCTTGCAACCGTTCCAGTATTGCAGGGTCAAGCTGCGAAGCGGATTGGGTCAGCATAGCTTGTGTAATGACTAATTCGCCAACCAAATTGATCAGCTGATCGACTTTTTCTACGCTGACACGAATCGAAGATTCCGGCGTGCTTGGTGGCGGTGTGCGGTCTGCATTGCGGCGGGTTGGGTGCGCGTCAGAGGCGACGAGTTTAGGATTGCCGGTCTGTGCTGCGCTTTTCTCTACTCCGGTCGCGCCCGCTTCTGGGGGTATTTGAGGCAGTTCGCGCAAAAAGCCATAGCCTTGTTTATGTTCACGCTCTGCTTGTTGCACTGGCGTTTCTCTAAAGAAGCCATAACCTTGGGCGTTTTCTGCTTGGATCGCTTTTTCGGCTGGCAAAGGTTCGTCGCTAAAAAATCCATAACCTTCAGCCTCGACTGCTCTTGTAGCGGACGCGGGTTCTGCATCAAAAAAGCCATAGCCTAAATCGGCTGCGGGGGCGGTGGCTGGCGCATCATCAAAAAATCCGTAGCCTTCGTTTTCGGCGACTTGGGGCGCAGGTACGTCGTCAAAGAAGCCGTAATCGTTATCGGTGGCAGCTTGCGCGGGCACGCTGTTGGGCGTGGCGGCGGTAGAAGTGTCGCCGGTTTCCGATAATCGCGCCAAGCGGGCGCAAATTTCTTTGATGTCTTCTGGATTGACTTCGCCGCCATCCCGGTGCGCGGCCAATTGCAAGCCAATGACGTCGCCGGCTTCCAAAAAAGCGTTAACCATTTCGTTGGTTAACTGCATTTCTTCTTTACGAAGTTTGTCGAGCAGGGTTTCAAGAATATGTGTGACTTCGGTCATGTCGTTAAAACCGAAGGTGCCCGCGCCGCCTTTGATTGAGTGGGCAGACCGGAAGATCGCGTTTAGCTCATCCATGCTGGGATCGGCAACGTCTAGCGCAAGCAACATTCCTTCCATGGCGGAAAGATGTTCTGCGGTTTCTTCAAAAAACACTTGGTAAAACTGGCTTAGATCAAAATTCATGGCAGCGGGTTACCTTTTAAAAGCGATAAACATGAAGGTAAAACCGTGAAATATGCGGGCGAAACAGCCATGCAAAAGGCTTAAAAGGCTGGGGCGGATTGCTGCCACATTGCACCTTTCGCTCAGCACTTAACGTGTTTCAGCCAGCGCGTTTCACGCTTGACGTTTATTTATCCGATGACTTTTTTGACCACTTCGAGCAACTTGGCTGGATCAAATGGTTTGACAATCCAACCGGTCGCACCTGCGGCTTTGCCTTGTGTTTTCATGGCATCGCTTGATTCAGTGGTGAGCATCAAAATAGGAACGCTTCGATACGCAGGCATAGTGCGTAGATTTTTGATGAGGGTAATGCCATCCATGCGGGGCATATTTTGATCGGTTAATACTAAATCGACGGTCTTCATTTTGGCTTTATCTAAACCTTCTTGACCATCGACGGCTTCGATAATGTCGTAGCCGGCGCTCTTTAAGGTGAAGGAAACCATTTGACGAATCGAACTAGAATCATCAACGCTCAAAATTGTTTTTGCCATTTTATCCTCGCAACGTTTGTTGGTAATACATTGATTATAAAGACTATTTTAGAATAGATCGATTTCACTACTTTCCAGCTTATTTTGGCGTACTGGAGAGCGCTCGCTTAAACGCTCTGCTTCGATAAATATATCACTAATTTCCTGCCGCATTTGTGAAATTCTATCGTGTGCAGCGGCATGACCTTGCTCTGCCTCATTTGCCCACGCGCCTAAGTGCTGCCATGCAATTTCCATGCTATCGATACGGGTGCGCGAGTGCTGAATGAGTTGTCCGACCATATCTTGAAATTGCAGGGAAGTAATGGCTTTGCCCACCACTAAATCCACTTCTTTAGAAATTTTATTTTGCTCCGCGATCACCTTGACCATACTTTGATTCAAAGTCCGCACGTGTTGCATGGTGCCATCAATTTTTTCTTTTGATTGCAGCGCAAAGCCCATGTCTAGCGAAGCCATATTGCTAATCGATTTTTCTGCATCCATCAGAGAATTGCGCACATTATTGACGTTGTTGCGAATCTCTCGACTAAATTGATCGGAACGCCCAGAGAGTTTGCGCACTTCATCGGCAACCACCGCAAAGCCGCGTCCCGATTCACCGGCGCGCGCCGCTTCAATCGCCGCATTCAGCGCCAGCAGATTCGTTTGTTTGGAAATCCCGTCAATTTCACCGAGTACGTCCAAAATTGCATTCACTTGATGGGTCACAGAATCCATTTTTTCCACTAACTGCATTGCAATCATGCTGTTATTGACAATGCTGCCGACCAAGTCCTTCATGGTCTCAGCCGTTTCAGTTACAAAGACTTCTAAATCCTGCTCCTCTGTAGCATCAGAGTGCACATCGTTCACAAAAGTAGCTGCGATATCGCGTTGGTGATGAATCAAATTTTGCATCCCGCTAAAACTATCCAGCAATTTGCCGATTGCATCCCCCAACAGCGTTTGCACTTGCATCAAATCTGCGTTTGCGCCGGAAAATTGCGTGGAAAATTTTGAGTGGGTATGACTTAACACGCTTTCCACCGCACTGGCTTGCGGAGTTAAAAAACGCAGTGTTTGAGTTCGTTCATACTCTTCGGTGCTGGTTAAATAAACAAATAAATACGTCGCAGCCAACACGCTTAGCAACAAAATACTTTCCGCGATAGCGACGTTGCCGTCAGTCAGCATAAATTGACCTGCGATTGAAATCACGGCAGCGACTAGCATAAATGCCAACAACTTAGAATTATGTTCTCGCTTCATTTTGTACCTCACATAACTGGGGGGTGGGTTCAACCCAACCTTGGATAAGCACTGAAAACCTGCGTTGCGATTGATTCGCTTCTTTAATAGCAGTATTAATTAAGTATCTGATTATAAAGACTTTTATTTAACCAATGCTTGCGCCAGGTTGACGAAAAAAGCAAATCAGTGTTGTTCCTTGGGGCGTGATAGTGCATTCCTAATGCGCTTCGCCTAACAGTTCTTTTATATCCAGAATCAACACAATTTCACCTTCGCTCGACATCGTCACGCCCGCCACACCTTTGGGGCGGAAAGTATCCAATGATTTAATCACCACGTCATCGTGTCCGGCGAAACCATCCGCAGACAAAATGAAGCTTTGGCTGCCGACTTGCATCAATACGCCCACTTCTGATTTACCGGAATCCGCCCAGCCAATCAAGCTCGCCAAGGATTTGAGCGGTAAGACCTCACCGCGCACTACCATGGTGGGACGACCGGAAATGAGTTGCTGCGCTTCCGGCGTGACAGACATAATTTCGCGCACCATGGACAGCGGTACGGCGAAGGGTTGATCGCTCAAACGCAACAGTAACACCGGCAAAATCGCCAAGGTTAACGGTAAAGAGATGGTGAAAGTCGAGCCTTTGCCGGGCGCAGATTCAATCGAAATTGAGCCATTTAATTTGGCAATATTGGTTTTAACCACATCCATGCCCACCCCGCGTCCCGACACGCTGGAGATTTCATCTTTGGTGGAAAAGCCGGGCATAAAAATTAAATTCAAACTCGCGTCATCATCTAAAGAGCTGGCCATGTCCGGCGACAACAAGCCTTTTTCAATCGCTTTATTGCGAATGACTTCGGGGCGCATCCCTTTGCCGTCATCGGCGATGGTGATCAAAATATGATCGCCTTCTTGGTGCGCCGCCAAATACACCATGCTTTTCGGGCGTTTGCCGGCAGCTTGCCGTTCTTCGGCACTTTCCACGCCGTGATCGACTGCGTTCCGCACCAAGTGAACCAGAGGATCATTCAAATCTTCAATCATGGTTTTATCAATTTCGGTTTCTTCACCCGACAAAACCAATTCAACGTCTTTGCCTAATTGCCGTGCTAAATCACGTGCTAAACGCGGATATTTTTTAAATAAGCGCCCGATGGGCTGCATCCGTGTATTCATCACCGCGTTTTGCAAGCTGACCACCAACATATCCAACTGGCTGACTGATTCGTCGAGTGATTTTAACGTCGCAGGATCAGAGCGACCTTGCAAAATATCGCTGCGTAAATGGGTTAAGCGGTTTTTGGTTAAGCCAATTTCGCCGGATAAATTCAGCACTTGATCGAGCCGATCGGTATCGACGCGAATGGTATTGTCTTTAGCAGCGGGTTCGGATTCTCGCCGGCTTGCCGAAGGCGCAGCGCGTCCTGGTACATCTTCAGAGCGACGACCGAACGCACTTTGTAACAATTTTTCCTCATCAACCGTGCCCGTCGCGACGGGTTCAGCTTTTACCTCGGGCGTAGGCGCAGCCACCGGCGCTACAACAACCGGTGCTGCAACAACCGGTGCTGCAGCCAGGACTTCACCGCCAACCAAAGTGTGATACAGCGCATTCCAATCCGGCCCAGTTTCCGCTGCTGCCGCTAGCGCGGTTGACACCACGGGTGCAGCTACCGCTGCCGCAGGGGCAACGGCGGCAGCGGGAGTGGGTAGTGAAATCGCTTTGCCCTCCAATGCGGCCGCGAGCTCAGTTAAAATGGCGGCAGGCGCAGATTGTGGTTGCTGACCTCGTCCTAAGTCATTGAACATTAGGCGAACTTCACCGGTCGCCGCCAAAATAACATCCAGCAATGCCGGGTTTAAATGCAACTCGCCATTCCGCAATTTATCGAAAAGATTTTCGGTTAAATGGCACAGCGTCACCAACTCAGTGGCATTCAGAAAACCGGCACCGCCTTTGATGGTGTGAAAGCCTCGAAACACCACATTCAAGATATTTTTATCGGTTGGATTTTTTTCCAAATCCATCAGTTTGCTATCGACGTCAGCTAGTAAATCAGACGCTTCCAGCAAAAAATCTTGTAACAACTCTTCCATTCCCGTGAAGTCGTTCATTTTGAACTCCAAATTATCCTGCGATTTAACATCCCGCGCCGTCGCGGCTGATGCGCCTAAATCACTGTTGCAATTACAAATTTATAATCGAATGAGCAAGGTTGAGTCGTGATTGGCACCGTAAAAGCCAGGCTCACGCTTGCTTAGATTATCGTGTTTTAAAAACCTAAACTTTCCAATAAATCATCGACTTGCGCTTGGCTGGTCACGACATCTGTGCGTCCGTCTGCATTGATGACAGGGCCATTGAGCAAGCCGGCATCAATTTTCACGGAGGGTGGGGCATTTTGAATCAGTAACGTGACCAATTCCTGTTCCATGCGCTGCGTGACTTCAATGATTTTTTTAATTACCTGACCGGTTAAATCTTGAAAATCCTGCGCCATCATAATTTCAGTCAAATACTGGTTGCTGGCTTTGGTTTGTTTTGGCACGTCCAGCAAGTACGCCTGAGTTTGCGCAGCCAAGGCTTTAAATTGTTCGGCATCTAATTGTTGCGCAAACAACTTTTGCCATTGCATCGACAGTGCTTTAGCATCGGTGCCGATTTTTTCGACTAAGGGTTGGGCAGCATCGGTGGCATTTAAAACTCGTTCAGCCGCTTGTTGAGTCATGGTTGCAATATAATTTAAACGGTCGCGGGCATCGGGAATCGCATTGGCAGCCTGCTCCAGTTTTTTATCGATGCCTAATTCGCGCAAGCTATCGTGCAGGCTACGCGTCATGTGGCCAATTTTATTGATGACATCGGGGTTGCCAATCTGCGCAACCATGGCGGATTCTGGCACGGGTGCGGCTGCCGAATTGCCTGAGGCGATACTATCGAATAGCGCTTCTAAATCATCTGAATCATTATTTGCGTGTGTCATGGTATCTCTCACTTATTCATTGTTAAGAAGACTTTTTTTAATTTTTCATCCAGTGTCGCTGCAGTAAATGGCTTCACCACATAACCGGAAGCGCCCGCTTGCGCTGCCTCAATAATATTTTCGCGTTTAGCTTCCGCCGTCACCATTAACACGGGTATATGTTTTAAGGAGGCATCGGCACGAATGGCTCGCAGCAATTCTATTCCGGTCATATTGGGCATATTCCAATCGGAAACGACGAACTGGAAATTGCCTTCAGCACGCAGTTTCTTTAAAGCTTCAACGCCATCTTCGGCCTCGGATATGTTAACAAACCCTAATTCTTTCAATAGGTTACGCACAATACGCCGCATTGTCGAAAAATCATCGACGACTAAAATTTTCATATTTGGATCAGCCATGTTGCTCTCCTTAAAACGGTGAAACGGTTAAACATAAACTTAATAATAAAACGGTAAAACGAAGAAGCGGTATTGCTTTTCACTTTCTCTGTTTTACATTCTTTTAAAATAACGGTCGAATTGTCTCTGCCAACATGGCGCCGTCAAATTTGGCGACATAAAAATCAACCCCGACGCGCTTACCCATCGAGCGATTTGCCTCGGAAGACAACGAGGAATGCATCACCACGGGAATGCTATCAAAGCGACGGTCTGATTTGATATGTTGCGTCAGTACATAACCATCCATTTCCGGCATTTCCGCATCCACTAAAATCACTTGAATTTGATCGTGCAAATCAACGCCGGTGTTTTGTGCCGAATCTGCCAAGCCCTTCAGCCGCGTCCAACCTTCTAAGCCGTTATGCGCCTGAATATGCTTCACACCCATTTTGTCCATCACTTCGGCTATTTTCTTCCTAGCGACCGAAGAGTCATCCACGAAAAAGATGCACTTTTCATGCCCATCTTCGATTTTATCCACCACGCCGACGACATCTTCACCAAAAGCACTTGCCATTACCTGCTCCACATCGAGAATAGAAACCAGATTGCCATTCGGCAATTCAGTAATCGCGGTAATCAAATGTGAGTTACCGCCGACCATGCCCTCAGCAGCACGCACTTTGTTCCAATCAACTCGAATAATTCGATCGACATCGCGTACCAAAAAGCCCAAGACATGACGGCTATACTCCGCCACCATCATGACTTGCTGTTCCGCCGGCACGCCTAAACCCATAAATGAAGACAGGTTCAATACGGGCATGACATGGCCACGCAAACTCACAATTCCATCCACGCCATGCGGCATATTCGGGGTTTTGGTAATTTTAATGTTGCGGGTGACTTCTTTTACCTTAAATACATTGATGCCGAAAACCTCATTTGAGCCAATGGAAAACAGCAAAATTTCCATTTTGTTTGAGCCCGCCAAATTGGTGCGTGCATCCACCGAATCTAGCAAGCCGCCAGATTCGTTAAGGCTTTGATTTAATTCAGTATATGACATGATTCACTCCTATTTAGTCAGCAATCTAGCCAGTGTTTGTGCCAGTTTTTGCGGTTCAAACTTAGGCACATATTCATCCACGCCCACGGTTTTTCCCAATTGCTGATTGGACGAACTGGATAAGGACGAGTGCATCAGCACCGGAATGCCGGCAAAACGTTTATCTTCTTTAATTTTTCGGGTCAGCATATAACCATCCATTTCCGGCATTTCCACATCCGTCAAAATGACTTGGATCATATCGCTGACCGGCGTATGAGAGGCCTCCGCATAATCTGCCATGCGTTTTAATTCTGCCCAAGCACGGCTGCCGTTTACGGCGGAAATATATTTCACATCCATCGCATCCAAGGTTTTTTCAATTTGCTTACGCGCAACTGAAGAATCATCGGCAAAAAACACGGTACGGTTAGCGACATTTAAGCGCCGCACACTCTTGGCAATTAGCTCGTCATCGCCAAATTGCCCCGTTTCCGCCAACACCTTTTCCACATCCATCATCATCACCAAGCGTTTATCGGGCAGTTCAGTGACGGCAGTGACCAAGCCACCGGTTTGCTTGTTTAACATTTCCGGGGGCACGCGCATCGAAGACCAATCTAAGCGCAAAATGGTATCGACTGCCTCGACCAAGAATCCTTGCGTATGCCCGTTGTATTCGGTGACGATCATAATGATTGGCTTGTGATCGCACTGCACGCCCACATACTTCGCCAGATCAATCACCGGCACCAACGCCCCGCGCAAACTCACCATCCCCTCGACTGCATTGGGCATATCGGGCGATTGAGTAATGGCGGGAACGCGCATTACCTCGCGCACCTTAAATACATTGATGCCATAAGTTTCACGGCGACCACTGCGATTATCCAAACCCAGCGTAAACATTAAAATTTCAAGTTTATTGTTTCCCGCTAACTTGGTACGCGCATCAATATTTTTTAACAAATCGGACATCATGCCCTCCTATCTAAAACCACAAAAATCATGCTTACGGTGTTGTAAAAAGAAAACCCTTCATTGCGCACTCACGGTTTTACAGGTGAGCGCGCAGCAAAACTAAATTTAAATAAATCTTAAATTCAAGGAAGCGCTGAATGATGCTGTTGCCATCAATCCCTATCCTAGCCTTCCCCTTGAAGAGAAAGGAATGTGTGCCGCTTTGTGGTACAGAAACGTGCTTTGTTCCGTCGTTTCTTTTCAAGGCAAACGTGCGCGACTGCCTACTTTAGAACGCTGCACGCTGACGTTCTTTCAAGGGTTGGAGAGGGGCTTTTCCGCCTCAATCCCTTCGCCTTTTACGCCAGTCCAACTTTTTCCCTTCGGTTAATCCGCTGCAAACAGCGCTTGTATCTATGTTTAAGTAAACACGGATCAAATCAACCGTTCGCCCACTTGGGTTGATCGAAGGGCTCACCACGAATAGCACAACTCAGCACTTACTTAAGATTTAAACCGACTGACAGCTTGCTGTAAATCACTTGCCAAGGTGTGCAATTGCACAATGCTTTGCTCAGATTGGGCAATGGCTGCATGATTTTCTTCGGCC
>JAVHQT010000054.1:0-40658 GCA_036171275.1 Gallionellaceae bacterium | reverse complement strand
ATTGGCTTAATATTCATTGACGTTCTCCACGTTAATTTGATCGTACTGCGCATGTATTCCAACAAACTTGACCCAGGCGATTCCAGCGCGATATTGCATTTCTACAACAAGGCGAGATTGATTGCCCGCACTGTTAAACACCACCCGATTGTTTCCGCAGATGCTGGCTTTGGCATATTGATTTTTTATATCTTGCGGCGTTTTCCAGTTGGCTTTGAGCGTTTCGTCATGCCAGCTTCGTAACGCACCTTCAGCATCCGCGTAATACGACTGACTCCAAAATCTCACCAGCGTACTTTTTGCAATCACCCGCATTGAATGCCTCCCAATTTGGGAGATTGTAGTCGTGTCACAAGATAGGGTCAACGTCATTACTGAGAGGCAGGGGCGCAAAATGGCTCAACCTGCAAAGCTGACTCAAAACACCGGCATCACGGCTTACTTTGCCCTCCGGCACAGCCCGTGGGAGCGGGGCAGAACGACAATACCAAAGACTTAATGCGTCAGTATTTGCCAAAAGGGTCAGACCTGTCTGCGTTCTCTCAACGCCAGCTCGACGACATCGCCTAAAACTCAACGCCAGACAGAGAAAGTCGCTAAACCGGAGATGCCCAGCCAAACCGCTCCTTCCTGAAGGTATTTTTGCCTTTAATGCTTGCTGGGCAGACAAACTTAACATTGTTGCACTTGGACATTAAAACCACCAACTCGACATGATAAAAAGTTGAACCGAAAAATAGTTTCGAGTACAATCGCGCCTCTTTGAAAATCAGGCTGGAGCTAAATCATGGCACGTGTATGTCAAGTAACTGGAAAACGCCCAATGGTGGGTAACAATGTTTCTCACGCAAACAATAAAACTAAGCGTCGCTTTTTACCGAATCTACAGCGCCGTCGCCTGTGGGTTGAATCCGAAAATCGTTGGGTATCATTGCGTTTGAGTAATGCCGCGTTGCGCACAATCGACAAAAATGGCATTGATGCCGTGTTATTTGAAATGCGCGCCAATGGCGAAAAAATCTAAGGAGTAATAAAAATGCGTGAAAAAATCAAATTAGAATCCACCGCTGGCACCGGTCATTTCTACACTACCGACAAAAATAAACGCACCACACCCGAAAAACTCGAAATCAAAAAGTTTGATCCAGTGGCTCGCAAGCATGTTGCTTACAAAGAAACCAAGCTAAAATAAAGCTTTTTCTTTCTGACTAAAACCCGCACACGCGGGTTTTTTTCGCGACAAAGTTCAGCCTGAAGTTTCGCGCAAAAAAAAGCTCCAACAGGAGCTTTTTTTATTATATCCAAATAATTGAATAAAAACAAAGAGTTACAGACTATCTGCATGTGCAGACAAATACTTAGCCACGCCCTCAGTGGAAGCATTCATGCCGGCTTTACCTTTGCTCCAACCCGCAGGGCAAACTTCACCATGTTCTTCAGTGAATTGCAGCGCATCAACCATGCGCAACATTTCGTCGATGTTGCGACCGAGTGGCAAATTGTTCACCACTTGGTGTTGCACGATGCCAGCGCGGTCAATTAGGAACGAACCACGGAACGCTACGCCACCATCCGATTCAACGTCGTAAGCCTTGCAAATTTCGTGCTTCACGTCAGCGACCAGCGTATAGCCTACCTGTCCAATGCCGCCTTTTTCAACAGGTGTATTTTTCCAAGCCAGGTGACTAAATTGTGAGTCAATCGACACCCCTAACACTTCAACATTGCGTGCTTTGAATTCAGCCAAACGGTGATTAAATGCTATCAATTCGGAAGGGCAGACAAAAGTAAAGTCTAACGGGTAGAAAAACACTACAGCATATTTGCCTTGCGTAACCTTGGAAAAAGTGATGTCAGTGATTTCATTGTTGCCTAACACGGCAGTTGCGGTGAAATCGGGTGCAGTTTTGCCTACGAGAACAGCCATAGTAATCTCCTTAAAAGTGATAATTGGTTGAGTTAATTGCTAGGGTATAATTTAACGATCAGGACGTTAACTGTCAACTACTTTTGCGCGTTTTTGCAGCTTCCGCATCATGCCATTCAAATTGAATGCGGTGCAATTGTTCGTACACGCCGTTCTTTTTCAGTAATTCACGGTGCGTGCCGATTTCAACAATCTGTCCTTTTTGCATCACAACGATGAGGTCTGCTTTTTCAATAGTGGACAAACGATGCGCGATCACCAAGGTGGTACGCCCTTGCATCAGCGTTTCCAAGGCGGCTTGCACGTGGCGCTCTGATTCGCTATCCAATGCCGACGTCGCTTCATCCAAAATCAACAGCGGCGCATTTTTTAAAATCGCACGAGCAATGGCGATGCGCTGGCGCTGTCCACCGGATAAACGCACCCCCTTTTCACCCACCAAGGTACTCAGTCCTTCGGGTAAATCGCGGATAAATTCCATGGCGTGGGCGGCATTCGCAGCGGCAATAATTTCTATTTCTGGCACATTGCGGTCTTGTCCATAAACGATGTTGGCGCTGATAGTGTCATTAAATAGCACCACTTCTTGACTGACCAGCGCGATATTGGCACGCAAACTGGTTAACGTCAGTTCCGCCAAGTCATATCCGTCCAGGGTAATGCGACCCTGTGTAGGCAAATAAAAGCGCGGCACTAAGTTCGCCATAGTCGATTTTCCGCTACCCGAAGCGCCCACCAAGGCAACCGATTGCCCCGCCGGAATGTCCAAACAAATATCCCGCAAGGCAAAATGTGCGTCTTCTTGATAAGACAGGCTGACATTTTCAAACACCAAATGCCCTTGGGCACGGCTGAGTTGGGTTGTTCCGCAATCGACTTCTCCTTGCGTATCGATTAACGCAAACACACTTTCGGCAGCAGCAAGACCCCGTTGCAAAAATTCAGTCACACTGGCAATACGTTTAGCGGGCGAAGTCAACATTAACATCGCTGCAATAAAAGATAAAAATCCTCCCACCGTGGATTCATCCGTTTGCGCTTGCTGAATGGCTAAATACATTATGACCGCCAAGGCCATCGCCGCCACCATCTGTACAATGGGTACATTAGCGGCTGCGGCAACGACTTGCTTCATAGCATGACGACGTACCCAATTGGCTTGATGATAAAAACGCAGCGTTTCGTAAGGTTGACCACCAAATAATTTCACTACTTTTTGGGCAGTTACGCTTTCTTCAATCACTTGAGTAATATCGCCCATGGCGACTTGAGTCATTCGACTGGCATCGCGCTCACGATTACTAATGACCTTAATAATCAAAGCGATAATCGGCAACATTACCAGCGTCAGCATGGTTAACTTCCAGTTTAAATACAGCAGCCAAGCCATTAACCCGATCACAGTAATGGTATCGCGCAAAATCACTGTCACCACATTGGTTGCGGCAGCCGTCACTTGCGTCACATCAAAAGTGAGTTTAGAAATTAATTGTCCAGTGGAATGGTTATCAAAAAAGCGCGCGGGCAAAGACAGTAATTTTGCAAACATCAGTTCACGTAAATCCATCACCAGCTTATTGCCAACCCAACCGATCGCTAAGGTACCGACAAACGAAGCAACGCCGCGAATGAAGAAAATGACCAGAAGCAAAACCGGGGCCCAGCGAATCACCGCATCATCGCGGTGTACAAACGTTCCATCTAACATCGGCTTGAGCAAAGCAGGCAACATGGCTTCCGTGGCGGCCGCGACCGCCATGCCCAGGATAGACAGAGCGAATGTACGCCAGTATGGTTTGATATAACCAAGGAGTCGTAAGTAAAGTTGAGTACTAGTCATGCAGACATTAACGGCGCGATAGCAACATCAAACAAGGCGTGCAGCCGTACGCCGCAAAGCAAATAATAGTTGAATCGCCCGCGCAATCGCTACATAAAATAGCGCGACGGCAAGGTAAGAAGGCAAGAATTGCAGTACGCGTGAGCTATATTCAAACAACGACATTTCCGCGTAACGCCCTGAAAACAAAAAGAAACTGAGATTTGAAATCCCAAAAGCCAGCACAGAAGCCAACGTCGCAGCAGTGAATACCAACCATAAATCTGTGGCACGCCCATTGCAGCGCGGCGCAATCCATTTCCCCGCAAACCAAAGTGCAAAATACGCCAAAATTAAAAAAGGGTAAGCGGGCGTCAAACACCAATCGCTCACGCCCAATTGCGTCGTCGCCCAATAATCAATTCCAGCGGCTTGAAGCAGCCAAGCCAAGAAAATCCAACGCGCTATTTTTTGCCCCGCAAAATACAAACCGCCCAAGAAAAAAATCGCCAACGACGCGTCGGGCAAGGTAAACGCATTACCAAAATGCTGAAAACGAGTAGCGAACATCAGTAACGAAAATCCTGCGATAAGAGCGATATTTTTATAACCTATTGATTTCATTGATATTCCTTAAAATTCGTAATGCTTGATTTATCCTGAATTTGGCAGCTTTGAACAGCGCAAAACGGCGCGGACTTTAGCAGAAAAGCCCCAGACGCAAAAGCCTAATTTGTGACGCGTGTTTAGACCGATCCCTATCGCAGATCAAGGGCTTGCTTCGCTTCGGCTCTGCCGCCTAATATCGCATCTTGGCACGCAGGCAGTCGGTGCTTCAAACAAAAGCGTGAATTCAAAGCAAAAGGAAATGGCGATGACGATAGCGGTGACAATAAACAATCATTACCCAGTTATTCAGGCAAGATTACAGCAACTAGCCAATCCTGAAGTGGCTAAAATTTCCCAACGTTTTTTTAAAACAGGGCCAGGACAGTATGCCGAAGGCGATATTTTTATCGGGATTAACGTGCCTGCGCTGCGCGCCTTAAGCCAAGAATTTCGGGGTACAAACCTTGAAACCGTGGGTCAAATGCTGCGCTCATCCAACCATGAAGAGCGTTTGCTCGCCTTATATTTGCTGATTGACTTTTATCAACATGGCACTGTCGAGGCTAAAAACAGCGCTTATCAGCTGTATTTAGATCACACCCGTTTCATCAACAATTGGGACTTGGTCGACAGCAGTGCAGCCCAGATTGTAGGGCATTATTTATTCGATAAAGCACGCGGCATTTTGGATGACTTAGCGCGTTCAGATTGGTTGTGGGAGCGCCGCATCGCCATTGTGGCTAGCTTTTATTTTATTCGGCAAAATCAGTTTGATGACACGTTGCGTTTAGCCGAATGCTTGCTGCAAGACCGACACGATTTAATCCACAAAGCGGTCGGCTGGATGTTACGGGAAATTGCCAAACGCGATTCGTCACAAACGGAAGCATTTTTACGCAAACATTATCAGCAACTGCCCAGAACCACGTTGCGCTACGCCATTGAACGGATGCCTAGCGCACTGCGACAGCAGTATTTACAGGGCAACTTTCTGTAAAGAAACTCAGCTCAATTAGCTGAAAATCGCATCAAACCGTTCGTGCTACGCCGTTCACGAACTCACCACGAACGGCGTTTTTCATGCCTCTTGGCTGAATGAATTACCTGAACTCAAGCAAAAGTAGCGCTTGCAATGCGGGTTGGGTAAAATGCACGCCTTTCGTAACTCGGTTAACTCATCATGGCGACAAAAATTCCTAAAACCTCAACCTTTGAAGCTGATTTATTAGCGCTGGAACAGGTGGTCGCCAATATGGAGTCCGGTCAATTGTCACTGGAAGATTCGCTCAGTGCCTATCAGCGCGGTGCGGTTTTGTTGCAGCAATGCCGTCATCGCTTAGATGACGTGCAGCAACAAGTGCGCGTGTTGGAAGACGGTGTATTAAAAAATTTCGCTGAAGGCGCAAAGGTCAGCGATGTCTAATTTCTCGGCGTGGGTCAGCGCACATCAACAACAATTTGAAACGGTTTTACGTCAGGTCTTGCCGGCAGCGGACATCGCGCCACAGCGTTTGCATTCAGCCATGCGTTACAGCGTATTGGATGGTGGCAAGCGCGTCCGTCCTTTGTTGGCTTTTGCGGCGGGTGAATTGGCCGGTGCACCGCTGGAAAAGGTGAATTTTGCCGCCGCCGCGGTCGAGTTAATTCACGCGTATTCGCTGGTGCATGACGACATGCCCTGCATGGATAACGATGTGTTACGGCGCGGCAAGCCCACTTGTCACATCGAGTATGACGAAGCCAGTGCCTTGCTGGTGGGCGATGCCCTGCAAAGTCTGGCGTTCCAATTATTGTCTGATTCTTGTTTAAGCGATGACCCCTTGCGACAATTGAAAATGATCAAATTGCTGGCGCAAGCCTCCGGTTCACGCGGCATGGCGGGCGGTCAAGCGTTCGATTTAGCGAGCGTTGGCTTACCGCTCACGCTATCCGAATTAGAATTTATGCACATTCACAAAACCGGCGCATTGATTCGCGCGGCGATTGTGTTAGGCGCGTATTGCGGCGAACTGGAACAAGCGCAACTCGACCAACTCGACCATTACGGCAAATGCGTCGGTTTGGCGTTTCAGGTAGTCGATGATGTGCTGGATGCCGAAGCTGATACCGCCACATTAGGCAAAACAGCCGGAAAAGACGCCGACCACGACAAACCGACCTATGTTTCTTTACTCGGTGTCAGCGCGGCAAAAAAAATGGCAGCAGAGCTTCATCAGGAAGCATTGCAAGCCCTTGATTTATTTGAAGAATCTGGAACTCGCCTGCGTGAATTAGCGGACTTTATTGTGATGAGGAAATTTTAATGTCATCCGCCCCAATGCCGCTATTGCCGCAGCTTAATTCGCCCCTAGAACTCCGGCAGTTGGAGCGCAAACAACTGCCACCCTTAGCCGAAGAATTACGTGCTTTTCTGATTGAATCCGTCAGCCAAACCGGCGGCCATCTCTCTTCCAATCTAGGCACAATTGAGCTGACCATCGCCCTGCACTACGTGTTCAACACACCGGACGACGCCTTGGTGTGGGATGTCGGCCATCAAACTTACGCGCACAAAATTTTGACTGGGCGACGCGAGGCAATGAAGACTTTGCGCATGAAAGACGGCCTGGCGGGTTTCCCAAAACGCGACGAAAGTCCTTACGATGCATTCGGCACTGGGCATTCCAGCACCTCGATTTCCGCGGCGCTCGGCATGGCGGTGGCGGCACGATTAGCGGGCACCGAAAAACGGGCGGTGGCGATTATCGGCGACGGTGCAATGACGGGTGGCATGGCGTTTGAAGCGTTGAATAATGCCGGCACACTAGACGCGAATTTGCTGGTGATTTTGAACGACAACGATATGTCAATTTCCACTCCGGTCGGCGCGCTGAATAATTATCTGGCGAAATTAATGTCCGGACGTTTTTATGCGGCCATGCGGCGCGGCAGCGAAAAAGTACTGAAAGGCATGCCGCCGGTACTGGAATTTGCCAAACGCGCCGAAGAACACGTTAAGGGCATGGTCACGCCTGGAACGATGTTTGAGGAGTTGGGGTTTAATTATATCGGTCCAATTGACGGGCATAATTTAGATACGCTGATCACCACTTTGCAAAATATCCGCCAATTAGAAGGTCCGCAATTTCTACACGTCGTCACGCAAAAAGGCAAAGGCTATGCGCATGCAGAAAAAAATTGTCTTTTATATCATGGTGTTAGCAAATTTGATCCAATTCAAGGCATTATTCCAAAACCCGCGCAGAAAAAAACTTACACGCAAATTTTTGGAGAATGGTTATGTGACATGGCGGCAGTGGATGAAAAGCTGGTCGGCATCACGCCCGCCATGTGCGAAGGTTCTGGCCTAGGCGATTTCGCGGCACAATTTCCGCAACGTTATTTCGATGTTGGCATCGCCGAGCAACACGCGCTGACCTTTGCCGCCGGCTTGGCGTGCGAGGGTTACAAACCGGTAGTGGCGATTTATTCCACTTTTTTACAACGCGCGTATGACCAACTAATTCACGACATTGCCATTCAAAATTTACCGGTCATGTTCGCCATTGATCGCGGCGGCTTGGTGGGTGCAGATGGCGCAACACACGCCGGTAGTTTTGATCTGAGCTTTTTACGCTGCATCCCCAATTTAACCATCATGGCACCGGCGGACGAAAACGAATGCCGGCAACTACTTAGCACCGCATACCAAATGCAGTCGCCGACGGCGGTACGTTATCCGCGCGGCAGCGGTAGTGGCGTGGCGGTGCAAAAATCGCTGGACAGCTTACCCGTCGGCAAAGGCGAATTGCGCCGGCAAGGCGAAAAAGTGGCGATTTTTGCGTTTGGCTCAATGCTAGCTCCGGCGCTACAAGCGGCAGAAACACTGAATGCCAGCGTTGCCAATATGCGCTTTATTAAACCGTTAGACAGTGCATTGATTTTGAGCTTGGCGGCGAGCCATTCGCTGTTGCTTACCGTGGAAGAAAATACCGTCCAGGGTGGTGCGGGCAGCGCAGTCGCCGAATTTCTTGCTCAGAACGGAATTTGTAAGCCATTGATTATATTGGGTTTGCCGGATGAATTTATCGAACAAGGCGAGCCCACCAAACTACTCGCAGCGTGTGGTTTAAATTCAGCAGGCATTGTTTCTCGCGTTCAAACGGCTCTCGCTGATCTCAACTAAAGCGGCTTGCCTAGACTGAAACCAACGTTGCTGTACGCAACGCCAGCAGATAAATCGGCAATCACGTCTCTCTGTTTAAAAAAACATAACGCGAACCTGCTTGCGCTGTAATGCCTGACTATCCAGCGCTTGCCAACCGTCTTTTACACGGATGAGCAAGTCTCTTTTCAAATACATTGCGCGCCAATTGTCGCCAGCTTAAATTCATGAAAAAACGAACTGTTTGACAAATGAAATAAACTTGACTAAATTAGTTGGTCAAAGCACCGCACATTCCCTTTTAATTTTGAAAGCTTAATCATGAAAACGACTTCCCCCTTGATTCCTGATGTTCAAAGCAGAGCCGACACACGCCATTTAGCGATTAACAAAGTGGGTATCAAAAGCATTCGCCATCCTATTGTGGTCAAAGATAAAAGCGTCGGCGTGCAACATACGATTGCCAATTTTAATATGTACGTGCATTTGCCGCATCACTTTAAAGGCACGCATATGTCGCGTTTTGTGGAAATTTTGAATCAGCACGGACGCGAAATTTCCGTTGAATCTTTTGAAAGTATTTTGCGCGAAATGACGAAAAGACTCGAGGCGGAATCCGCATATATCGAAATGAATTTCCCCTATTTCGTCAACAAAACCGCGCCAGTATCTGGTGTACAAAGCCTGTTGGATTATGACGTGACCTTTGTCGGAGAAATTCTTGACGGGAACTATCACTTCAGCATGAAAGTGATCGTGCCCGTGACGACACTTTGCCCTTGTTCCAAGCAAATTTCCGAGCGTGGCGCACACAATCAACGTTCCCACGTCACCATCACGGCAAAAACCTGCGATGTTGTCTGGATTGAAGACCTTGTTCGCATCCCAGAACAACAGGCTTCCTGTGAATTATTTGGCTTACTGAAACGTCCGGATGAAAAATATGTCACGGAACGCGCGTTCGACAACCCCAAATTTGTTGAAGATATTGTGCGCGATGTGGCCGCCGAACTGAATGCCGACGCACGAATTGAGGCTTATATTGTGGAATCAGAAAACTTCGAGTCGATTCATAACCACTCCGCCTATGCCCTGATTGAACGCGATAAAACTGCCCAATAGGCTCAATAGCGGACGTTACAGTGCCGCTCGCCTCCGCCGTCCCAGCTCAGAACGCATCGCTTTGTCGCCCGAAGCGATGCGTTTTTGCAACACAAAATGATAAACTTCCGCTTCCCCAATCGGATTTTCCAACATGAGCTCAGTTTTTTTATATGACACCACCTTACGCGACGGCACTCAGCGCGAAGATATTTCACTTTCCGTTGACGATAAGTTATTGATTGCAAAGCATTTATCAGATTTTGGCTTTCATTATATCGAAGGCGGATGGCCGGGCTCAAACCCTAAAGATGCAGAATTTTTTATGCGGGCGAAGCAGCTAAATCTAGGCAAGGCCAAATTAGCAGCCTTCGGGCGCACCCGGCAAAAAAGTGTGTCTTGTGAGCAAGACACTAATTTAAAAGCATTGTTGGATGCCGAAACATCTGTGGTCACGATGGTCGGTAAAAGTTCGGACTACCATGTAAAAACGGTGTTATCTGCCAGCTTAGAAGAAAATCTGGCCATGATTCGCGACAGTGTGGCGTATATCAAGTCGCACGGTCGCGAAGTGATTTTTGACGCGGAACATTTCTTTGATGGATTTGTTGCCAATCCCGACTATGCCTTGGCAACCTTGCATGCCGCCGCAGATGCCGGTGCAGATTGGCTGGTGCTCTGTGAAACCAATGGAGGCAAACTCCCGTGGGAAGTTGAAGCGATCGTGCGCGAAGTCAGCCAGCATTTGCGCGCACCGCTGGGCGTACATTGCCATAACGATAGCGGTTGCGGCGTGGCCAATTCGCTGGCAGCCGTGCGCGGTGGCTGCACACAAGTTCAAGGCACAATTAACGGCTACGGCGAACGCGTCGGCAATGCCAACCTAACCACTATTATTCCCAATTTACAATTGAAGATGAATCGACACGTAGTCACGCCAGCACAATTGCGTGAGCTAACCGCTCTGTCACGTTTTGTAGCGGAAGTCGTTAATTTAAAACATTACACCCATGCGCCTTTTATTGGACACAGCGCGTTTGCCCATAAAGGCGGCATTCACGTAGCGGCGATCTTAAAAGCCAGTGACACCTATCAACATATTGACCCCACCCTGGTGGGCAATGAAATGCGCTCGATAGTTTCGGAATTATCCGGACGCGGCAATATTCAATTACACGCCAAAGCGCTCGGACTGAACCTGGATAACGAACAAGCGCAACGGGTACTGAATCACATTAAACGACTTGAACACGAAGGCTTTACCTTTGAAGCCGCCGAAGCCAGTGTCGAATTGATGCTGCATCGCTTGCGTCCAGATTATGTGCAACCATTTGAATTAATTGACTATTTTGTAATTACCGAACGCAGGGAAAGTCGTGGCTTGTTATCGGAAGCGACGGTTAAAGTTAAAGTTAATGAGGAAATAAAATTTGTTGCGGCAGAGGGGAATGGCCCAGTGAATGCACTTTCCACCGCCTTGCGTAGTGCATTGGCCGGCGTTTATCCGGTGCTAAAAACCGTGCGCCTGATTGATTATAAAGTGCGGATTTTAGATAGTGCCAATGGCACATCGGCGCAAATTCGTGTGTTAATCACCTTCCAAGGGGGTGGGCATATTTGGACAACCGTGGGGGCAAGCGCCAATATTATTGATGCCAGTTGGCACGCCTTATCCGAAAGCTTGGAATATGCTTTAGTCAAATTGGTGAATGCACAGAACGAACCCTGACAGAATTTTGCTGGGAAGGGGGTTGTGATTTTTTGCCAGCTAAAGTAAATTACGCATCCGAATTACTATCATCAGTTTCAAAAAGGTTGCTTTTTGAGTTCGCGTGTTTCTTTCAAACTTTTTTAGGGGTTTATATGTCAAAATTTTCCGGTGTTGTTTTATCTTCTGTTATCGCTTTGGGTTTAAGTGCTTGCGTCAGCGAACCCACTAAGCCAGCAGCCGCAGTCGCACCAGCACCAGCCGCAGCGGTTGCCGAATGCACTTACGGCGGTACTGAAATCGCTGCACCTTTGTGGATTTGTGATGGTCCAGTTGAGGGCGTTGAAGTGAGCGCAGTCGGCATCGCTGAAATTACACCTGCCGGTGAAGGTTTCGCTAAACAAATGGCGGCGGCAGATGCTCGTTTACAATTGGCTCAACGCATGAAGGTTCAAGTTGCCGGCATGATCAAGCAATATGCTGAAACCACTGGTGCTGGTCGTGACGTGACCGTTGATCAAGTCAATACCGCTGTGACTAAACAAATTACCAATGAAACGTTGGTTGGCACACGTATTTTTAGATCGAAATCTGCTCCAAACGGCAAAATGTATGTATTGCTTGGACTTGACCCAGCCTCTGTCGCAAAAATGACTGAAGTTGCCGTCAAAACCAGCATGAACAATGAACGTGCAATGTGGCAACGTTTCCAAGCTGGCAAATCTCAAGATGAAATGGCTGCTGCAATCGCCGCTCAACAAATGCCACCAGCGAGTGCACCTGCACACTAAGGTCGTAGAATTCGCAAGCGAATCAAGCCTATGCTCACCGTTGGGCATAGGCTTTTTTATTGACCATCCCATTCGTTTATTAAGGTGAACAATCATGAAACCCTTTATTTCTAAATTTCTCGTCATTTTCACTTGCCTTGCATTATTCGGCTGCGCTGAGAAACTTGTTGCACCCGCAAACATCAGCAATTCACCGGACGTGCAAAGCGCTCACGCAGACGAATCTCATGAGCAGTTATCCAATGAAGTAAGGAGATAAAAATGAATTTAATTCGCCCGCTTATGCTTGGATTGTCAATGTTGTTTGCAACCTCACTGGCAGCAGCGCATCCTATTCAAATCGTCAAAACAGAGGGAAGCGTCACCGTATCCAATCCTTCAGACAACCAAACACGACCGGTAGCCAACCGCAGTATTTTGCCGCAAGCAAACATTTTAAGCACGGGGCCCAATGGTCGTGCTGTCGTCAAAGTAGGCACTGCCGGCTTTATTGTTTTGGACAAAAACAGTCGAGTTGAAATTAATCAGGCTAACGAACACGCTGGATTTTTCCGTCAAATTAGTGGACTAGTTTATTACGCTGTCAACACCATCAAAGGGCAAGATCGAACCCAAGAAGTACGCACCAAAACAGCCACAATGGGTATTCGCGGAACCCGATTTTTGGTTGCGGACACGCCGGAACGGCGAGAAGTTGGAATGCGCAAAGGGACACTCACCATTGCTAGTCCTAATGCCGATTTTGAAATTCATAAACGAGCTGAACAGGATGAATTTGAAGCGATGAAACGCGAAGGTGAGCAGGCGATTGCCCGTGAGCAAGCTGAGTTTCAAGCCTATCAAGCCAATACTGAGCGCGAATTTATTGAATACAAAAAAGTGTTTTCTTTAAGTGCAGATCGGATGGTGTCTTTTGACGGCAACCGTGTGGATGATCGACCTTTAAGTGGCGAAACACGCCAATCCCTCGAATCACTGGAAGGATTCGGTGCGCTGTGGATTAACCAAGTTCAAGATTAGGAGTTGTAATGTTTAATTTTCGCTTATTTTCAACCGTCTTATTGGCATCTTTAATGCTGACCGCTTGCGTGAATATCAAACCGGAAGCAGTAACGACCACGAACCCGAACGATCGCCCTGCTTGGCTAGACAACCCTGGAGATGGTGCCGTCGGCTTTGCCGGCGATAACGTCTTTGGCCCTGTCAAACAAGATGAAGCCGCCACGTTGCGGGCGCGCGAAGAATTTGCCCGTCGCTACGGAGTGACGGTGGAATCAATTCAAAACATGAGCACTGAAGTGCACAATGGTCAAGCAAGCGAAAATCTCAATAGCAGCACCCACCAAGTTCTCAACCAAAATAATGTCCAGTGCGTCGTCAAAGCGAAATGGCTTGATTCACACAGAAACATGTTATGGGTTTGGGTCGTGCCGGCCAATTAAATTTTAATCTCTAACCTGTTGATTATTAAGGATTTTTTATGAAAACCTCTTCCATAAATTCTGTTATCACGCTCAGTTTTACGTTGATGACAGCCTCCTTTTCTGCCAGCGTACACGCGATAGATGAATTCGAAGCCTATCGGCAGCAGCAAATGCAAGGTTCGCAACAAGTTCGAGCTGAATTTCAAGCCTATAAAGAACAACAGGATCAGGAATTTGCAGGGTTTTTAAAAAATCAATGGCGTGAATTTGATACTTTTCGCGGGCGTGTTCGCATCGCCGAACCGAAACCACAACAAATTCCAGCCGTATCGCCTGCCCTATCTCGGCGCAGCAAGTTGAAAATCGAACCTATCGCCCCCCCGCCGGTACAGCTCAAACCCGTTGTCCTTAGTCCCAATCAACTTGAGCTGACGTTTTATGGCAACGCAATTAAATTGGCATTTGATGAGCGCTGGAAACATTACCAAATGAAAGGCGTTGCGCGCGCAGCGGTTTTTAGCGATTTTTGGACACAAATGAGTGGCACTGAATACGCGGCAACCATTGAATCAATCAATGCCGCTCGCACACAACTTAAGCTAGATGATTGGGCGTATGTATCACTGTGGCGTGATTTCACCCGTACCTTACAGCCGGCACATCCAGCTGAGCAAAATTTACTGCTCTGGTTTTTCTTGATCAAGTCCGGCTACGATGTGCGGGTTGGCTATGCCAGCAACGATATTTATTTATGGGTTGCGGTTCAGCAAGCTGTGTTTGCAACCAAATTTACCACCGTGGGCAACCAAACTTATTACGCCGTATTGGATGAGAATCACGGCGACAAAATCGGACGTTTTGCCACTTACGAAGCCAATTATCCGGTGCGTCTCAAATCCTTGAATATTCGAGCCGCCTCAACCACATTTACCCGAACCAGCACGGCAAATCGGAATTTGTCTTTTGAATACAAAGGAAAAACAATTCAGTTTTCAGTGCCGTATGATCGTAGTTTAGTCGCGTATTTATCGACTTTCCCGCAATCCGATTTTGAATTGTATTTTAATACTGCGGCTAGTTCACCTTTGCGCCAAGCGTTGCTACAGGAATTAAGGCATTTGACCAGCGGCATGACAGAAAATGAAGCCGTCTATTATTTGCTCAATTTCGTGCAAAAAGCGTTTCCCTACAAAACGGATAATGAGCAATTTGGTCGTGAAAAATACTTCTTTGTCGAAGAGTCCTTGCACTTTCAGTTTAACGACTGCGAAGATCGCGCGGTTTTATTTGCTTGGTTAGTACACGAATTACTGGGGATCAAAGCCATCGGATTACTCTATCCAGGACACATGACCACCGCAGTGCTACTTAAAACCGCGCTGCCTAATGCAGCCACGGTCGAATTTCAGGGACAGCGTTTTGTCATTGCGGATCCGACATATATCGGTGCTTCACTTGGAATGGCGATGCCTTCGTATGCTAATTTAAAACCTACCCGCATCGTTGATATTCAATAACGCCATCTCCTTGCTCGAAAATAAAAACCCCGCATCAGCGGGGTTTCTTTTTAACAAATTGATTTAATTGACTTTATTCAAAAGTCTGTTGCATTGCATTTCCGCCGGAATTTTAATGCTGGCTTTGCCATCTTAAAGTTTGAATTTCAATTTTGCTGCTCAACGAGAGCGGTAACATTGCTAATCGGTATTTAGCAATCTACTTATTCCCCTGCAAGACCCAAACGCTCCTCACCATTTACTTTAAAACACCCCAACGCCACGCGGATATTGAGCTTGACGTACCCCCCTTGTTAAAGTGCCCGAGTTCGAGTTTTTGCTATGGCGTTAACCTCAGAAATAGGGAATCAACGGACATACTCAATTCAGGGCAAGCTATTCGCTAGGGCTGTGCAGCCCACACAATCTCCAGATTTAATTTAGCGGCGAGGAGAAATAAAAATGTTAAAGCTATTTTTTTGTACCACCCTACTGATCGTTGGAGTGAATTCCGTCAATGCGGCTTCATTTAAGAACCGTTCCGAATGCCTGCAGGCACTTGGTACTGATGGGGCGATCACGTGTTTCAATCAATTTCCCGACAGGCCAAAAACTCAGCACAAGTTTAAATCGAGGGAAGAGTGTTTAAACAAGCTGGGAACAGAGGGTGCAATGAAATGTTTCCAACAGTTTCCTGAAAAAAAGCGCGCCTTGAAGTTTAAAAATCGTTCCGAATGTATGCAGCGCCTTGGCACTGACGGTGCGATCCAATGCATGAACCAATACCCTAATTGAGTGCTGAGTCAAAAGCATCTCAAGTTTGCTACTTTTGACTTTTTAACACCAATCCTATGAAAAACCTGACTACCGCTGACTTAACCAAGGAGCGCTCAATTATGCAAACAATAAAAAAAGTCTATTTCTTAGCTGCCCTCACATTCGCATTACCGTGTATGGCAAGCGAACCCTTGCTAGCTAAAAACCAGATTTCAACGGAAGCTGTTACTACTGATTCTCCAAATTGGATCAGCGTTCATCTGGGGTCATCCTATACCAATGTCAATTTCGACGTACCGAGCGGAACAGCCATCGAAAATCAACCGATTTTGACCACCGACTTTGCTCTTGATTTGTTTGCAAATAAGGTTTTTACTTGGACGCGCAAACAAAGTGGAGAAACCGCAAGTGACCAAGCTAACTATGCTAAAAATGCCGCCTTAATTAACCGCATTGAGGCTAACTTTAATCGCATCAGTCCACTACCGTTGTCATTGAGTTACAGCCAATATATTTTTAATACTTACCTGACAGCTGGCAACACCAAAGATGTACTCTTAATTTCGCAGCAAAATACCACCGCAGCCTCAGGAAATATGACATCTGCCGACCCGGGTTTATATCAGGCAACCAGTGGACAAACCCTTGGTCTAAAAACCAAACGGGAGAGAATTGACTTTAGAATTATTGGTGACCACAAAATGGGCGAAGGCGATTCTAGTTTTGGCTTATTTTTGGATAGGCTGCAGAAACCCTTGGAAGACCAAACTGCTAATTGGACGAATCTTGAAAATGGCAAAAAAGTTACTGTTGTGTATTCAGATGCGTTATTGGAAACCATCGGATTTAGCTTTAGAGGACTGGCGCCTAAACGTATTTATGGGTGGTTTCCGAATAGTCTTGAATTCGATTTTGGCAAAACGACCGTGATGCTGACAGACAACTTTTCCCTCGTTAAAAAAATGCCGAATTATTCAATTTATAAATTTGCCATCGCAGGTGAGTATGGATATCGGAAAAAAGTTAATATAGGTCTGCCTACAGAATTACTTGTCATGTTTTATGGTCGCTTAGATGCTTACTCTATGTCGGATGATAGTAACAACAATAGTGATAGTAGCTCCTCCTCATCTTCCAGCTCTGCTTCAATACCTATCAGCAATGATTTTTTATACGGCGTTAGGGCTGAATTTAGTCTCTAAGTGTTTGCTGGTTTATTCCGTTCGTGGTGAGCTTGTCGAACCATAATGGAATAAACCAACACAGAATCAATCATTTAAAATCACTCTTCGCCAAGGTTCTCTTGAGCCAGCCGAAAGACTCAGGGTGAACGGTTGATTTAATCAGTATTTTCTTAACTCACTTAGCCAAAAAACGCTTTCACTTTATCCATCCAAGAATTTGCTCTCGGACTGTGTCTAGCACTATCACCCGTACTAATTGCTTCAAACTCTTGCAGCAATTCTTTCTGCCGCTCCGTCAACTTAACTGGCGTTTCGACAATCACATGGCAATGCAAATCGCCATTTGAATTGGTGCGCATGCCTTTAATTCCTTTGCCACGCAGGCGGAAAATACGCCCGCTTTGCGTTTCCGCCGGAATTTTAATACTGGCTTTACCATCTAACGTTGGAATTTCAATGTCACCGCCCAAGGCCGCGGTGGCAAAACTAATCGGCATTTCGCAATGTAAATCATCTCCTTCACGTTCAAATACAGTGTGAGGACGAATGTGAATTTCCACATACAAATCACCGCTTGGCGCACCATTGCTCCCTGCTTCACCATGTCCGCTATGTCTTAGCCGCATTCCGGTATCAATGCCAGCTGGAATTTTAATTTCTAGCGTTTTGTGTTGCTTAATACGTCCCGCGCCGTGACACGAAGTGCAAGGTGAACTAATTTGCTTGCCGCTGCCATGACAACGCGGACAAGGTTGCTGAATGGAGAAAAAGCCTTGTTGCATCCGCACCTGACCATGCCCAGAGCAAGTTTGACAAGTCGTTGCACTGGTCCCTGGCTTCGCGCCCGTCCCTTTGCAAGTTTCGCACTCTTCCATGGTTGGAATACGGATTTGCTTTTGTGCACCGCGCGCCGCTTCTTCCAAGGTAACTTCCAAGTTATAGCGCAAATCCGCTCCGCGATGCGGACTATTCCGCCCGCCAGCACCGCGTGCGCCACCGAAAATATCGCCGAAAATATCGCCGAAATCAAAACCGCCCGCGCCAGCACTGGCACCAAACGGATTGCCGCCACCCATCCCGCCGGCTTCAAATGCCGCATGTCCATATTGGTCGTAAGCGGCGCGTTTTTGCCCGTCGCTCAGGGTTTCGTAAGCCTCTTTAGCCTCTTTGAAATGCTCTTCTGCCTTCGGATTATCTGGGTTGCGATCAGGATGGAACTTCATCGCCAACTTTCGATAGGCCTTTTTAATTTCTTCGTCCGAAGCATCCTTGTTAATTCCCAGCACTTCGTAATAGTCTTTTTTCGACATTTTGTTCTCACCATTAAAAGATTAAGGCACAGTCAACGACAGAGGAAAACTCTGTGTTGCTGTGCCTTGATGGTTGGATATTACTTCTTATCTTTTACTTCAGTGAATTCCGCATCGACCACATTATCATCATGCGGAGGCGTATTGCCAGCTGCGGCTTGTCCCGCATCCGCACCAGCCGCTTGTTGCTTAGCTTGTTCTGCCGCGTACATTTTTTCACCCAATTTTTGTGCTGCGGTTGCCAAGGCTTCCGACTTCGCATCAATTGCCGCTTTATCGTCAGTTTTGACGACCTCTTCTGCTTCTTTCAAGGCAGCTTCGATGGCGGCTTTTTCTTCGGCAGTCAATTGTTCGCCATATTCCTTTAGCGATTTTTGTGTCGAATGAATTAACGCATCCAGTTGATTGCGTGAAGTCACTAATTCAATTGCTTTTTTATCTTCATCCGCATGCGATTCCGCATCTTGCACCATGCGTTGAATTTCGGCTTCAGACAAACCGGAACTTGCTTGAATCTTGATTTTATTTTCTTTACCCGTCGCTTTATCTTTAGCCGAGACGTGCAGAATTCCATTCGCATCAATATCAAAAGTCACTTCGATTTGCGGCATTCCGCGCGGTGCAGGAGGAATATCCGATAAGTTAAATTGCCCTAAACTCTTATTGCCCGAAGCGACTTCACGCTCACCTTGCAACACATGAATGGTCACGGCGTTTTGATTATCCTCAGCAGTGGAAAATACTTGCGAAGCCTTGGTTGGAATCGTGGTATTTTTCTTAATCAGCTTAGTCATCACGCTGCCCATGGTTTCAATGCCAAGCGACAACGGCGTCACATCCAACAGCAACACATCTTTCACTTCGCCTTGCAACACGCCGCCTTGAATCGAAGCGCCCACCGCCACTGCTTCGTCCGGATTCACGTCTTTGCGCGGCTCTTTGCCGAAGAACTCTTTGACCTTTTCTTGTACTTTAGGCATCCGGGTTTGCCCTCCCACCAAAATCACATCGGCAATATCGGCAGCAGAAACACCGGCATCTTTCATTGCGGTTTTGCAAGGATCGATGGTACGAGCGATCAAATCTTCGACAATGCTTTCCAATTTTGCCCGAGTAATTTTCACGGCCAAATGTTTTGGCCCTGTGGAATCTGCGGTGATGTAAGGCAAATTCACTTCCGTTTGTTGCGCCGAAGACAATTCAATTTTGGCTTTTTCTGCCGCATCTTTCAGACGTTGCAACGCCAACATATCCTTCTTCAAATCAATGCCAGACTCTTTCTTAAATTCTTCAACCAGATACTCAATCACCCGCATGTCAAAGTCTTCGCCACCCAAGAACGTATCGCCGTTGGTGGACAATACTTCAAATTGATGTTCGCCGTCGATTTCAGAAATATCGATAATTGAAATATCAAAGGTACCACCGCCCAAGTCATACACCGCAATTTTGCGATCGCCTTCTTGTTTATCCATTCCAAAAGCCAAGGCTGCCGCCGTCGGTTCATTGATAATGCGTTTAACGTCCAAACCGGCAATGCGTCCTGCATCTTTAGTCGCTTGACGCTGACTATCGTTAAAGTAAGCAGGAACAGTAATCACTGCTTCCGTCACTTCTTCGCCAAGATAATCTTCAGCCGTTTTCTTCATTTTAACCAACACTTGCGCAGAAATTTCTGGCGCGGAAATATCTTTATCGCGCACCTTAATCCACGCATCGCCATTCTTGGCCTTTACAATTTGGTAAGGCACCATCGCAATGTCTTTTTGCACCATCGGCTCTTCAAAACGCCGTCCAATCAAGCGTTTAACGCCATACAAAGTGTTTTTAGGATTCGTCACCGCTTGCCGTTTAGCCGCCGCGCCCACTAAAACTTCGCCATCTTCCATATAAGCAATAATTGACGGCGTGGTGCGCGCGCCTTCGGCATTTTCAATCACTTTTGGCTTACCACCTTCCATCACCGATACGCAAGAATTTGTCGTACCTAAGTCAATGCCAATAATTTTTCCCATGATACTTTCCTTTATGTAAAATACTCAATATAAACAATAGGTTATAAAAAATTTTAGTTCTACTCTTTTTGCCAGTGCGCCGGAAATAAGGGCGATGTTTGATATTTCAAGTGTTATGCATTATTTCCTTGCGCCACCATCACCAGCGCCGGACGCATGACGCGATCATTCAAGGTGTAGCCTTTTTGCATCACCGTCACCACGGTATTGGGTTCTTGCTCACTATCGACCATCCCAATCGCCTGATGTTTGTGCGCATCGAATTTTTCACCCAGCGGATTGATTTCTTTAATGTGAAATTTCTCAAACACTGCGGACAGCTGTTTTAAAGTCAGTTCCATGCCACTTTTGAAACTTTCCACACTGGCCGTTTCTACCGCCAACCCTGCTTGCAAGCTATCCATCACCGCCAGCATTTCATTTGAAAAGCGCTCGACCGCAAATTTCTGCGCTTTACTGACGTCTTCAGCTGCGCGGCGACGAATATTTTCGCCTTCTGCTTTTGCCCGCAACCAAGCATCGTGATGTTCTTGGGCTTTCAGTTCCGCGGCTTTGATGAGTTCTTCCAGATTAGGCATTGTCTCTGGCGCGGACGCTTCTGGCAAAACCTCTGGATTTTCAACCACTGGCGCAACGTGCTCTGTGTGTTTATGTTTCATTCGTTTCTCTCCAAATTTACGATTTTCAGCAAATGGGGGAAACAATCTCACTTTCAAGAGCTAGGTTAAAAAAATCACAGGCTTTACTCAAAAAAAGAGACCGCTGTACTTATTTTGGCTCGGGATACACTCACCAAATTTAGCGTTCGCCCTGATTTTTAGCGTGAACTCCACTATTCAGACCGTTACTTAAAGGGATTCCTAGACAGTACTGCTGAAAACGTTACTTTTTTTGTGGCAGCGTATGGTGCGTCGTTAAGGCCAGCAGTACGGCTAAGGTGAATGCAAAAAATGTAGCCGTCATTTTCAAATCGAATATTTCAACCGTTAAGCCAAAAATAAAAAATCCTAAAATTAAACATATTGTTATAAAAGATGATGTTCGTATGATCGTCGTGGCGGACTGTGCCGTTTTGAACAGAATTTTTGCTGGAACTAAGTAAATCGCCAAGATGGAAACGAGTCCAAAAATACCTGTCTCGGCGCATTTGTGTAGTATTTCATTATGAACTTCGGCTGTGCCCAAAACGCCTCCGAGAGGCGTAACCATCCCGTTTGCAGCTAAGGCAGCCATCGACTGGGAAAATCCGCCCGGCCCAACTCCAAATATCGGATTTTCAGTAAACAAATGAATCGCTGCAAGATAAAGTTGAAAGCGAATACCCACGGAAGTGTCTTTGTTGCCGTTTACATACGCGCTTATATCAGAAAAAATTAAGTCGATTCGCGTATGCACAAGGTCAATTTTTTCATAGCTAAACCAAGCCGCTAACGCCACAAGAAGAGTGGCAACGGAAAGTTTGAGCCAGATTTGTTTCTGGCTGCCAGCAATAACCCAAAGTAACAAAAGGATAGGCATGGCGACCCATCCACCTCGTGCGCCAGATTGAACTGACATATAGACACCTGCTGCAAAGCCGCTCAGTTTAAAAATCATAACAATAGGATGATCTTTTCTTTCCCAATTGATACTAAACAGGGACAAAAATCCCAGCATGAGTGCGCTGTCGCTAAAGTGAATGAGATTAAAAAATTCTGCGGTGGTTTGGCGGCCACCCCAGTCGAAGGGGTGTAGCTTTAACATCAAGAGTCCGATAAGCGCCCCTAACGGCAAGCCGTATTGCAGTAACGTGAGGATGCGAATATTGGCTTGACGTAGCGCGAGGTAAATAGGCACAGCCAGTAAGAAGCGTACAGCCCAATCGTATGAGGGCGCATTGAAATGACCGTGGTACGCTTGGCTTAGCAAAATCGCGATAACCGGAGAGACCATCGCCAAGGCAAATGCGATACTGGTCTGATCCCAATGGGGTGCGATTTTGTTATTTCGACAGCCGAACAGAAAAGCCAATGAAGCGATTAGCATGACACCAAATAAAATGCCCATGCTGCCCCTAACGGTGAGTAATAGCGCGGGATAGCTTAGCAAGACTAAGGCGGTGATAGCGCTAAAAGGTGAGATTTTTCGCGCACAGGCTAAGCAGTTTTTTATTGGCAGCATAACATAGACATATCGGATAGTGGACTTCTAGGATACCTGCAAAATTGGTTCAATGAAATGGGGAAATTGGGTGCAATTCAAACTGATGTGTCAACAACGCTACTGTGACGCCAGCAATTTCCATCACAAAAGAAGGACGCCACACGTATCTGTGCTGAAGAATGATTAAGGAAGTATGGATTTATTCAGCACTTCCTCAAGCCGTAAACGCGCCATCAACCCCATTCTCAGCTTCAATCGACCCGTGCAATCGGGTCAGATCTTGCGCGCATACATTTCATTTTACGCCGCACCGTCTGCCAATAATGCACGAGCTTGATGCGGCTATTTTTTTGGGTCAATTCGCAGTAAAAAATAAAATAACCAATATAATCAAGTACTTGCAATTTTTTTCAGCCATCGCATTAACCCGCCCAGCACGGGAACCTTTTCGTACAACTCTTCGGCGACATCCCAGTAATCGCGGTGATAATCCACTTTCCCAGCCGCATTAAAGCGCAGGTGCGATGAGCCATGAATGGTTTGCGCTTGCGCTTTTCCACGCACCTTAAATTCGAAATCCCAGACGATGAACGCATCCGATTCTTCTAATACCGATTGCTTGATGATGAAGCGGGGCGCGTCAACTTGCATAAACATATGCTCAAAAATATGAATGATGTTTGTCTGTCCGCGCACCTCATTAAACGGGTCTTTAAAATACGCATCTGCGGCGTATAAATCGGCGATAGTGTGCAGCGTTATAGGCGACATGGTCGCAAAAAAAAGTTGCACTTTACCCAGCTCAGCTCGATATATCATAGTCCGGTCACCCGATGGATTAGCCAAAAATACAGGCGGTACGGTAACACGCGCAACACGCGCAGCCAATTGGTGAAACGACGTGGAAAGTGGATGTGAAATTCGCCGCGTTCGATACCGCGCAAAATCTCAGCTGCCGCCGTTTCTGCTGAAATCAGCGCGGGCATGGCAAAGTCGTTTTGAGCAGTTAAGGGCGTGGCGACGAAGCCCGGATTAATGAGATACACCGCAATGCCGCGCCCATGTAAGTCAAGATAGAGCGATTCACACAGATTAATCAGTGCCGCTTTGCTGGGGCCGTAAATCAAAGCCTGCGGCAAGCCGCTCAGGCCGGCAATCGAGGCGACGATGCCAATGCCACCGCGCCCTTGCGCGAGCAAAGTGGGCAACACGGCATCCAGACAATTCAAGGTGCCAGATAGATTCGTTTCCAGCATCTGCTTGGCAGCCGCCAAATCAAAATTATCGGCGCGCATTTTTTGATAGGTACCGGCCGCAATCAGCACCAAATCAATCCCGCCCCAATGCTTCATAATCTCATCACGCGCTTGTTGTACAGCCGTGCATTGCGTGACATCAAAAGGCAAGACCAGTGTATTCACCTGATTAGCCACAAGTGCTTGTAATGATTCGTTATTTCTAGCCGACAAGGCCAGTTTTGCACCGCGCTGCGTTAAGTCCCGAGCCAAGGCGGCACCGATACCACTGGACGCCCCGATGATCCACACCCGTTGCGCATGCCAATCTTGAATTCTTGGATTCATGGATTCATGGCCGCTTGCGGAACGACAAGATCACTTCACCCAGCTTGAAACCGAACTTACTCATAACCGCCCGATTCAGCATTACTTTGTCGTCCATTAGAACCATCCAATCGTCGAAATTAACGTTGTACACTTTGCCGTCCACCGGCAACGCCAAGACATATTTCCAGTTCAATGCATTGCCAGAAACCATCCCCAGCGCCTCACCAACCACGTCGTCGGCCGTGCCAATATAGTGCCCATTTGCTTGTTTTTTTAAGGTCCAAACGCGTTTTTGTTTAGTGCCATCGGAATAGCTAAAGTCTTCATCCAGTGTGCCAACATCCCCTTGCCAGCTGCACTGAATCACCACTTTAAAGCGTTTCAACACCTCGCCTTTTCGATTTTGAAACATTCCCCACGCATCGACCGTGCCGTTGAAATACTGTTGCATTTGCAACGCCGGTTTCTCTTGCGCGTAGAGCGCGACCTCTGGCGTGCTACACGCCGAAAACATCAACATCCCCAGCACCATGACCGCATATTTTTTCCATTTCATTTTGACTCTCCTTCACGATTACAGTCCTCCCAAAGGGGCGCGCCACAACAACACGGCAGCCCCGAGTTTTAATAAACAAGGCAACAAGGCGTAAGCAACGGCTAAGGCTTGCAAGCCAACCCCATCTGTCGATCCATTTTGATACCCCAACCACTGCAAAAGCGGCAAGGAAATGCCGGCTGCTAATGCAAGATTCAGTTTCGTTGCCCAATTCCACAAACCAAAATACGCGCCTTCGTGTTTGCCACTATGCTTGGCGTATCCGATGACAGCAGCAAGCAGGGCGGGCGGCATAGCAAGATCCGCTGCCAGGGCTACGCCAGACAAAATGCAGATGGCGGCGAAGCCACCGCTGTTGCCGGCTGCTAAAAAATATCCCCAAGCAAAGCTTCCCATGGCAAGTCCCATCGCGTAAAGCCAAGCTTGTTTTTCACCCTTGTTTTTTGCAAGCCGCACCCACAGCGGCATCGCCAATGCAGCTGCCAAAAAATAAAGCATTAAAAATCCGCCGGCATAGGCCCCCAGTTGCAACCGATCTTGGGTAAAAAAAAGGAACAAGGTTGCAGGAATAGCTGCTGCAATACCATTCAAGACAAACACTGCAAACAACCAGCGAAAGTGACGATTGTTCAGTGGCCAACGCAACCCAGATAGTCCGCTAGCAAGGTGGCGAACAGGCGTTGCGCGCGGGGCGAGTCGCAATAAAAAAAAGGCAGCCAGCAGCAGTGAACTGGCAAATAAACTAGACAGGACATTCAGCGAGCTAACGCTGGACAAAGTGGCTGCCAGCATCACGCCAAACACGCCACACACTTCGCGCACGGCGGTCAGCTCAGAGCGCTGCTTACCTGAATTTGTCAGTGCGGCACCCCAGCTTTGATAGGCAATACTCGCCAAACTCAATCCTAAATAAACCAACATCAGACTGGCTAGAAACCAGGCCAGCACCTGCATTTCCGGCACCGCCGGCGGGTGAAATAAGGCGCTAAAACCGATAATTAGCAAGGGCAAAGACAGCACAATTCCGCGTGCTTGATTGCTGTGCTGACCGTCCACCCAGACACCAATTAGTGGATCAATGAACGCATCTAGCAAGCGCGCAACCAGCAAGATTGCAGCAATTAAACCCAGCGAAAGACCGAGTTGGCTGGCATAAAATTGCGGAATGTAAACGTAAATTGGCAACGCCACCAAAGCGAGTGGAAACCCAAATACGCCGTAGTGCCAGAGCGCAATTCGGGGCAGTATTTTCACAATGTTCGCCCTAATAATTGTTGTCGTAGTGCCGGCGCACTACTATTTTTATCCAGCCAGATTGAAAAGAAAGCACGGGCAAATTCTGCGTCATTAATTCGACTGAGTAACACACCGTCGCGGTAAAAACAAACGCCTTGCCCCGCTTGATAAGCACCACTCAAGCGCGTGCCCTCGATCACATCAGGAAAAGTTTGCTGCATTAAGCGCAACCAGCGCGACTGCTGTTCGGGCGAACCCAAATTCAGCTTACGAATTTCGTCCAGACTTGCCGCCGCAATTCTTTGTCCTGTTAGTTCGCGGGCATAGACAAGCTCTAGCACAAACCGTCCGTCCAGCAAGGGGAGATTGACGAATGCGTCTTGTGCTTGCCACAAAAATGCGTCGTACAACTTGATCCCGAACCAGCGATAACTCCCTTTACCAAGTAGCTGCGACTGAGCAAGTTCTTGCTGAATGCCAAGTTCAGCCGCCTGCGTATTTGCGCTCAACAGCAGTGTCAGCGCGAGCAAAAAGGTGGCCAATCGTGTCATGCTTTTTCCAAGGTAAAGTGCATCACATTGGTGCTGCCGGCTCGAAAAGCGGCCTCGCAGTAGCACAAATAAAACTCCCAGGTGCGCCCAAAGCGCTCGTCGAAACCTTGCGCGAGCACCTGCGCTAACTTCTGTAAAAATAGCGTGCGCCACGCCACCAACGTGCGCGCATAGTCCAAACCAAAGGCGAATTCATCAACTACTTTTAAACCTTGTTTGGCTGCTTGCGCACGAAAGACGGCGCCCGACGGCAACATCCCTCCCGGAAAAATATATTGCTGAATGAAGTCGGTATTCCGGCGGTAACGCTCGAATAATTCATCGGCAATCACGATGGTCTGAATGCAAGCGCGGCCGCCTGATTTTAAATTGAGTGCCAGACACTCAAAGTAACTTGGCCAATACGCCTCCCCCACCGCTTCAAACATTTCAATGGAAGCGATGGCATCGAACTGCCCCTTGCAATCACGATAATCGAGTAATTTCAACTCGGTTTGTGCGCTTAACCCCGCCGCCGCCACACGCTGCTGAGCGTAATGCAACTGCTCCGCAGACAAGGTTAAGCCGGTCACATGCACACCGCCTTCTTGCGCAGCCAGCTCGGCAAAACCACCCCATCCGCAACCAATTTCTAGCACGGATGCACCTGGTTTTACCCTAAGTTGTTGCATAATTCGGCGATATTTCGCCACTTGTCCAGCGTGTAAATCGTCAGTATTGCTGCCGTCAAACAAGGCACTAGAATAGGTCATCGATTCATCCAACCACAGCCGATAAAAATCGTTGCCTAAATCATAATGCGCTTGGATATTTTTTCGACTACCAGTGCGGCTATTGCGATTAAATAAATGGCGCAGTCTGTGTACCCAACTGCCCCACCATTTGCCATAAATCAACCCTTCAATTTCTGTGCGATTACGAATGAATAATTCGATCAAGCCGGCTAAATTATCAGTCGTCCAACGCTTTGCCAAAAAAGTTTCGGCAAAGCCAATGTCACCTGACTTCAGTACCGAGTCAAACAGCGTCCAATCGTGCAAATGCAAACTAATCGGATAAGAATCATCGCCATAATGCGCTGACTGCCCATCCGGCAATTGCAGATGCAAGGCGCCGTGTTTAAGCGAAGTTAAGCGCTGGAGAATAAACCGAGCAACAGAAGAATAGTTGTTTGTATTCAATAGGTTAGCTGATTTTTTTCCCGATAAAGTGTCGGCAGTTAAAGTGTGAGTGTTCATTGACTATTTTTTTCGGTTAAAGGGGCGGGTTTTCGATAAAAGGGCACACGTTTCAGCCACAACTTCAGTGCCTGCCAGTGGATGCGCGTGATCACCATCAAGGTCATCAAAGGGTAGCGAAACAGCGCAAGCAGGATGTTGACGTCGGTTAAAGCACGCGAACGACCGGTAATATTGGTCAGCAGCACCGCGCCGGCCGAGGTGTAATAGTCAATTCGCGCCATCGTTTCTTCGCTATTTTCGCGTTGAGTTTTAATAAACTGAAAGCGATAGCTTCCCTCAACCTGGCAAAAAGGCGACACATGGAAAATTTTTTGCGACGCCAGTTCCAGACCGTCAGGAATCGGGCCGTCTTGCTGCAAAAGATAGCAATGGCGCTCGCCAAAGGTGTTACTGACTTCGCAGACGATTGCCCGCAATTCACCGTCAGAACGGTGGCAAAACCAGAACGAAACTGGATTAAATACGTAACCAAACACTCGGGGAAACGTCTGCAACCACACTTCTCCGGTCGCATCTTCGATACCCTCCGCCTTCAGCAAGAAGGTAATCCATTGCAACAAAGGTTGCGTCCCATCGCCGTGGTCTGCGTCATTGAGCGATAAAAAATTAAAGCGGTTGCGCGACAACAGCGCTAACTTAATCGGATGCTCGGCCAATTCGCGCAGTGGTATGCGCAAAAAAAATACACTGTAATTGAAACTATTCAGCACCGGACTGAGCCGCGTGTGATGCACATTGCCGAAACATAATTGGGGACGCGCAGGCGCGATCTGATTCCGTGCATCTTTAGGCATTTTGCAGACTCAATTCGTTGAGTTTTTTAGCGACTGCCAAACCAGACTTCAAGCCATCTTCGTGGAAACCGTAACCCGTCCAAGCACCAGCAAACCAAGTGTTACGTACGCCCTGAATCTGCGCCAACTTTGTTTGCGCGGCAATGGCGGCAGCGTCAAACACCGGATGCGCGTAATCAAAGCGTCCCAGCACTTTTGCTGGATCAGGTTTCTCAATCGGGTTCAAAGACACAAGCACGGATTCTTTAAAAGGCAAAGGTTGCAACAGGTTAATCAGATAGTGGACGCACACTTGCGACTGTGCCATCTGCTTGCTTTGATAATTCCAAGCTGACCATGTTTTTTTATTACGCGGTAAGCAAGCAGTATCGGTGTGCAGCACTGCGTGGTTGGCTTGATAGCCCACCGCCGCTAAAATTTGGTGTTCGTCGGTCGAGGTATCCTGCAGCAACCGCAGCGATTGATCACTGTGTGTCGCCAGAATCACGTGATCAAAATACTCGCTGCCGGTCTTGCTTTGCACGCAAATTTGCACCCCGTTGTTTCCGTTTTCGCGACGAATTGCTTGCACGGGACACTGCAAACGCTTGTCAGCAATCCTCGCTATCATTTTTTCGACATAATGCCGCGAACCACCCTTTACCGTCTGCCACTGCGGACGATCATTGACTTGCAACAAGCCGTGGTTATGGCAAAAATGGATAAACGTAGCCAATGGGAAATCCAGCATTTGCGCCGTTGGACACGACCAAATGCAACCGGCCATTGGCAAAAGATACCAATCTCGAAACTCACTGGAATAGGCTTGCGCACCCAAATACTGCCCCAGCGACTGAGTATTTTGCTCATGCCAAGGCTGAACCGCAAGCGCGGTCGCTGCTTGATTAAAGCGTAAAATATCGCGCACCATCCGCAGAAAACGCGGATTGAACAGATTGCGACGTTGTGCAAAAACGGTGTTCAAATTGCCGCCAGCCCATTCCAAAGTACGTGTCGCCAACGCGCATTTAACCGAAAACGACATATCGGTCGCAACCGTTTCAATCTCTAGTTCTTTAAATAAATCAACTAGTTGTGGATAGGTTTTGTGGTTAAAGACCAAAAATCCAGTGTCCACCCCATAGGTCACGCCGCCCAAGTCAATTTGTACGGTATGCGAGTGGCCGCCAAAATAGTCAGCTGCTTCAAATAAGGACACATGATGACCATTTTGGTCTAGACGATAAGCGGCCGACAGTCCAGAAATTCCTGATCCGATGACAGCTATTTTCAAGCACTTGGCACGCGTTCCCATTATTTCGTCCTAGACAAAAATGATTTAGTTTAATTAAGAATAGACTAATTGTGTTTTAATTGTCAAACTTGTCTAGGACAAATTCATGCAAACAGCAGATTTATATTTTGATATTGCCAGCGTAGAGCGCGAAACCGGTATTCGTAAAGATACCTTGCGCGTTTGGGAAAAACGCTATGGTTTTCCTATACCTGTTCGCGCCGAACACGATGAACGACTGTACCCAACGGCACAAGTTGAACAGCTTAGACTTATAAAACGCTTAATAATCAATGGGTTACGCCCATCAAATGTCGTCGGTTTGACGGTCAGTGAACTCGACGCTTTATTGGCCAGCACAAAACTAATTGTCACCAATTCTGCTCCGCAAGCACTGCCGTTTATGGCGCTAATCAAAACCCACCAAAGCGCGGCGTTACGACTTGAGCTCAACCGCGCACTCCTCGAACACGGCTTGGCAGTTTTTTTGTCTAAGACAGTTATCCCACTGAATCAATTGGTCGGACAATCTTGGATGCGGGGCGAAATGCGGATTTTTGAAGAGCATCTGTACAGCGAGCAACTCACTCAAGTTTTACGCAATGCAATCGGAACAGTGCGCGATGCTGAGGCAGTGCCGCGCGTGTTACTGAGTACACTGCCGGGTGAAGCTCATGGGCTTGGGTTGCTGATGGCAGAGGCGATGCTGAGTTTACACGGCGCAAGTTGCGTTAATTTAGGGGTGCAAACGCCGATTCAAGAAATTGCGTCGGCGGCGTCTGCGCATCGTGCAAGCATTGTGGTGGTGTCGTTTAGTGAAGCCATTTCTGCCCCGCAAATCAAAGTCGGGTTACAGCAATTGCGCTTGGCACTTCCGAGCGAGATTGCAGTATGGGCTGGCGGTTCCGGCTTGCTAAAACAGGCGTTAGCCCTTGAAGGGGTACTACTGATGTCAGCCTTGACCGAGCTGCAAGCGGCGCTGGAATTGTGGCGCGAACTGTCCGCTGTGGCTGACAACGCCTAAGAAAACTTAACGTTTCACGCAAGACGCAGCCATTAACTCGATTGCGCGTATCCCGCCAAGATACGTGTGCCACGCTTTGCAACCTAGGCGAATAAAGTCAACCGTTCATAACAAAGGTTGCTAAAGCCCTATTCGTCCCACCCCTTTATCGCGTTCCCCTGCACTTGCGTGGCAAAGCTTCCGAACTGGCGTCCACTTTTTCAGCGGTTTTACCCTGCTATGAAAGCGTGGCAAGTCATTTATTCAGACTGAAAATTTTTGTAAAGCGTGGCGTAATACAGCACAGGAATGACTATTAGCGTGAGCAACGTCGATACTAAAATACCAAATATGAGCGAAATAGCCAGTCCATTAAAGATAGGGTCGTCCAAGATAAACAGCGCACCCAACATGGCGGCCAAGCCGGTCAAAATAATCGGTTTTGCCCTGGCGCTGGCTGCCGAAATCACGGCGTGTTGTGGATCAAGTCCATCGCGGATTTGCAGGTTGACGAAATCGACTAGCAAAATTGAATTGCGCACAATAATCCCCGCCAAGGCAATCATCCCAATCATTGAAGTGGCGGTAAATTGACTGCCAAGCAACGCGTGTCCTGGCATCACACCAATAATGGTCAAGGGTATCGGCGCCATAATCACTAGCGGCACGACATAACTTTTGAATTGCGCCACAACCAGTAGATAAATCAAAATCAATCCAACGGCGTAAGCAATACCCATATCGCGGAAGGTTTCGAAGGTGACTTGCCATTCACCATCCCATTTTAAGGCGTAACTGGCATACGGGTCGGAAGGGGTGTTGAAATACCAACTTTGCAATTCACCGCCTTCGCTCAACGGCATTTGCGTGGTGTGACTGTTGATGCCAAACATGCCGTACAACGGGCTATCCAGTTTGCCTGCCATATCGCCTACCACGTACACCACCGGCAGCAAGTCTTTGTGATAAATCGGATAGTCGCGTTCTAAAGTAATTGGCTGAACCACTTCCGATAACGCAATCAAGACGCCATCACGGGCGCGAACTTTCAGCTTGAGCACTTCGTCAATTTGACTACGTTTGTCTGCTGACAAACCGAGCCGTAAGGGTGGTGCATATTTTGAGGTGCTATCGTGCAATGAGGCGACATCTTGCCCCGACAAAGCCACTTGTACGGCATCGACAATGTCGCGTTGCGACACGCCCAGCAGTGCCGCTTTGCTTTGTAGCACGCGCAATTCCAGCTTGGGTGCGCTTTCGCTAACCGTGTCGTCCACGCCGATAATGTCGGGCGTTTTGCTAAATTGCGCACGAACTTTGCCCGCAACGGAACGTGCACCTTCATAATCGGGGCCGTAAATTTCGGCAACAATCGGGGACATGACCGGCGGGCCTGGCGGCACTTCGACAACTTTAACTTTTGCATTCCATTTTTTCGCAATTAATTCAATAGGTTGCCGAACACTGGTGGCAATTTCGTGACTGGTGCGATGACGGTGATGCTTATCTTGTAAATTCACCTGAATATCGCCTTGTTCGGCGCTGGCTCGCAAATAATATTGACGCACTAAGCCGTTAAAATTAATCGGCGCGGCGCTGCCGGCATAGCCTTGATAATCGGTAACTTCGGGAACCGTGGCGAGGAAAGCGCCAATGTCATGCAGCACACCCGTTGTTTGTTCCAAGGCCGTGCCACTAGGCATATCCACGACAATTTGAAATTCTGATTTATTGTCAAACGGCAACATTTTTAATACCACTAATTTGACCAAGCCCAAGGAAACCGCCAAAACCAAGGCCAGCAAAATGCCAATCCATAATTTGCGTCGCGCTGGTTTGCCGTATTCCGCATTTAAAAACGGACTGAGCACGCGCCGGAAAAACTTAGCCAAACCTGTGTCGCGCTCATCTTTAATCACGCCATGCTTGGCAGAAGTTAAACGCAACGCCAACCAAGGGGTAATCACAAAGGCAACCGCCAACGAAATTAGCATACCAATACTGGCATTGATTGGAATTGGGCTCATGTACGGCCCCATTAAGCCGGTCACAAACGCCATCGGCAAAAGCGCGGCTATCACCGTGAACGTCGCCAAAATAGTTGGACTGCCCACTTCATCAACAGCCTCCGGAATAATTTCAGACAAGCTTTGATGCTGGGCTAATTCGCGCCGGCGGTGAATGTTTTCCACCACCACAATCGCGTCATCCACCAAAATACCGATGGAAAAAATCAAGGCAAAAAGCGAAACGCGATTCAGCGTAAAGCCATAAGCCCAAGAGGCAAACAAGGTCAGCGCCAAGGTCAGCAACACCGCCACACCAACAATCATCGCCTCACGTTTGCCCAGCGCAATCCAAACCAACAGCACCACCGCCCCCGTTGCAAACAACAACTTTTTGATCAGTTTCATGGCTTTGTCGTTGGCGGTTTCGCCATAATTGCGCGTAATCGTCACTTGCACATCGGACGGAATGACTCGCCCTTTTAACTCTTCCACCCGTTGCAATAATTTATTGGCGACCTCAACCGCATTTTCGCCCGGTTTTTTAGTCATCGCCAAGGTCACAGCGGTAAATTCACCGCGTGCGCTAATGTCTTTATCGCTTGCCGCAGCGCCGGTACCAAACCAGACATAACTGGCCGGTTGATCAGCACCATCTTCAATATCTGCCACATCATGTAAATAAACCGGCCTACCCTCAAGCACACCAATCACCAACTGACTGACCTCTTCTGCGTTGCTTAAAAAACGACCGGTTTGCACCAACACTTCGCGGTTGTTGCGCACCAAATTTCCCGCAGATTCTGACACATTGGCCGACTGCAATGCTGCGCGAACCTCTTGCAAAGACAGTTGATGCGCGTTCAACGCATCGGGATTGAGCAGAACGCGAATCACATGGGCTGTGCCGCCCAAAGTCAGCACCTCGCGCGTACCCTTGACGCGTTTTAATTCCGTTTCCATCGCATGAGCGACTTGCGTCAACGCCAGTCCACCGCCAGCTTCTTGGTCTCGCCACAACGTCAGCCCCAAAACCGGCACATCATCAATACCCTTGGCTTTAATAATTGGTGGACGCACACCCAACGTAGGGGGCAACCAATCGGCATGAGAATGGATGACGTCATAGAGCTTAACCAAGGAAGGAACGTGCTGTTCGCCCACTTTGAACTGCACCGTCAACACCGACATTCCCGGTTGCGAAACCGAGTAAACGTGATCCACGCCGGCGATTTGCGACAAAATCTGTTCTGCGGGAGTTGAAACAGTCCGCGCCACATCTTGCGCAGACGCGCCTGGATAGGCGATTAAAACATTCGCCATGGTAACGTTAATTTGCGGCTCTTCCTCACGCGGCGTCACCAGCACAGCGAACGTGCCCAATAACACAGCAACCAGCGCTAACAAGGGCGTGATTTGTGAATGCAAAAATATGCGTGCGATACGTCCAGAAATTCCCATTTTTTATTTCCTAAGCTGATTAAGCAGCAACATCAAATTGCGCGAAGCAGCCAATCCAAAAATTTCGTGGCAAAACGTTTTAATTAAAAAGTGCTTAATAATCATATAGATACAGAAATATAATTTTTAATATTCACCTTGTTTTGCTTAGAAACCAGACCGGCTAATGTTGTCCTTTTAGTGAGTTGATTTGATCAAAATTCCAGTTTTAATCGCATCAATCGCGACGCGTTCGCCTACAGTTAAGCCAGACAAAACCTCGATTTCATTATTGAGCGCCGTTTCGGCGACGCGAATCTGGCGTAAACGAACTTGGTTTTTTTCATCGACCACGTACACAGCAACCACTTCGCTACGGCGCAGCACGGCACTGGCCGGAATCAACATTTTGCTGACTTTACCCACGCCAAAATGAGCGCGCACAAACATCCCTGGATACACACCCGCTTCACGGTCTAACAGCACGATTTTAACTTGCGTGCTATGCGTTCTGACGTCGGCCGCAGGCTGAACTGTGACCGAGGCTACGTTGACAAAGCGCGCGGCATGAGGCAATTCAATTTTGACTTGCGGACGGCGACCAATCTCGACCAATTTGCTTTGCGGTACACTCACCAAAACCCGCATCTGCGTCGGATCAAAACCAGTCATCAACGGCTTGCCAATGGTCACCATTTCACCCAGTTCGACCATACGCGCAGACACTACGCCGCTATAAGGAGCAAGGACTGCAGTGTAAGTTTGCGCTAACACAGACTGCTTGGCAGCGGCTTCATTGGCAGCCGCTTGCGCCTCGGCCATTTTAAAATCGGCTTGCGCTTTATCCAGCGCAGCTTGACTAATAAATTTTTGTTGGAAAAGTTGCTGCGCGCGTTCAAAACTCGTTTTTGCATTTTGCAATGCGGCTTGCGATTGTTGCAGTTGCGCTTGACTTCCCAGCACTGCTTGATCCGCCTCGCGTTCATCAATTAGCAATAAAATTTGCCCTTTTTTGACCACATCGCCGACATCAAAATGAACCTCTTTCACGCGCCCGCCAATTTGCGCAGAGACAGTGGATTGTCGCGTTGCTTCAACCACGCCTTCGACACGATAAGTTTGCGCAACCTCCCGTATCTGCACCACTGCTGTGGCGGGGATTTCTAACGCATTTGCAAGCAAGCCGTGAGCCAACAAAAAGGCAGCGACAATCCAATGAATTTTATTAAGCATCTTCAGATTCCTTAAAAATTTAGTTATATTAGAATAATCTAATATAACTGGTGGTGCAAGCAACACACACTGCCCGCACCCGTTGAACAACAGGTTTTGAAAATTAACAAACCGTGCCTGATTAAGCTGGGCTATATTTTTGCAAATCTCGTAACACAATGATTTTAAATGATATTTTAACCACAAGAACGAGGCTCTGTCGGCGCGTTTTTTACCTGAGGTGCGGGTTTACTGAAGTAATGTTGCGCCGCATAACCCAAAAGCATCGCAGGCACAAAAGCCCACAATTCCCAATTAGGTGCCGCCAATAAGGCCAGCGCAGGTCCTGGGCAATAGCCACTCATTCCCCAGCCAATGCCAAAAAGTGCCGAGCCAATAAGCAGCGGAGAGTCGATTTTTTTAATGTTGGTTAAGTTAAATGCGCGGGCTAACAGCGGTTTGGGTTGGCGCCGAATAAAATAAAAACTCACCAGTGTGGTACACACTGCGCCCCCCAGAACGAACAACAAACTCGGATTCCAATGACCGGCAATATCCAGAAAACCCAGCACTTTTTCAGGCTGCGTCATGCCAGAAAGCGCCAAGCCAAATCCAAAAATCAGCCCAACGATTAAACTCACAAGATAGGTCATAGCCCAACTCCTAACAGGTGACGCACGACAAACGTGCTCACCATACCGGCGCTTAAAAAGGTCAGCGTGGCAACCAAAGAACGCAATGAGCGTTGCCCAAGTCCAGAAACACCATGCCCGCTGGTACAGCCTCGCGCTAAACCGGTGCCGTAACCCACCAGCACGCCGGCCACGATTAACAAGCCCACCGGAAAGTTCGTTCTTGCGGTGGGCGCGGTTCCAGTGAGCGCGTAATTCAGTGCCGCGCCTGCCACCAGTCCGAGGATAAAAAGAGCGGGCCAAAGCCGATCTTGAGCAAAAAACAAGTGATTGATCACCCCACTAATGCCGGCAATTCGCCCATTGATCAGCAAAAAAAGCGCTGACGCTAAACCAATTAAAACGCCGCCTAAAAGCGCATTTATCCATTCATTTAAATTCATGACCCACATCCTTTATTAGTCTGCAACGCCTGCTGTCACCCTGATATTTTTGGGGGAAGCACTTTAAACGATTACTACAAAATTTTCCTAATTAATTGCGCCGGCAAGTCCGTGCTAAAGACCGCTCAGTCAAGCGTTAGAATGCTAAACTAGCAGTGCGCGAATTGCCGCATTGACTGACTCCAAAGCCAAAATGACGACACCTTTCGATTCTCTACCGCTTGTGTTTTCGCCCCCTGCAACCAGCTTGCTTTTAGTTGGCAATTACGATGCCTTGCTGGTGTTGTTTTCTGTGGTGATTGCCACCTTCGCAGCTTATGCCGCACTGCTGGTGACGCAAATTATCAGCACAAGCACGCGTCCGTTGCACCGTCGTTTATGGTTGTTGGGCGGCAGTTTCTGTTTTGGCATCGGCATTTGGGCGATGCACTTTATTGGCATGCTGGCTTTTAATTTGCCGTGCTCCCTTTCCTACGATGTATTGCTGACGATTTCTTCAACTTTGCCCAGTATTATTGCCAGCTGGTTGGCTCTGGGTATCATCAGCCAACCTAAAATTTCACGTTTTCAGTTGGTTATCGGTGGTTTATTGCTAGGAACTGGCATCGGCGGAATGCACTATGCGGGCATGGCCGCGATGCATTTTAATGGGCTGATTATCTACAATGGTTTTTTGTTTTTGCTTTCTATTGCTATGGCGGTGGTGCTGGCGACACTGGCAATTTGGGTAAAATTTCACCTACAAACACGGCGCGAATCTTGGAGTCGATCAGCGACCATCTTCAGTGCAATGGTGATGGGTGCTGCGGTTTCCGCGATGCACTATACCGCGATGGCTTCCGCGTATTTCATTGCTGGCAACGCAGAAGAAACCATCGAAACAGGGTTGTCTCCCTCGTTTCTAGCAGCCATTGTCCTGATTTCAACCGGCTTCATCATCGCCACGACAATCGTCGCCACTTACATAACCAAACCCAATTCTTTTTCACTCAGAAGCTCTTCCAAATTAATTGCCTTGCTGGTGCTAGGCTGGGCATTCATTTGTTGGCTAACAGTGAATAGCCACTACCAACATTTAGCCGAAAAAAAGTATCAAATTGAATTGCATCTTGCCCTGCAAAAAGTGCAGGAAGCGGCGCTCAATTTGACCGAAAAAACAGAACAATTAAAAGGGCTTGCACAGGTACTTGCTCAAGAAAATACAACGCAGCAAACCTTGCGGCGTTTTGGTGCGGATATTCAACCAAGTCGTTTGCCACTTGCGCAACGCCGCCAGCGTTGGCATGACGATAAAGCGCTACACAGCATGAATCAGTTTCTGGCGCTTGCTGCGCAAAGCTTGAGGGCAGACACCATTTTTTTGATCAATGCAGCGGGAGACTGCGTTGCCTCCAGCAACGCCACCGAGGCAAGCAGTTTTGTCGGGTCCAATTATGCGGATCGCGTGTATTTCACTCAAGCCCGTACTAGACAGACCGGACACCAATATGCAGTCGGGCGCAACAGTAACGTGCCTGGCTTTTTTTATTCGCATTCAATTATTGCAGCGGGGCGCTTCGTTGGTGCACTGGTAGTCAAGCGCAGCATCACCCAATTTCTCCCTTGGCTTGAACAAGCCAATGCCTTGATGACCGATGCCAATGGGGTCATCATTTTGTCGGCAAACCCCGCGCTGAATCTACACTATTTGCCTGGTTCGGCCGCCACCAATCTCAGTTCTGCAGAAACACTGGCACACTATAAACGCACGCATTTATTGCCCTTGAACATCCGCAAATGGGATGCCGCTTACCCTTATTCTTATTGGATTGGTCAAAATAAAAAACCGGTTATTCTGGCCACAGAATCGATTGCCGAAAGCGAAATCACGTTGTACGCGTCGCGCCCCTTGGAACAAATTACCCGCTTAAATACTGAAAAACAGTTGGTATTTTTTATGTTGTTTATGAGCGGCAGCATGGTAATCGTCGCGGTGGCAAGCCTAGTACTTTACTGGCGCGATTCGCGCCAAGCCCTGACCGATTCTCGGATTGCTGCTACGGCGTTTGAATCGCAAGAAGGGATGCTGATTATTGACAACAAAGGCAATATTTTGCGCGTTAATCAAGCGTTTACAACCATTACCGGCTACAGTGCTGAAGAGGTGATCGGCAAAAATCCCCGCCTGCTAAATTCAGGTCGCCAATCAGACACTTTCTATACCGAACTCTGGCAAAGCATTGAAACTAATGGGGTTTGGCGCGGTGAAATTTGGAATCGCCGTAAAAATGGTGAAGTTTATCCTGAGTTTTTAACCATTACTTCCGTCAAAGATCAGCAAGGTCAAACCACGCATTTTGTTGCCTTTATCTTAGACATCACCTTGCGCAAATCCGCCGAGGACGAAATCAAGCAACTTGCCTTTTTTGATGCACTCACCGAATTGCCCAATCGCCGCTTATTTATGGATCGATTGGAACACGCCTTACTGACCAGAACGCGCAATAGTCGGGGCGGCGCATTGCTGTTTATTGACCTAGACAATTTTAAAGCACTGAACGACACCCTCGGCCATGGCATGGGTGACGAACTCCTAAAACAAGTCGGACAAAGGCTGCGCACTTGCGTTCGAGAGTGCGACACCGTTGCGCGACTGGGCGGCGATGAATTTCTGATTATGCTGGAAGATTTAGCAGACAAAACTCTCGATGCGGCCGAACAAACCAGAATCGTTGCGAATAAAATTTTAACCACACTCAATCAGCCCTACCTTTTTCCTGAACAAGAATATAACAACACCCCGAGCATCGGCGTCACGCTGTTTCAGGATGGCAAGCAAAGCGCTGACGAATTGATGAAGCAAGCCGATATTGCCATGTACCAGTCCAAAAAAGCCGGTCGTAACACCCTGCGCTTTTTTGATCCGTCTATGCAAGAAACCATTATCAGCCGTGCGTCACTTGAAGAATCTATCCGTAACGCCTTGATTAAAAAAGAATTTATTCTGTACTATCAAATTCAGGTTGATCATCAAGCCCAGCCCTTGGGGGCGGAAGTTTTGGTACGTTGGCAACATCCAGAACGCGGCATCGTATCGCCCGTTGAATTTATTCCCCTTGCCGAAGAAACCGGTTTAATTGTGCCACTGGGGCAATGGGTGCTAGAAACCGCATGCGCCCAGCTGGAAATTTGGCAGCACAATGTCGAAACCGAGCAGCTTGTTTTGGCGGTCAATGTCAGCGCCAAGCAGTTTCGCCAAGCCAATTTTGTTACCCACGTTCAGACCTTGCTGAGCCAGCACAGCTTTAATCCCAAGCGGCTCAAACTAGAACTAACCGAAAGCATGTTGGTCAATGACGTTGAGGAAACCATTGCCACGATGCAAACGCTGATAGCGCTAGGGGTGCAGTTTTCTTTGGATGACTTTGGCACCGGTTATTCTTCTTTGCAATATCTAAAGCAACTGCCGCTTGATCAACTCAAAATTGATCAATCTTTCGTCCGCGACATTAGCACCGATAGCAGCGACCGCGCCATCGTGCGCACGATTATTGCCATGGCAGAAAGTTTGCACCTGGACATTATTGCCGAAGGGGTTGAAACACCGGAACAACGGCATTTATTGATGGAAAAAGGCTGTTTGCATTTTCAAGGCTATCTGTTTAGCAAGCCGCTGCCCATTGCAGAATTTGAAACGAAGCTCAGTACGCACGCCTAATTTTTTAACACAGCACGGATGTCTTTCGTTCGTGTTCAGTGCTTCGACAAGAACCGACTGAACGAGTCGCAGGACTCAGGACAAACGGTTGATTTAATCAGCACCTCCTTCGTTCAAAATACCCCTCGATTTTCAAGGGCACCGCTAACATTTAATTGATTTCGCGATGCTTTATTGCTCACACAAAAAGACTCCTCAGTTATCCCTTAAAGGCTGCGTGCTCATTTTTGTTCGCAGCTTGCCTAACCTAGAACATTGAATTTTTTTGCGGCGTCCTCAAAATTATTAACTTACCGAAAGATTATTTACTTGCCAAAACAGCCAAAAACACGAAACAATGCGCGCGCTTCATCCCGATGTCTTGGTAAATGGTTAAAACACAATCCGCTTAACCTTTTTTTAAATTTATTGTTATTATTTTAGGAGAGTTGTTTATGAAAAATCTATTGCGCACCTTATTATTATCTTTGACCTTTGTCAGCTACGGCGTTTTCGCTGCCCCACCCGTAAATGCGCGCGAGGTTCAAGAACACTTGGAATATAACGGTTACACCGTCGAAGT
>JAVHQT010000053.1:9975-13703 GCA_036171275.1 Gallionellaceae bacterium | reverse complement strand
GGCGCATACGAGCTTAAACTTGTATCGAGGGTTCGAATCCCTCCTTCTCCGCCAGCATCACATTATTTTCCCTTCTCAAATAGTCTTATAAGCCCTTTAAGTATATAGCTTTCAGGGCTTTTTTACGTCCTATGCGTTATCAGGCAATCCTAGTAAAGCCTGCATTTTTTGACGGTATAAATTACGGTATTTACTCGTTCCCACGCTCCCGCGTTGCTCGTTGCTCGTTGCTTGCTCGTTCCCACGCTCCAGCGTGGGAACGCATACCTTTCCCATGCAGAAAAAATCAGGGTTCCCACGCAGGAGCATGGGAACCAGTGCAAATACCGACACGCTCCCGCGCCGCTTTCATGCGAACTGAGAGATAACCTTGTCGCACAACTCGCAGCGCAGTTTCCACAAACGCTCACGGTATGCGGCTGGTCGTTAGGCGGACAAATTGCCTTGCGTTGGGCCCAGCGTTATCCACAACACGTGCAACGCTTAATTTTGGTCGCCAAGACACCCTGTTTTCGGCAGCGCGAAGATTGGGCGCACGGCATGTCTAGCGATTTACTGGCGCAATTTGCCGCCGATTTAAGCCAAAATCACGCGGCGACTTTGCGTCGCTTTCTCGCCTTACAACTGCGCGGCTGCGACAACGAAAGGGCTTTATTGCTCAGCTTGCGCGCACAATTATTTAGTCGAGGCGAAGCTAATTTGAGTGCTTTGCATAGCGGCTTAGCCATGTTGCGCGACGTGGATTTGCGCCCTGAATTGCCACAAATAACTCAGCCCACGTTAGTATTGTCGGGCGAACGCGACAAACTCACTCCGCCCGCCGCCTCCCAGTATTTAGCCAGTACCTTACCCAACGCTCGATTGCACACCATTTCAGGCGCAAGCCATGCCCCATTTTTATCCCACCCTGCGGAATTCATCCATACCGTGCTGCGATTTTTGCAAGAGACTTAAGAATGTGCCTATGTTCTTATGAATAACTTGATACCAGTCTTCTCTAGTACTTGTGCCGTCGAGCTACTCTCAAGCCAAACTCATGTGCGTTGCTGATTAAAGCACTACATAGCCAGCCTCTTGCTGGCTACGCACGGCAAGGACAAAAACGGTATCTATTTCGATGATGTAACTGTACAACGCGATGTAGCCATGGACGTTACGCCCGATCACCAGTTCACGCTTGCCGTTATTTGCGGGACAACCAATCAGGGGATTGTATTCAAGCACGTTGATTGCCTCGATGATTTCCCGAATACGAACCTCTGGATTTTCAACCTGATATTGGGCAAGGTGATCAAGGATGCGATCAAAATCATTGCCAACTTCAGCTGCCAGTTCGATGCGCGACATTTTCAGCGTGCCAATTTTCGAGCGTTGGGAGATTTGACTTCTTTTCCGGCAAGGCGATCTTCCAGATAGGCACGCATTTCCTGCCACGGAATAGTTTCCCCTGAAGCAACAATACTGGCATACCGTTCTTCTGCAAGCGCATCAAAATCAGCCCGCCTATCATCCTGCTCGGTTTTTTCTGCAACGGCCTGAAGGATAAAGCCATGCGTGGTGATGCCGGAACGTTTCGCGGCTTCTGCAACGCGAGTTTTCAAGGCTTCCGGGAAACGTATGGTGGTCGTTGACATCGCTTTCTCCAAGGAATAAGAAGGCAATTACTGTAGCACGTTCGTGCTACAAAATGCCATTTTTTCGCAAGCGAAGTGGGTTGTAATGGCTATGCGATACTCTGTTGGCTGAATAGCATGAAGGCCAACCGAGTCACTTAATTAGTGAGTGCCCAATCTAAAATCAAAGGAATCTGACTCCTTTGATTTCTCCCGCGCTGAATTTAAAAACTTGTTTTTTTCTTCGGGGTTGATTTTTCCAAATATTAAAATCAGCTCTGCCAAGTTATCCTCTTCCGCATAAAAATACGCCGTTGGCACACCTAACACTTGAGCCAAATTTTGCACGGTAAGAAAATCTGGCGCATGTTTTCCGCGTTCATATTGATTGATTCTGGCTGATGCACAAAACTCATCAATTCCCGCACGCACCCCCAATTCCGCTTGAGAAATACCGACACGCTCCCGCGCCGCTTTCATGCGAACTGAGAAAAGTGGTAACGACGATTGAGGGCTTTTATTCACCCTAAGATATTCTTAGTATCTTGCTTGACGCGGAACTAAGGAATGCTTAGTATTAAAAATCTAAACAACGTTTACCCCAAAGGAAAAAACATGCCGACAAGTCATCAACTAATAAATGCGCTTGACCTAGAACCAATCATGGTCAAAGTAATGGATAAAGAAGAAGGATTCGGCTGGACGCTAGAGTTCACGAAACGCGTTGCCGCGGAGTACAAACGATTTTTAACGCTCTGCCTAGAAAATCCAGACTTTCCAATGGTTCCATCTACTTTTGTAGACAATTTCTGGCACTACCACATTTTAGATACCCAAAACTATCAAGAAGATTGTGAAAATATTTTTGGTTACTTTCTTCATCACTTTCCATATTTCGGGATGAGAGGTGAACAGGATGCCGAAAATCTGAAACAGGCATGGCAGGATAGCTGCTCTTTATATGAAAATCGCTTTGGTTCTATTGACAAAGAAATTTGGTCTGCAAGCAACCGCTGCCCAAACTGCGGACGGCGCCAAGTGACGCATCACCACTTTAGAGAAGAGCGTCCACGGCTTAAACTTGCAGCCTGACTTAAACTTATCAACTTTAACACGAGAAAATATTGCTAAAACTTCACGAATACTAAGCTAAACCCGACCCCGTGATTTTCTTGAACAATGAGATTTTTAATCAATTTATTTCGAAGCTACATGAGCGCACCCAATAATCACCACGAGATATAGATCACACACCTAGCGGTCATGAACTAAGCAGAGAAAAAGGGAAAGTTGCAGGGCTTAATCTAGATGAAGAAGTATCAAAAATTGTCAAGAAACCAAACCGTTGAGAAAACTATAAGACATTATCGTCGTTTTACAACAATTCCGACATACAGGTGTTTAGAGAAAACATGAAACTATTTATTTTTATATTAGCTACTTTATTGTCTGGATGTGCAACTTACCAACAACCCGTTTCACGGATGCCTTTTCCAGAGCAAGAATATCAATCTTTACAAAGATCTGGCAATGCAACAATAAGAGGACAGGCTTTTTTAAAGACTCGTGGAGGTGATGTCAAAACTGCGGCCGGAAATGAGGTATTTTTAAATCCGGTCACCTCGTATTCGATCGAATGGTATGAAAAAGCTTTTCTCGGCCGTATGAATTTGGAACCGAATGACTCAAGACTAGATCGTTATATAAAAACACAAACGGCGGATGGCAGCGGAAGATTCACTTTCAAAAATGTACCTCCCGGAGATTACTTCGTTACTTCGGTAATACAGTGGGAGGTGCCGACTGGTTATCAAGGAGCGCTAGAAAAAACGGGTGGATCTGTTACAAAACGAATTACTGTAAATAATGACGACGATTTGGACATTGTGATAACTCGCTAATTGAAACTGCGTATGGCGTGAATTTGTATTTCGCCATACGCAAAGTTACCCCAGCTCCCCAAAAAAATTCCGAATCGCCAGCACTCTCAGTTTTGAGTCTTCATGCTTGATTTCAATGCGTAATTTGTCTTGTCCACTCATTTTGATGTAGCGGCGGCTTTGAATCAGGGTGATGATTTTCATCGGGTCAATCGGTGGGTTGGGGACAAACTGA
>JAVHQT010000053.1:0-9875 GCA_036171275.1 Gallionellaceae bacterium | reverse complement strand
ATGACGATGGCTTCACTCGACGCATCCACTTTGCAGATGCCGAGCGGTTTCGCCAGTATCCGCAAGCGATGGCTGTCCAACAGCGTTTGCGCTGTTTCAGGCTGCCTCTAAAATCCGACAAGATTCATAAAGCCGAGAAGGAGAAATTTCCAAACCATTCGGCCAACATAATGCCCCCGCATCAATAAAAAACTTGCTGAAGTAGCTTTCATCACGCAAAGGGGCAAGTAATGATCCCGTTTTTTTCAGCAAGATGGTTCCATCAAATGTCCCCTCCTTTCCATCTGAAAAAACAAAAGCAATTTGAAAGTTATTTGAGTATCGTGCTTCGATTAATTTAATCATCCTGATCTGCTCCTTGAATGCGCTCCATCGGTTCAAAATGCTGGCCGCGCTCCCAATTTTCCAATAATTCTTTTTGATGTCGCAAGCACCATTCTTTTACGATAGCAGCTGCTTTATTGGGAAGTCGACCTTCACTTATGATGCCCGTTTGAATATTAACCAGTGCTTCAAAACCTTGGTATTCGACATGAATATGAGGCGGAGGATGATCATCATGCCACATGCGAACGATGATACCGAAGAACACCGACAGAATAGGCATATTGACTCCTCATTAAATTGAGTTACGTAAAAATCCAGTCTCGCTAAGAGGTGCGCAATGATACCCTGTTCGCAACTTTAAACCGCGCACTACCCCAGCTCCCCAAAAAAATTCCGAATCGCCAGCACTCTCAGTTTTAAGTCTTCATGCTTGATTTCAATGCGTAATTTGTCTTGTCCGCTCATTTTGATGTAGCGGCGGCTTTGAATCAGCGTGATGATTTTCATCGGGTCAATTGGTGGATTGGGGACAAACTGAATGACGATGGCTTCACTCGACGCATCCACTTTGCAGATGCCGAGCGGTTTCGCCAAAATCCGCAAGCGGTGACTGTCTAGCAGCGTTTGCGCGGGGTCGGGCAGCAGACCGAAACGGTCAATCAACTCTTGCTGCATGTCGTCCAGTTCATTTTGCGTGTTGCAATTCGCCAGCCGTTTGTAAATCACCAAGCGTTGATGAATATCGCCGCAATACTCATTCGGCAGCAACGCGGCGCTGTGCAAATTGATTTCGGTGGTCACGCCAAGCGGATGCGCCATATCCGGCTCGTGTCCTTGTTTAAGCGAGGCGATGGCGGCGGCGAGCATGTCGTTATAGAGGCTGAAGCCGATTTCCTGCATTTCACCGCTTTGCGATTCGCCCAGCACTTCGCCCGCGCCCCGAATTTCTAGATCGTGCATCGCCAGATAAAAGCCACTGCCTAATTGTTCCATCGCCTGAATTGCCTCCAAGCGTTTTTTGGCTTGCGCTGTTAATCCATCCAAGCTATCCACCAGCAAATACGCATACGCTTGATGATGCGAACGCCCGACGCGCCCGCGCAACTGGTGCAATTGCGCCAGACCAAAACGGTCGGCACGATTCATGATGATGGTGTTGGCGGTGGGCACGTCGATGCCGGTTTCAATAATAGTGGTACACAACAACACGTTGAAACGCTGGTGGTGAAAATCGCGCATCACCGCTTCCAATTCGCGCTCATTCATTTGCCCATGCGCCACACGAATGCGCGCTTCCGGCAATAAATCTTCCAGCTTTTCCGCCATGTTGGCGATGGTATCTACTTGATTATGAAGGAAATAAACTTGCCCGCCGCGTTTCAATTCGCGCAACACCGCTTCACGGATAATGCCCTGACTAAAATTGCTGACGAAGGTTTTAATCGACAAACGACGTTGCGGCGCGGTGGCAATCACTGAAAAATCGCGCAGCCCTTCCAACGACATCGCCAAGGTGCGCGGAATCGGCGTGGCGGTCAGCGTCAACACGTCCACCTCGGCGCGCAAGGCTTTCAAGCGCTCTTTTTGCTGAACCCCAAAGCGGTGTTCTTCATCCAAAATTACCAGTCCCAGATTATGGAATTTCACGTCTTTTTGAATCAGTTTATGCGTGCCAATCACAATATCCAGCTTGCCATCCGCCAAATCTTGTAAGGCTTGCGTCACTTCTTTAGCAGAACGGAAGCGCGACAGTTCGCCGATTCTGATTGGCCAATCAGCAAAACGGGTTGAGAAATTTTGAAAGTGTTGTTCCGCAAGCAACGTGGTGGGAACGAGTACAGCGACTTGCTTGCCATCCATCACCGCGACAAACGCCGCGCGCAACGCCACTTCGGTTTTGCCGAAACCGACATCGCCACAAATCAACCTGTCCATCGGTTTGCCCGATTGCAAATCGAGCAATACCGCTTCAATCGCAGCGGCTTGGTCGGCGGTTTCTTCAAAACCGAAACCCGCCGAAAACGCCGCGTAATCGTGATACGTCAACTTGAAAGCATGTCCTTTGCGCGTGGCGCGTTGCGCATAAATGTTCAACAATTCGGCGGCGGTGTCGCGCACTTGTTGTAAAGCGCGGCGCTTGGCTTTATCCCACGAACCGCTGCCCAATTTGTGCAGGGGTGCCGTTTCCGCCGCCCCACCGCTATAACGACTAATCACGTGTAATTGCGAAACCGGCACATACAATTTGTCTTCGCCCGCATATTGCAACAACAAAAATTCGTTTTCGCCTTCGCCAAGATCGAGATTCACCAGCCCTTGGTAGCGCGCAATGCCGTGCTGTTCATGCACCACCGGATCGCCGACTTTGAGCTCAGACAAATCGCGCAACATTTGCTCGACATTGCTTTTTTTCGCGGCGCGCACCGCTCGGCTGCGCGGTTGAGCGGCGTAAAGTTCAGTTTCAGTTAAAAATGCAAGTTGTTGATTATATTCAATAAATCCACTTTGCATTAACGCGGTTGCCAGCATAAATTTTTCACTGCTGGCCAAAAAAGCGGCGTAATCGTCACACGGAATCGGCGCGAGTCCGTATTCGCGAAAATAGCCAGAAATAATTTCACGCCGTCCTAAGCTGTCCGCCAGCAACAACACCCGTCCCGGATAACTTTGCAGGAACGTTTGCAAAGCGTGCGTGGGATTCTCGGCGCGACGGTCAACAGCGATATTGGGAATACTTGAAGTTGTGCACTGCGTGAGATTTTTCGGGGAGCCTTCCACTTGCCGAGCATCAAGCCGTTCGTGCTGAACGTGTCGAAGCAAGGACGGCATTCCAGCAATTCCGCTTTGAGCATCGTTTACGCCGTCGACAATTTCAGGGCAAGCTGAGTTAGTCAGTGTTGACCGGACAAGGCTTTGCGGGGTTGAAACAATATCGATACGCGCAAAGGCTTTTAGCCGTGTAAAAAACTGCTCTGCGTCCAAAAACAATTCTTTAATTTCTAACAGCGGGCGCTGCGGGTCGCCTTGCAAAAGCTTGTAGCGCGAGGCGGTATCTTTGCTAAAGATAGCAATCGCGGCATCGACATCGTGGTGCAAACAGACGGTGGCGTGTTTGGGCAGATAATCAAACAGCGTGGCGGTTTGCTCAAAAAATAGCGGTAAATAATATTCAATCCCGCTGGGCGCAATGCCTTTGCTGACATCTTTATACAAACGCGATTTAGACGGATCGCCGTCAAATCGATCTCGAAATTTTTGCCGGAAACGCGCTTGCCCTTTGTCATCCAAGGGAAATTCGCGCGCCGGCAACAACCGAATTTCTGGCACAGGATACAAGGTGCGCTGCGTGTCCACATCAAAGGTAGCGATACCTTCTACTTCATCATCAAACAAATCCAAGCGATACGGCAACACGCTACCCATGGCAAATAAATCAATAATGCCGCCGCGCACGCAGTATTCACCTGGCGTCAGCACTTGTTGCACATGGGCATAACCTGCTACGGCGAGTTGTTCTTTCAAGCCGTTTAGATTGAGCTTTTCACCGCGTTTGATAAAAAAAGTGTACGCCGCCAAATGCTCGACCGGCGGCAACGGATACAAGGCGGTGGTAATCGGCAGCAGCACGACATCGCAGGCATTGCTGCGAATATGGTGCAACGTGGCGAGGCGTTCAGAGATTAAATCTTGGTGCGGCGAAAAATGGTCATACGGTAAAGTTTCCCAATCCGGCAACAAATGAACGCGCAGTTTAGGATCAAAAAATGGAATTTCTTCCAGCAAGCGCTGCGCATCCTGTGCATTGGCGGCAATAACAATCAGCGGTGATTGCTTAGCCGCCAGTTGTGCCAAAGCCAGCGCGTCGGCGGAACCGTGTAATTGTGTGTAACGCGGACGAGAATGTGCAGATGAAAACAGCATTAGAGATTTCTATTTTTCTTAATTAAATCATAGGCTAATTGAATTTCTTTCGCCTGTTCTGTCGCGACAACAATCATATCTTCCGGCAGACCCTGCCCCATCAATTTATCAGGATGATATTGACTCATCAATTTGCGGTAAGCGCGCTTAATGTCAGCATCGCTATTTTCTGCGGTCACGCCTAGCGCTTTATAAGCACTTTCTAATGCCACCTCACTATTAGCCTGTGTTCCGCCAAACTGCGCTTGATTGATTACTCTGTCTAAAATTTGCTTAAATTCGGTCGGCGCAAAACCGAGATGCGTGGCAATTTCAGTGATTAAGCTTTGCTCTTCTTCATGAAATAAACCATCTGCCAACGCCATCACAATCAAATAAACCAGCAACATTTCCTTTAAATTTTGGATTCTGCCGCAAGTGGCGTTAAATTTTTTATACGTCACTTCAATATCAAATTCAGCATCAGCTCCGCGTTTAAACCAAGCAATGGCTTGTAAACGATGGTCTGCTGTCATGCCGATTTTTTGGATAAACAACTCGACATGATCAATTTCTTCCTGCGAAATATGACCATCGGCTTTCGCTAATTTGCCCATGGAAATAAACAGCGTTTCTAAAAACACCGCTTGCCGCAATGCATTTTGCAAAGGATTCATGCCACTTGAACCCACCGCACGGACTAAATCTATAAATCCGCCAACAAATAAACCAAGCAATCCACCCCAAAAGTCGAGTAGCAAATAACCAACAATGACACCGATAAGTTTAAACACGTGCGCTCCAAAATAAGTAAATGAAGGGAACCTCTAAAAATGTCGCCACGACACACCGCATTATACAGACTGCTTATGCGGCAGCGGCAACCCAATCTTGCAAACAATTAAAACGACATAAAAATAAAATACTGTTTATATTCAACAGGTTACAAAATAAAGCATTTAAGAAAAGCAGACCATCTAATCTGCGCCTAAATAAGCCGCGATAACCGCCGCATCATTACGCACAACATCGGGCACATCTTCAGCAATTTTTCGACCGTATTCCAACACGGCAACACGATCACATAAACCCATAATAAGTTTCACGTCATGTTCGATCAATAACACGGTCATGCCGCTGGCGCGAATGGTTTGTAACAGCGCTTTTAGGCTGTCAGTTTCGGTGGCATTCATGCCGGCAACCGGCTCATCTAAGGCGAGCAATTTGGGCTCGGTTGCCAAGGCGCGGGCAATTTCTAAACGCCGTTGTTCGCCATATGAAAGATTTTTTGCCAAGGTGTGCGGCGGGCGACGAATGCCGACAAAGTGCAAAAGTTCATGCGCGCGCGCAGCGATTTCTTGCTCTTCTTGTCGAGCAAAACGATGACGCGTCAATGCGCCAAAAACGCCGGTTTGAGTGCGCACGTGCCGCCCAACCATGACATTTTCTAACGCGGTCATATTGGCAAATAGCCGAATATTCTGAAAAGTCCGCGCGATGCCGGCTTGCGCCAACCAATGCGGCTGCCCGTGTTGATAGGCGTGCCCGTCGAAGGTAAAGGTGCCGGAACTGGGTTGATACAACCCGGTAATCACGTTAAACAAAGTAGTTTTGCCCGCGCCATTCGGACCAATCAACCCGTAAATTTCACCGCGTTGAATTTGCAGCGAAACCTCGCTCAAAGCAGATAATCCGCCAAAGGTTTTACTGACTTTGCTGAGTTGTAACAAGGGGTTATTGAACTGCGTCATAGACCGATTCCTCATGCGGTTTCGCGTTCGATGCCAATTCTCGGCGGCGCTGTTGCGAAGGCCATATGCCAGCCGGTCGCCAAATCATCACCACAATTAAAGCAAAACCAAACATCAACATCCTTAAGCTTTCCGGATCAATTAGTACTGTGCCAAACACGGCTAGCTGTACTGGACCTGCGCCATGCCGAAACGCTTCCGGCAAAATAACGAGCAAAATCCCGCCCAAAATCACGCCCAAAATATTGCCCATGCCGCCCAAAACCACCATGCACAAAATCATGACTGATTCCATTAAACCAAAACTTTCTGGACTAACAAAACCCTGAAAGCCAGCGAATAATCCGCCCGACAAGCCGCCAAACATCGCACCCATCGCAAAGGCGAGCAGCTTGATATTGCGCGTGTTTATGCCCATCGCACTCGCCGCCACTTCGTCTTCCCGAATCGCCATCCAAGCACGACCGATGCGCGATTGTTGCAATCGCAAAGAGACGAAAACCACCAGCAAGGTGAACAATAAAAACAGGTAATAGTGCAAATGAATCGGCAAAAATTGCACGCCTAACCATTCATGCGAAGCGGCAAAAGAAAAATCGCCTATCCGTAACGGGTCAATCAAACTAATTCCCTGCGGTCCATTGGTAATATTGATGGGCGCATTTAAATTATTCATAAAAATCCGAATAATCTCGCCAAAACCCAAGGTCACCACCGCCAAATAATCGCCCCGCAAACGCAGCGTCGGCGCACCCAGCAACACGCCAAAACCACACGCCAACAATCCGCCTAAAGGCAACACGACCCACGCTGACCAATGCAAATCAAACTGTGGCGAACCCAATAAAGCGTAGGTATAAGCCCCCACCGCAAAAAAAGCGATATAGCCTAAATCCAACAGACCAGCATAGCCCACCACAATGTTCAATCCCAGCGCTAACATGATGTACAGCAAGGCAAAGTCGGCAATTCTGAGCCAACCATGCCCTAACAAAGCATCGGTTATAAATGGAAAAACCAATAAAGTGAACGTAAGCGCAGTGAGTTTTAAAGTTTGAATACGCATGAATTTTTTCTGTCTGCTAAAAATGAGGGCTAAATTTAAAGGCAATTATTATCCGTGCGATTTTACGCTAAGGATCGAACGATTGGCGGCAGGTAAACGCATTGGGCATTGGGCACTGAACTCAACATAAAATATCGCCCAATTTGAATGGCATTGAAACTCAAACCACAAAAATCAATCTAAAACACCGGCATTTCAAAAGTATAATCTGCCCAAGGCGTTTTTGAATGTTTTGTAAAAAAACCATCCCTTAAACCGGTAATAACCTTTTTAAACTCACCTGTAAAAACAGACCACTCACTCACTTGGAGAAGAAAAATGTCAGTCAACAAAGTAATTTTAGTCGGTCGTTTAGGCCGCGATCCAGAAACGCGCTACATGACCAATGGCGAAGCCGTCACGAATGTCGGCTTAGCCACATCGGAAAGTTGGAAAGATAAATCAGGCGAAAAACAGGAGAAAACCGAATGGCACAATCTCGTTTTCTATCGTCGGCTGGCTGAAATTGCGGGCGAGTATTTGAAGAAAGGCTCGATGATTTACGTTGAAGGAAAATTGCAAACCCGCAAATATACGGATAAAGCGGGTGTTGAAAAATCCACTACTGAAATTATCGTCAATGAAATGACCATGTTAGGCAGTAAAACAAGTGGGGCAAGTAATTACGAAAGTCCCGAAAATCAAGCGCCAGTCACCCCTCGTGGCGCTCCGGCTACCAAACCGACCGCTCCCGCCAAAACCAGTTTTGACAACTTTGACGACGATATTCCGTTCTAAAACAACACCTTTCGTTTTAATGTAAACACCCCTCTATGTGCATATTAAATAGAGGGGTTAAGTCCAAAATTTACGGTCAATTCTCTCCGGTAACTGACGTTTTTAGGCTGCCAGCGCAGCGATATTGCCACCCTGTTTAGCGGCCATTTTGGCATCTAGCACTGCATAACTGCCGATGTTCATAATCCTAGGCTTGCTGTCGAAGCGGTATCAAAAACGCCACAATGGTACTGCGTCAACTTTACTGAATCGAAGATATAAACCATCTCCATCACCACGCATATCAAAGCGTTCGTTTGATTTAATCCAGTTGCGTATTTGAATATCAGATAGCTTGCTCATTTCACCCTTATTTAGTTTGGTGGTGCGTACCAAGTAATTCTGATCACATTCTCATTTGGTACACGTTTTGGTACATGATAATAGTGCGCTTTCCTGACACAGCTTCAATAGCAAGATGTTAAAAAGCCTCATGGTTAGAGGCTTTAATTGGTTTTGCGTGTTGTTGTGATACAGCAAAAAGTGCTACTCCAAGTTCTGAATCTGCTCTCGCATTTGCTCAATCAAAATTTTCATCTCCATCGCGCTACGTGACACTTCCGCATCCACTGATTTTGAGCCCAGCGTATTGGCTTCACGGTTGAGTTCCTGCATTAAAAAGTCTAGCTTTTTACCCACAGCACCGCCTTGCGTCAAAATACGGTGCATTTCGGTTAAATGACTTTGCAAGCGCGACAACTCTTCGTCCACATCAATTTTGCTGGCATACAAGGTAATTTCCTGACGCACCCGCTCGTCATCATCGCCGCCCAAAGCCTCACGCAAACGGGCACGCATTTTTTCTTCATATTGTCGAATCGCCGCTGGAACATGCGGAATCACCGCAATCCGTAACGACTCAATTTGACTCATCCGCTGCAATAAAAACTGCTGCAGTTTTTCACCTTCGCGCGCGCGTGATGCTGCGAACTCCTGCAAAACCTGTTGCAACAACGCCAGCAACGGCACTTGCAACACACTTAAATTAGGCGCGCTGCTTTCCAACATCCCGTTCCAACGCAAAATCTCATGCACAGACAGCGACTTTGCCGCCGGAATCGAATTTATAACCTGTTGATTTAATTCAGATAATTGAGACAACAATCCAAGATTCAATTGCACGCCAGACTGTGTTTGTTGGCGCGCATTAAAACTGACGCGACATTCCGTTTTACCACGCGTCAATTGCGCCACAATCGCCTCGCGAATCCCGTTTTCCAAACTGCGTAAATCGTCCGGCAGACGAATTTGCAAATCTAAATATCGGTGATTTACCGAACGAAGCTCAATCGAAAGTGAGCCAATTTCAAGCTCAGTAGTCGCCAAAGCAAAACCTGTCATGCTCGTAATCATCATAATTTTTATTTCCGAAGTCAGAAAATTGGAAGCGCCGTCTATTTACGACTCAAATAATCGCAAATTTTAGCAAAATCTTGCCAGCCTAAATTCTCGGCACGCAGTTGAGAATCAATGGCAAGCGCAGAAAAATCGTTATCATTCAAATAGCTACGCAAGGTATTGCGCAAAGTTTTGCGCCGCTGTCCAAATGCCGCCATCACCAGCGCCGCGAATAAAACCTCATCGCGGACTTCAATTTGCGCAGGCGGAATCGGAATCAGCCGCACGATGGCGGAATCCACTTTCGGTGCAGGACGAAAACAATCCGGCGGCACATCCAGCAACTTTTCCATTTGAAAACGATATTGCAACATCACCGAAAGCCGCCCATATTCCGGCGTAGAAGGCGCGGCAATCATGCGTTCCACCACCTCGTTTTGCAGCATAAAGTGCATATCGGTAATGCGCGTGGCGACCGCCGCAAAATGAAATAGCAGCGGCGAAGAAATGTTATAGGGCAGATTGCCGACAATGCGTAGCGGCGCGGGCAAGGTGGTGAAATCAAACTTCAAGGCATCGCCTTCGTGAATCACCAATTTATTTTGCGGATAATCAGTTTTCAGGCGCGCAATAATATCGCGGTCAATTTCCACGACGTGCAGCAAATTCAGCGTTTG
>JAVHQT010000052.1:0-13937 GCA_036171275.1 Gallionellaceae bacterium | reverse complement strand
CAATCTTTAAGGCAAAACTGTAACTGCCCACGGTGACACCAATCAAAAGCGCTAAAAATTCTGGTCGCCACCACGCATAAAATCCATAGCTAAAAGCTAGAATCAACGCCGAACGGGCACGGAAACTGACCAAATAATAACTGAGTAGAAATAAAGGTAAAAATGCAAATAGAAAGAAATTTGAGCTAAAAACCATTATTTATAAGTTATTGATTATATTGATAAAATTAAACTGATTTTGGCAAAGGCGCTAACTCAAATTTCCAAGAAAGCACACCGTGGTCGTCGGCAAAAATCTGTTCGTGGGCACTGCCTGTTTCCCGTAAACGCAGACGAATTTGCGGTGCAGTCAGGGTTTTTAATTCGGCCATACCGGTTAAGGTTTTTAAGATTCTGACGCGGGTTTCGCCTTGAATGGTCGCAATTTCGCAGTCAATATTTTGGCTGCTTTCGGCACGGGTTTGCATCAGCGAACTTAGTTCAAGCTGGAATTTTTCGATCCGTTTAAGTTGCACGTGTGTTTCTGTTTCCAGCCGGTCTGCGACCTGTTTGACGCTGGTAAAGCGAACCGTCATTTTTCGCCAATTTTGTTGCTGCGTGGGGTTTAACACAATGCCACCACTTTGAATGCGTGCGGCCAGCCCAAGATATTTTGCCGTTTCTGGATCGGCGGTCAGCTCGGCTAACTGAGTGTTTTTATGGGTAATCATGGTGTTGCAGTCGTTGATTGATTGCTGCAATTTTGCGATTTGCGCTTCGAGCGTGCTTAAATCCAGCAACACCATCGAAATGATGGTTTCTTTGTCGCGGCAACTATCGGTTGTTTGAATTTGAATGTTTTTGCCGGCGATGCCGCAGCCTTCTGCCGTATTAACCTTGATGTATTCGCCAATAATTTCACAATTAACGGCGTGCTCAACGTTGACTGTGCTGCCTAAAATTAAGCAGCGTTCCGCGTAATGCAGGGTGACGTGGCCATTCCAAGCTTCAATAATCGAATTAAAGCTGCGACCGGTGGAAGTGACGTTGCCGCCCAGGCTTTTTGCACTGCCGTTGGATAAATTCTTTTCCAGCAAAATAAAGCCTGTTTGCGACAAAATATGCCCATAAACATCGGCTCGAAAGGTCATATTTTTGCCTTCAACCGAACGACCTTCTTGCACTTCGCCGTGCTCAATAAATTCATCGCCGGCCAAGGATAAATCGCCGGTCGTTTTGACGCTGACACCAGCTTTATTTTCAATTTTTTCGGTCACTTCGATATGGTTCTTTTCGATATCTAAAGCTAAAAAACCATTCCGAGTGGACACAATATATTCGATCCCGTTTTGAGTTTCGATTTTTGTGCCAACGCCGGCCAGTGCCAGCAAATCAACATCAGCGGGCAGCGTCGGTTCAATGATTTCTCCATTGATTTTGACGCCGTGTTTGCCTAGCAGTCGGGGGGTTTTCTTCAGCAGTTGCGCGCCATACTCAATTTGCGGAAAACGATTTTGAAATTTGCGTAAATCAGCTTTGCCATTGGGCAGAATTTTGGGCGAATTGTCACGATGCAAGGACAGATTGGCTTCTTCGATTTCGGCGTCAATGCCCGCAGTAGGATTGAGCTGTTCTGCCACAATCATGCGCTGACTGTCACTGCGTGCAATCACGCCAGCAATTTCATTAAACTTCAGTCCAAATCGAATACCTTTGCACCACATATCAGCGACAAATTCATCTAAATTCAGTTTGGTGGGCTTCAAAATGGTCTTGAGTTCCGTGCCTTCGATATGTGCAATGCCGTGTTCGTCGGGTACGCCATAGATCGGTTCTTCAACGGTAATTTCCATTTCGATTGGTTCAAAAAAGTATTCCGCAAAGCGAAATTGTGGGTCAATTTTGATATTTTTGTATAGGGATTTGCGCGTGGCGGAAAATAAAGTAACGTCGTCGGCAAGTTTGATTCGGGCACTGAGTCCGTAAATCGTTAACACTTCTTGATAATCGTAAAGTAATTGAGTGAGTAACGCATAATGACCGTTCAGCCACAGTTTGCCTTCAGTAAAGTGTTGATTAATAAACGTATTAAATTCGCCGTTGAGCGGAAACAGGGATAAATTGACGATGACACCATCCGATTCGCGGCTTAAATAGGGTGGCAATAAAATCTCGCTTGAATTTAAGTCTGTCAGATTGCCTATGTTTGGTGCGGGTTTGCGATCCATTTTTAAACTTCCTCCTCGGTGAAAAATGCTCTTTGAGCTATATTTTTGGTCTAATAAGTTGCGCTGCATTTCGCCGCAAGCGCAAATTTTAAACTGAGTGATATTATCCGGTAAAACTGCCCGCTAAGTAAGGTTAACTTGGGTAATTGATGACCTTGTTGAGATGGGTGGCGCAGCGCAGAATTCAAACGTCGGCATTTTTTTTAAGCCTGGATTCATATAGAATATGGCTCGTTTATAAACTAGAGCAGGAATAATTGTGGCACTTATCGTTCAAAAGTATGGCGGTACCTCGGTTGGGAATCCAGAGCGCATCAAATTAGTTGCAAAACGTGTTGCCAAATATAAAGCCCAAGGACATCAAGTGGTGGTGGTCGTTTCGGCAATGAGTGGCGAAACCAATCGTTTAATTGCCTTGGCCAAAGAGGTTCAAGCGCAACCGGATCCGCGTGAATTAGATGTGATTATTTCCACCGGTGAGCAAGTTACCATCGGTTTGGTTGCGATGGCGTTAATGGATCAGGGCTTAAAAGCAAAAAGTTATACCGGAGCACAGGTCAAAATTTTAACCGACAGTGCCTTCACTAAAGCCAGAATTGTCAGTATTGATGAGCAAAGTATTCGCACCGCCTTGGCGAATGATTATGTGGTGGTGGTGGCAGGCTTTCAGGGTATGGATGAATCCGACAACATTACCACCTTGGGACGAGGCGGCTCCGACACCACTGGCGTGGCGATTGCTGCAGCATTGCGTGCCGATGAATGTCAGATTTACACCGATGTCGATGGCGTTTACACCACCGACCCGAGAATGGTGCCGCAGGCGCGTCGTTTGAAAAGCATTACTTTTGAAGAAATGCTGGAAATGGCGAGTTTGGGTTCGAAAGTATTGCAAATTCGTTCGGTGGAGTTTGCTGGTAAATATAAAGTTAAATTGCGTGTGTTGTCGAGTTTCGCTGATGAGGGCGAGGGCACGCTGGTTACGTTTGAGGAAAAAAGTAAAATGGAACAAGCTATCATTTCAGGCATTGCGTTTAATCGGGACGAAGCAAAAATTACCGTGCTCGGTGTGCCGGATAAACCGGGTATCGCTTATCAAATTCTAGGCCCAGTCAGCGAAGCTAACATTGACGTCGATATGATTATTCAAAATGTCAGTATCGATGGCTCAACCGATTTTTCGTTTACGGTGCATCGTAATGAATTTTTGAAAACGATGGAAATTCTAAAAACAAAAGTCCAGCCGCATATTGGTGCTTTAGAGGTGATTGGCGATAATCAAACCGCCAAAGTGTCGGTGGTCGGTGTGGGGATGCGTTCTCATGTCGGCATTGCCAGCAAGATGTTCAGAATTCTGGCGGAAGAAGGCATTAACATTCAAATGATTTCCACTTCAGAAATTAAAATTTCCGTGGTGGTGGACGAAAAATATCTCGAACTGGCGGTTCGCGTATTGCATAAAGAATTCGGTCTAGATCAGGAAGATGGGGTTTCCTTGGTGTAAGCCGAGGGCATTTCTTGAGTGAGGGTTAACAAAATCGTTAGGGCACCCTTAAATAATCAAGGCACTCGGTATATGGCATGACACGCCTAGCTGGGTGCCTTTAAGTGACTGATTATTGACCGACTTAAACTGACGCTGCTAAGTCTCGTTTCCCAAACATAGCGCTGCCGATACGAATAATCGTTGCGCCTTCTTGAATCGCTGCGCATTTTTGCTGCAAATCGCGTCTGAACTGGAGGTGGAAAAGCAGCGTGAGGTGGTGGGTGTGGTGCGGAAGCGGGTTTAGGGATTTTTGCAGAGCCTGAGATTGATGCAATCCGGCGATGATGCGCACTTTGTCTGCGCTTAGTCGATTAATGAGGGTGTAGGGATATTTTGAAATAACCAGTTCGCGTGTTCCTGCAATTTCGCCAGTTTTGCCCATTGTCGAAAACTCTGCTAAACCATCCGCCGCTTCAATGATGCTTTCAATCACTCGCGTTGCCGCTGATTCGGTGTCTAGTGCAATAAATTCCTTGATATTTGTTAGGTTGTTTTTTGCACGGGTTGAATATTCAACGAGTTTTTGCATGCTAGACTTTCATGTCTAGCATTGTTTTTATTTCGTCTGAAGTGTGTACCCGCCCCGCCTCGATGTCTGCCAGCCCCGTCGCTATTTCGCGGCGTGTCTATTCTTCATATTCAATCCGTTGCTTCACTGCAGCTTTGATGATTTTCTCTGGGCTCGTCCGCGTTCCTGCGGTGACTTTTTTCAGCCGTTTCACCATGGATTGCGGCAGGGTGATGGTTTGATTCATGTTCGTTCTTTCAGGCGTTTGACTGCGCGAATTTTAGACCGCTGCCGAAACAACCAAAACGGAATAAGTCAGTGCTTCGTTAAACTTTAATCTCGCTTACCAAAAATGGCCGTGCCGATGCGAATGATGGTTGCGCCTTCGTGAATCGCAGCGGCGAAATCATGCGACATGCCGGCTGAAAGCGTATCTAACGTAACACCATGATTATTAAGGGATTTATATAATTTATGTAAGTGTGCAAACGCCACTCGTTGTGCGGCGAAGTCTGGTTCTGGTGCGGGAATCGCCATGAGTCCACGCAATTTTAAGTTTGGCAGTTGCGCCACGTGTTGCGCTAACGCTTCCAGTTCTTGCGCCGCCACGCCGCTTTTGCTGGCTTCACCGCTGACGTTCACTTGCAAGCAAATGTTTAGCGGCGGCAAATTTGACGAGCGTTGTTCGGATAAACGCTGGGCAATTTTGAGGCGATCAACGCTGTGCACCCAAGCAAAATTTTCGGCAATTTGGCGGGTTTTGTTGCTTTGAATGGGGCCGATAAAATGCCATTCCAGCGGCAAATCGCGCAACTGCGCCATTTTTTCGAGCGCCTCTTGCAGATAATTTTCGCCCAATGCGGTTTGGCCGGCGGCAAAGGCTTCGCGCACGGCCGCGGCGGGAAAATTTTTACTAACTGCCAAGAGTTGAATGTCTGCGGGATTGCGTTGCGCCTGCAACGCGCTGGCGGCAATGGCTTGTTGGACTGCTTGCAAGTTGGAAAGGATTGCCGTCATAATCGCTGTGTTGAAAGGTTGCGCAGCCCGCCGTGAAGCGGCTGCAAAAATGATGAGGAATTATAATGGATATTACCGAATTGCTTGCGTTTGGCGTCAAAAACAAAGCATCTGATTTGCATTTGTCGGCAGGGTTGCCACCAATGATTCGCGTGCATGGCGATATTCGCCGCATCAATTTGCCGCCGATGGAGCATAAAGAAGTGCATGCGATGATTTATGACGTGATGAACGATCAGCAGCGTAAACATTACGAAGAAACCAAAGAGATAGACTTTTCCTTTGAAGTGCCTGGCTTGGCGCGTTTTCGGGTCAATGCGTTTGTGCATAATCGCGGTGCGGGCGCAGTGATGCGCACGATTCCCTCCAAAATTTTGTCTTTAGAAGACTTAAAAGCACCTAAAATTTTTGAACAATTATCTGAGTATCCACGCGGTTTGGTGTTGGTGACTGGCCCAACGGGCTCGGGTAAATCGACGACATTAGCGGCGATGGTTAATCACCGCAATGAAACTGAATTGGGGCACATTTTGACGGTGGAAGACCCGATTGAATTCGTACATGAATCGAAGAAATGTTTGGTGAATCAGCGCGAAGTCGGCCCGCATACCCTGTCTTTTCAAAATGCCTTGCGCTCGGCCTTGCGCGAAGATCCGGATGTTATTTTGGTCGGGGAAATGCGCGATTTGGAAACGATTCGCCTAGCGATGTCGGCGGCGGAAACCGGGCATTTGGTGTTTGGCACTTTGCATACCAGTTCCGCAGCCAAAACAATTGACCGGATTATTGACGTGTTTCCGGCGGATGAAAAAGAAATGGTACGCGCCATGTTGTCTGAATCGCTGAAAGCGGTCATTTCACAAACATTGCTAAAAACTAAAGATGGTTTAGGGCGCGCCGCTGCCCACGAAATTATGTTGTGTACGCCCGCCATTCGGAACTTAATTCGTGAAGCGAAAGTGCCGCAAATGTATTCTGCCATTCAAACAGGCGGCAACATTGGTATGCAAACGCTGGATCAATGTCTGCAAGATTTGGTCAAACGTAACATTGTTTCTGCAGATGAAGCGCGCAGCAAGGCCGTCAATAAAGATTTATTTCCCGGTCGCTAGTCCATCGTGATTTTAAAAACTGGTCATTTTACCGTCAACCTCGAAAGAAAAATCAATCATGGAACGCTCTCAAGCTACTGAATTAATTCATAATTTACTGCGAGGTATGCTTAGCAAGAAGGCATCAGATTTATTTATTACCAGTGGTTTTCCACCTTCTTTTAAAGTGGACGGAAAAATGACACCGGTTTCACCGCAAGCACTTAGCACTGCGCACACGCAAGCATTGGCGCGAGCAATTATGAATGACCGGCAAGCGGCTGAATTTGAATCCACGCACGAGTGTAATTTTGCCATTAGCCCACCGGGCATTGGCCGTTTTCGTGTAAATGTGTTTATGCAGCAGCAGCGCGTTGGCATGGTACTGAGAACAATTACCACTAAAATTCCAGATTTTGATGAGATGGGTCTCCCGCCCGTGCTGAAAGACGTGGTGATGACCAAGCGCGGTTTGGTGATTTTGGTCGGCGGTACCGGTTCAGGGAAATCCACTACCCTCGCCGCCATGATTGGACACCGCAACAAAAACAGTTACGGGCATATCATCACCATCGAAGACCCTGTCGAATATGTGCATGATCATATCAACTGCATTATCAGCCACCGCGAAGTGGGCGTGGATACCGAATCTTGGCAGGCAGCGTTGAAAAACACCTTGCGCCAAGCACCGGACGTGATTTTAATCGGCGAAATTCGTGACCACGAAACCATGGAACACGCGGTTGCGTTTGCCGAAACGGGGCATTTATGCCTCGCTACGTTGCACGCCAACAGCGCGAATCAAGCCTTAGACCGCATTATCAATTTCTTTCCCGAAGAACGGCGAGTGCAATTGTTGATGGATTTATCACTCAATGTTAAGGCTTTGATTTCTCAGCGTTTGATTCCTAAAGTGGATGGGGTAGGGCGCGCGGCTGCAATAGAAATTATGCTGAATTCACCGCTGATTTCCGATCTGATTTTTAAAGGCGAAGTCAATCAAATTAAAACCGTGATGGCTAAATCGCGCGAAATTGGCATGCAAACCTTTGACCAAGCTTTGTTTGATTTATACGAAAGCGGCAAAATTAGCTACGAAGAAGCGCTTAAAAACGCCGATTCGCTGAATGATTTGCGGTTAAATATCAAGCTCAATAGTCAGCATTCCAAAGATACCGATTTAATGTCCGGCGTCGGTGAATTAAGCCTGCGCTAAGCCAAAACGCTAGCATTAAGAAGTATAAAAATGTGGCATAAATTTTTTTTTGGTGCGATGCTGTAATGTAACTAACTGATTATAAATAGTTTTTTTGATTCGTTTATTGCATCGTCATCGGGTAAATTGAAGCAAACCACTTGTTTACGTCGACAGTATCCTAGTTGTGCATTGCCGCAGTTGTGCCTAATATGCGCGCCTAATAAATTTCTTTCATCGGTCAATCTAAAATGCAATTGCTCCGTACCGTTTGTTTGTGCTTCCCTTTTTTGCTCAGTGCCTGTGCGCACCTGACTGCGCCCGTTAACCCAGCGAATGCTGCGCTACCGGCTTTGGCAGTGGCTGCCATTTCTGCCCCCGTTGCTGTCTCTGCAGTTGCAGCACCGCCGCAGGAAGAATTGCCAGCAGAGGCGCCGTTGCCCATTTTGCCGAATGTCAATTTAGATCCACACATGTTGATGGCGTTTGTGTTGGCGGATATTGCCGCGCAACGCGGGCGTCCTGATTTAGCGGCCGAGGCGTATGCGGGCTTGGCGAATTCCACGCAAGACCCGCGAGTGGCGAAACGCGCCGCGCAATTAGCCTTGGAATCTCGACAAATGCCCCGTGCGCTTGCCGCTTTTAAGCTGTGGCAAGATTTAGAGCCCAATTCTGATCTACCCAAACAAATGCTGCTGACATTGCTGATTAGCGGCGGCAAATTTGACGATGCCGAGCAGCTCGTAAAGCAATGGCTTGCCAACTCGCCCAAGGCTGCTGCGCGGTTATTTGAGACTTTGCCTGCTTTCTTACTGCGCTCGAACGATAAAATCGCCGCGTTGACTTGGATGCAAAACGTGGCTGCGCCCTATCCCGATTTAGCCGAGGCGCATTGGGCGATCGCTCATATTGCTTACGTAGCTGACAATCACACCTTAGCTTTGCAAGAAGTGAAACGGGCTCGTGTGCTGCGTCCCGATTGGGACAAAGCGCTGCTGTTTGAAGCAAAAATTTTACTGCAAGCGCAAGCACAATCTGCGCTTGCACTGCTTAAAAATGACCTCGAGCGTTATCCTGAACACAAAGAAGTGAGGTTGTTTTATGCCCGTGCGTTGTTGGAGCAAAAAGATTACGCTGCGGCGCGGATTCAGTTTCGGCAACTGTTAGCTGCTGATCCAGAAAGTGGCGAAATGGCTTTTGCGGTTGCATTGCTTTCTTTGCAATTAGGTGAGCTGGATTCTGCCGAGAAAGAACTGCAAGCGACCTTAGCACTCGGGCAAAAAGATGCCGGTACCATTCACTATTATTTGGGGCAGTTGAACGAAGAAAAGAAAGACCCAATGGCGGCGCTCACGCAGTATCGATTAGTTCAAGACGGCGAACATCTTTTTGCCTCGCGTTTGCGTGAAGCGTTTTTGCTTAACCAAGCCGGCAAACTCAGCGAGGCGCGCGAGGTGCTAAGAGCGGCGCCTGCTGCTAGTAATCAGCAACGCGTGACCGTCATTTTGATTGAATCACAAATGCTGCGCGATGCAGATAAAAATAGTGAATATTATCAAGTAGTTAGCGATGCAGTTGATAAACTTCCCAGTCATCCGCAATTGTTATATGAATTGGCCATGGCCGCAGAAAAATTAGGCAAAGCGGAGGTTTTTGAGAAGACGTTACGCAAACTAATCCAGCTTGCGCCTGATCATGCCCATGCGTATAACGCGCTCGGTTACAGTTTTTTAGAACGAAATGTGCGCATTGAAGAAGGGGTTCAGTTGGTTGAAAAAGCCTATCAACTTGCACCCGATGACACTTCCATCACCGATAGCGTGGGCTGGGGTTATTATCGTCAGGGCAAGTTAGAGCAAAGCATTGAGTTTCTCAGCCGTGCTTTTAAGGCGAATCCTGATCCTGAAATTGCCGCGCATTTGGGCGAGGTGCTTTGGGTAAAAGGGCACATTGCCGATGCCAAAAAAGTTTGGAATGAGGCGTTAAAAGCCCATCCGGACAACGCGCTTTTGCTAGTGACCATTAAGAAATTTATCCCTTGAAAATCTGTTTTGGCAAACGTCTGTTTGGCTTAATTCTTGTTTTGTTAACGGGCTGCGCAGCGCAAAAAATATTGCCTGCGCAGTATTCCGTTGCACAAACAGATCCCCCTTTTAATCTGAATGGAAGGGTGGCGATTAAACATCGCGGTGAACGTTCTTCTGCCGGCGTTCATTGGTTGCATCGCGCAGCAGAAGATGACATTTTATTACTCGCCCCTTTAGGGCAAACCGTCGCTAGACTCCATCAGGATAATCAAGGGGTAACGCTAGAAACGTCGGGTCAAATTCACCATGCAGCGGATGCGGAAAGTTTAACTCAGCAGGTTTTGGGTTGGACTTTGCCACTTTCAGGGTTGCGCTATTGGGTGATGGCGGTGCCGGCAATCGGCAGCGAGGCGACCATTGTGCGCGCAGAAAATGGTCAGATAAGCCAGCTACAACAAGTGGGTTGGAACATTCATTACACTCGGTATGTCAACGAGGAACGACAGAGCCTGCCGTTGCGCATTAAACTAGAGCGCGAACAGTTAGAAATTTTGCTGCTCATCGATAGCTGGGAACAGCCATGAACTTTCAGCTTAAAAAAGGATTTTTTGCTGCGCTCAGTTTAAATAAATTCAATGTAAACATGATGTTACTTGCATTTATGTTTTTTCTTTGTTTCGCCTTTTTTCTGTGGTACGCCCAGGCAGAAAAAGCGATTGATCGCGCCAATGAGTTTCGTTATCAGTCTTATCAATTAGCCGACGAATTGCGCCAATCCTCTGATTCTTTATCAAGAATGGCTCAATCCTATGTATTAACGGGCGAACCAATTTACAAGAAACATTATCTGGAAATTATCAAAATACGCGATGGCAAAGCGCCGAGACCATTGCAATATGACCGAATTTATTGGGATCTAGTGCGAGCAGATGATGAACGGCCTTTTCCCAGTGGTGTGCCCGTTGACTTGTTAATCAGCATGAAATCCATTGGCATCAGTGACCTCGATATGCTTCCGTTGCAGCAGGCAAAGTATTTTTCAGATGCGTTAGGCAAGCGAGAACGAAAGGCCATGACGCTGATTGAAGCTCGACATTCTATTTCTGCCGCGCAACGACTGCGTGCCATTGCCATGGTCAGTGACGAATCTTACCGGCAAGCTAAGGCAAATATCATGCTGCCAATTAACCAGTTTTATGCGCAAATTGATGAGGTCTCTAGGCAGGCTGTTTCTCAGGCTGAACATCGAGCTTTGTTGTTGAGAAACAGTGTGATTTTTTGCACTTTCATTTTATTGATCGCCATGTGGCGTACTTATCGCACCTTAAACGTAATTTTAGGCTGCAAAGTCAGCGAACTTCGCGCGTATATGCTTCGGTTAGGTAGCGGAGATTTTAAGTTCCAATTGCCTGCGTTTAAAACCAAGGACAGCGTACTGGCTTGGATCGCCGATTCACAACATAATTTAGCGCGGCTTAGCGCTGAACAAAAACGCACCGAAGTTGCTTTGCGCGAAAGCGAAGCCAGACTGACCGCAATTTTGGATGGCAATAAAATTCAAATGTGGGCGTTTGATGGCACGCAATACACCTACATCAATAAACAGTGGTTTGATTTCACTGGGCAGCGTCCGGCTGAATTACTGAGCGTAGAAAATTGGATCGCGGTGGTTCATCCCGATGATTTGGCGAAATCAACAGAGGTTCGGTTGGCGAATTGGGAAAGCAAAACTGAACACGATAATTACTTTAGGCTGTTGCGCCATGATGGCGAGTATCGGGATTTTTATTCTCATGCCATGCCAATTTATGATTCGGCAGAGCAATTTAGCGGTTTTCAAGGCTTTAATATCGACGTTACTGATCGCAAACGCGCCGAAGATGAAATTAAGTTTTTAGCTTTTTATGACCCGCTTACTCAATTAGCCAATCGGCGCTTAATGACCGATCGGATGAATCAGCAATTAGCGTTGGCGCGGCGTTCCGGTGAATTTTTAGCTATTTGCATGATTGATCTGGATGGCTTTAAGCAGGTGAATGATGAGCTTGGTCACAATGCTGGCGATGCACTGCTGGTCGAAGTTGCCCATCGGCTTAAGGCAAGTTTGCGAGAAACCGATACGGCATCTCGCTTTGGTGGCGATGAATTTTCATTGATTTTGGGCAACTTCAAAAAAGTAAGCGAATGCGAACAATCGCTTACTCGGCTGATTAGCTCTTTAGCTGAACCTTATTTAATCAATGGACAGATAGCGCGTGTCACTGCCAGCGTGGGCGCAACACTTTTTCCGAATGATGGCGCAACGGCCGACTTGCTCTTACGGCATGCCGATCAGGCGATGTATGAAGCCAAGAAAAATGGCAAAAATTGCTACTTTTTATTTAATCCCAGCCAACAAAATCAGGCGCATTCTATTCAAGCAATGTTGGTTAAAATCGAACTGGCGTTACACAATCAAGAGTTACTCTTGCTGTATCAGCCGCAAGTCGATTGCAAATTGGGTAAAGTCGTCGGAATGGAAGGGCTAATTCGCTGGAATCATCCGGTGCTTGGGCTACTTTCGCCTTCGGAATTTATACCGCTAATCGAACATGACGACCTGATTATTCGAATTGGGGAATGGACAATTCAGCAGGCGTTGGCACAGCTGAAGGTCTGTCAGGCGCACGGTTTTGAGCTCGATCTGAGCGTGAATATCTCGGCAAAACATTTGCATCAAACCGATTTTGTTTCCCGACTCACTGATTTTCTGACCGATTACCCCGATGAAATTCGCAAGCACTTACGCATTGAAATCGTTGAAACAGCGGCACTTGAAGATATCAATCAGGTGGCGAAAACCATTAAACAGTGTCGTGATTTAGGCATTCATTTTGCGATTGACGATTTTGGAACCGGGTTTTCATCGTTGGCGCATTTAAAACATTTGCAGGTAGATGAACTCAAAATTGATAAAAGTTTTATCCAAGGCATGATGACAAATCCAGAAGATTTGGCGATTGTCAAAGGCGTGATTGGCTTGGCGGCATCGTTTAAATATCGGGTTATTGCTGAAGGCGTAGAGTCTAGCGAGCCTATTTTAAGGCTCATCGAAATGGGTTGCGATTTGATTCAAGGATTCGCCATTTCTCGTCCCTTGCCGCCCGCTAAAATGACAGAATGGTTACGTCAATTTGATTTTAATTCAGCGCTAAAAATTGGGCGGTAAACATAGAAAAACCCGTCAAAGCACGCTAAATAAATTTTGTAACTTGTTGATTATAAAGCATATTTTTGTCGATAAATTTTCAGCGAGTATCTTAAAAAGGGAAGAGGTTTTTATCTCATTCCCAAGGCCCGTCTTGGAAATACCGACGATCAAAATCACCCGCACCTGCAAAATACTGGGAAAACGAATTGCGCGACCAGCTTGACTCGGTTTCTCGTTGCCTAGCAAAGTTGAAATATCAAAAACGAAACGAACTGACCCACGCGCCACAACTACAGTATCAAATATTTTATATTTGATACTGTAGTCACATAAATCATTGGAAGGTAATACCCATGCAATCACAATCGCTAGCAAAGTCTAAAACAGTGAATGTGACGGTGAGGCTTGAAGACGCTGATCGCGCCAGAATTAAATTGCTGGCAGAGTTTAAAAAACGCACCCCTCATTACATTATGCTCGAGGAAATCACTAAATACCTTAAAGAAGTAATGGAGCAGCGTTTTATGATTTTGATGAAGTCAGCGACGAGCTGGTAATAACCGCCCTTCGCCATCAAAAAGAAAAAGATTTCGCTTAAAGCAAAATTTACCTAAGAAATCAATTAAACAGAGATCGACTCAAGAAAATGGCACAGTATGTCTTAACATTAACTCAAGAACTAATTTTTACACTACAATCTACTACATTAGTAACACGATGTTTAGGAGCCTAACATGAGCATGCCAGTACGAATCGACGATGAGTTATATCAACAAGCTAAAACTGCCTCAAAAGGCGAATTTCGAACCATTTCAGGGCAGCTTGAGTATTGGGCGAATGTAGGTCGCGCAGCGCTGGATAATCCAGACTTACCTATTGAATTTGTACGCGAGCTGCTCGTTGCCAAAATGGAAGACCGCAGCCAGCTCACCCAATTTATACCAGGTCAATTCCGTGGCTGATATCAACATTCAGCAAAGCAGTGCTTTTGCGAGAGCGTATAAAAAACTGCATAACAACCAAAAAGATGCGGTTGACCAAGCCGTGAAAGACATTACCGACAACCCAAAGATTGGAGAAGAAAAGAAAGGAGACCTTGCTGGTGTGTTTGTGCATAAGTTTGACTGCGTCAATCAACTTTACTTACTTGCTTATG
>JAVHQT010000051.1:0-2888 GCA_036171275.1 Gallionellaceae bacterium | reverse complement strand
AAACTCCATGACGGACTGCATATTCCGTATGAAAGCCTGCTGTCAGGTGCTTAACCAGCGACACTGGACACGCTATTTACCGATAGAGTCTTATCACCACTTGATTGTACCTTCCTTACAAACCGACACAAAGAAAATATGCCCTCCATATCTGTTGATGTTGCATCGAAAAAAGATCAATTCCCTCTTCCTAAAATCAGCCAACGGATAATCGACCGTTCCTTATATTCAAGATGCATAAAGGAAGGATTTAGTGAAACTGTAAGTCGCATTATTGGGGCACGTGAGGTGAATACATCCCTAGATAGTATTGCTCACGCTTTAAGCCCGGGCTTAAACGACATTGAGTCCCCAGACTCGCTGATCGACATTGATAAAGCGGTTGAGCGATTATTAACTGCCAAGGCGAGTGAGGAGTTAATTACACTCTGCACTGACTTTGATGCTGACGGTCAAACCTCTCTTGGCGTTTTATATAGAGGACTTATTCTTCTTGGTTTTAAAAAAAGCAGTCTTACATACCTATCGGCTCATAGGCTGATTGAAGGATATGGGCTAAATGAAAAAGTTGTTGAGCGAATTCTCGCCCAAATTCCACGCTGCTCACTAATCGTCACTGCCGACAATGGCTCAAGCAATGCAGAGTCCATAGCAAGACTATCCGATAATGGCATTGATGTGATTGTCACCGATCATCACGCGTTGATTGAAGGTCCACCATCTCGTGCAGTTGCTGTTGTCAATCCGATCAGAGAAGATTGCTCCTTTCAAGATAAATCGATAGCCGGATGCTCTGTCGCCTTTATGCTTTTAATTGCGCTGCGAAAGAAGTTAATCGAGCTGGGCGATGTTTCACCCAGAGTTTCGATTGCGCCGTTGCTTTCTTTTTGCGGACTTGGGGTTCAGGCAGATTGCGTTCATTTAGGAAAAAGCTTGTCAAATCGCGCAATGGTAAGGTTTGCGATTTCTGCAATTCAGCGTGCAGACACCTTTGTTTGTTGGAGTGCATTAAAAAAGCTAAGCAAGAATGATGAATTCGTAATTGATTCTGAATTCCTTTCTTTTACTATAGCGCCCGCAATTAATGCGGCGGGGAGAATGGATACAGCTAAACATGCGGGCGATCTATTTCTAACAGACAGCAGACAACACGCTGATGCGTTGGTTGAAGACCTTAGATACTTCAACGAGAGTAGAAAAATGATTGAACGCTCAATGACAAGAGTCGCAAAAATATTGGCATTAAAAAACCATCTGATTGGAAAAAATGGCCTCATATGCTTCCTGCCTGATGGGAATCCAGGCGTGGTTGGGATAGTTAGCAGCAGAATCACGGCTATGTTTGGAAAGCCGTCTTGTATTCTCTCCCCGATGGCAAATGATCCTGATTTGCTAACGGGGAGTTTAAGATCACCAGAGGCATATAGCATCAAAGATGGCATTGTTTTTATCAAAAACCACTTCCCAAATCTATTAGTTCGAGGAGGTGGACACGAAAGAGCTGGCGGGCTTAGCTTTTACAAGACTCACCTTTTCGAATTTGAAGAAGCTTTTGAGTTATCTATCTGCAAACAACTAAATGGCGATTCAATCCTTCAACCTACTCTTGAAACTGATGGCGAAATTGATCCGGACATGCTCTCACTCGATCTTTATAGGGAAATCTCCGCGTTGCAGCCGTTTGGCCAGGGGTTCCCTAAACCTATTTTTGAATGCGTAGGGAAATTAGTTGAATTAAAAATGGTGGGGAAACCGTGTGTTCATGCACAGCTCAACATACAGCTTGGCGCACATCACTTCAAAGGAATCTGGTTTTTCTGCAAGGATGACCCCGAAGCCGATGAACCGATTGTAGTCAATCAGGAATACAGGTTCATTTTTAGCATGGGAGAAAACAGCTACAAGGGAATTTCATCACTGCAGCTAATCATAGACCATTGCGAAGCCGTGAATCATGTCAATAAATCCACTGACTAATTCAGTTACATGCAATCAGAAATTTTGAAATCTTATGAAACTAGTTTGTATAAACTTTGAAAAACGATTTCGTTAACTTTTTTTAAAAGTTATTTGCTTATTTTTTCTATTTATTTCAATCAGTTATAAAACCGTACCCAGCAAACGCCATCAGATTCCTGTTTTTTATAAGCGATGACGGCGTGAGTAAGTAATTTGGCAACAGATAGTTAATAGTAATTGTTCCAGACAGGTCAATGTTTAGGCAATGTTGGTATGTGCAGGTTATTGGAACTGCCATACCAACAAAAAAAACAACAGATTGCTGAGATTCAGTGAAATCAACTGAATGCCAGTAAAAAAACCGCCAATGCCTGATGCTATGCGGTTTTCAAGCGCTTCTGACGCTACCTGAAACTATTATTTGGTGGTGATAGGTGGATTTGAACCACCGACCTCAGCGTTATGAGTGCTGCGCTCTAACCACCTGAGCTATATCACCAAATTCAGCATTTTACGAAGGGGCGCATTGTCCAGATTATTGGACAAAATGTCAATGCTAAGGGCGCGCCGATTATCAAGCGCTTTTGTGTTATTTTTTGAGCGGATTCAAATTCGTCTTGGCGAAGCAAAACTTACGGGGGACGCAGCTTTATCATGACCTGCAAGCATCCGGCACTTTAAATAAAAAAAGTACAACGCCATCGTTAGGAGCATCTATCTGAATATTGCACGTCACCTATGAGAGTGCTGCATAAACCAACCTTTCGCTCTGATATTTTCGAATAGAAATTCTAAGTTACTGATTTATTGATTATTTATTCCGTTTCGACTCACTATCTCATTACGAACAGAATACCTTAAGGCCTACAGCAAAAGCCATCAGTCCAGCCCTTGTGGGCTCAGGGAAGCGCCGTGCTTAATCCGAAGGC
>JAVHQT010000050.1:0-2905 GCA_036171275.1 Gallionellaceae bacterium | reverse complement strand
GTTTACGCCGTACATCGGTTTTAAATTGCTAGACCCGAAAAAGTTGATTGAAAAGGCACAAAAGCACGGCGAGGACATTTACGACACGCCGTTTTATCGGCGTTTCCGCGCCTTACTCACTTGGTGTTTACGTCATCGCTGGAAAGTCATTTTGGCGACGGTACTCATTTTCGTGCTGTCGATTGTGGTATTCGGCAAATTTGTACAAAAGCAATTTTTCCCGTCCGCGAGTCGGTTGGAATTGATGGTCGATGTTTGGTTGCCGCAAGGTGCATCTTTAAAAGCCACTGCTGCTCGTGTTCAGCGCATTGAGCAACTGCTTAAAGATGATGCGGGCATTGATTATTATTCATCTTATATTGGCAATGGCGCACCGCGTTTTTTCCTGTCGCTAGATCAGCAATTATTTGCGGATAATTTCGGACAATTTGTGATTGTCAGCAAAGACTTAGCGGCGCGTGAACGGATTAAAAAACGACTGGAAACACAATTTTCAGCCGCTGAATTTGCCGATATTCGGGTGCGGGTGGTGCGCTTAGAAAATGGCCCGCCGATTGGTTATCCGGTGCAATTTCGCGTCATGGGCGACGATTTAGTTAAATTACGCGCACAAGCCGAGCGCGTGGCGGCGGTGATGCGCACCGATTCCAGTTTACAAAACGTCAATTTTGATTGGAATGAAAAGGTGAAAAGTGTGCGCGTTGAAGTCGATCAAGCCCGGGCGCGGCAACTGGGCACTTCCAGCCAAGAAATTGCCCAGGCCTTACAAGGTTGGCTCAATGGCGTGGCGCTAACCCAATTCCGCGAGGGTGATGATTTAATCGACGTGGTTTGGCGTGGCGCAAACAACGCCACCGTGCGTTCCTTGAATCGCCTACCCGATTTAACTATTCCGCTGGCGGGTGGACGGCATGTGCCGTTGGCGCAGGTGGCAAAACTGGTGCCAGTGCTGGAAGAAGGGATTATTTGGCGCCGCAATCGCTTGCCGACCATGACGGTTCGTGCCGATATGGCTGATAGCACTCAGCCTGCCACCGCTTCGCAACGCTTAAATCTGCAATTGGACGCGGTACGTGCGCAGTTGCCACTGGGCTATCGCATTGAAATGGGCGGCAGCATTGAGGAATCTGGCAAAAGCAGCAAAGCGATTGCCGCCGTGATGCCGATGATGTTAGTGGGCGTGATTACTTTGTTGATGATTCAGCTGCAAAGTATCAGTCGCACCATCATGGTTTTGCTGACTGCCCCACTGGGTTTGATTGGCGTAGCGCTGGCATTGCTGGTTTTTCAAGTGCCATTTGGCTTTGTCGCCAACTTAGGATTCATTGCACTGGCGGGCATGATTATGCGCAACTCGGTCATTTTAGTGGATCAAATTCGCCAAGATGAAGAATCCGGAAAATCGCAATGGGAGGCCATTATCAGCTCGACCATACGGCGTTTTCGCCCGATCACCTTAACAGCGGCAGCAGCTATTTTGGCGATGATTCCACTCACGCGGCAAGTCTTTTGGGGTCCGATGGCGGTATCCATTATGGGCGGCTTGGTGGTGGCAACCTTGCTGACCTGCCTGTTTTTACCGGCACTGTATGCCGCCTGGTATCGGGTGCGCGAATAAAGTCGCAATTTTGTGAACCTGTATTGCAAAACAGAGGGGATTAAAATGTCAAGCCGAATGCCTGTTGTGTTCATTTCGCATGGCGCACCCGACGCGTTGTTAAAAGCGGATGATGCCTTAGCGTGCTGGCGTGAAATAAGCCGCGCACTGCCCAAACCTAGCGCGACTTTAGTCATCTCGGCACACTGGGAAGCAGCGCGAGCCACACTGAGTTTGACGAAATCTCCCGCCACGATTGCTGATTTTTCAGGCTTCGCGCCGGCGCTATCACAGTTAAATTATCCCGCACAGGGTGCGCCCGATTTAGCGCAGCGCACCCTGTCGTTGCTGACTCAAGCCGGAATAGCGGCGCAAACCGTTCCCAATCGCGGCTTAGATCATGGTGCTTGGGTGCCGTTATCGGTGATGTTTCCGCGTGCAGAAGTACCGGTGACGCAACTTTCGCTCCTACAAAACCACAATGCGACCGCTCATTTTCAATGCGGACAAGCGTTAATTCCTCTGCGCGCCGAAGGCGTGCTCATCCTGTGCTCGGGTGCGATTACGCACAATTTTTCTTGGTTAACAGGGCAAAGTCAAACCCACACCCCGCCTTTGACAAAAGCGACGCAATTTACCGACTGGGTGGCAGCGCAACTTACGCAACCCAATCCGACCGAATTATTGAATTATCGCAGCGCGCCTTTTGGCGCCGATGCGCACCCAACCGAAGAGCATTTTTTACCGTTAATGGTAGCGTTAGGTGCAGCCGATGGTCAGATTCCGCAGCGTTTTCGCCCCGCATTTACCTATGGCAATCTCGCAATGGATGCCTACCTATGGGATAAATAGTCAATATAATCATATACTTATAATAAAATCTTTCACCTTACATCCATTAAATTTTCTCTCATTGCTGCGTTATTAAAGTGACTTTATTTTCAATCAGCTTTGTCCTCGGTGTCTATTGGCTGCAACAGCAAGCCACTTTGCCAGACAGTTCACTCGCCTTTATCTTGCTGTCACTGCCGCTATTAGCGTGGTTATTCCGCCAACGCGCACCGGCACTTAACACCTTGTTTATCTTGCTATTTAGCTTTGGTAGCGGCTTTTTTTATGCCGCTTGGATAGCGCAGCAACGGCTCGATTTTGAACTGCCCACTGCGTGGCAAGGGCGAGACATCCGCCTAATTGGGGTGGTAGCGGACATGCCAAAACAGCATGAGCGTGGGTTAAGTTTCCGCTTTGACGTTGAAAGCGTCAGCAGCCCAGAAGCAACTGTGCCGCCGCATATTTTGCTTTCGACTT
>JAVHQT010000049.1:0-14165 GCA_036171275.1 Gallionellaceae bacterium | reverse complement strand
AGCGCAACGAAGAGCAGGGAGCTTATCCCTTGCCCCTTTACCGCTTTACCCCTTGCAGAAAGGCACGGCTGACGGTGCAAGCGGCAACGGAGCACGTCCCTTCAGAAGGCAACGGCGCGCGTCCCTTCCCCTTCAGGGGGAAGGTTAGGATGGGGGTGGGTGATTGAGCATAATCTTAGCTAGCCACGTCCCTTCCCCGTCAGGGGGAAGGTTAGGATGGGGGTGGGGTAAATAAGATGCGCGAGTAACTTAACCCATCCCCACCCTAACCCTCCCCTTGAAGGGGAGGGAACGAAAGCTCCCTGAAGGGGAGGGAGCAAAAGCTCCTTGAAAGGGAGGGAACAAAAGCTCTCTTCAGGGAGGGGGCGAAGCCCATAAACGTCATACCGGCGCAGGCTGGTATGACGAAGCCTACAAAATTTATTTAAAATACCTTTTATAATCAAATAGTTAGAAAATTATGCAAAAATTAGCAATTCAAGGTGGAAATCCTCTGCGCGGTGAAGTGCGTATTTCTGGGGCGAAAAATGCGGCGTTGCCGATTATGTGTGCGGGCTTGTTGACGGCGGAAACGCTGCACTTGACCAATTTGCCTGAGCTGCATGACGTTGCCACCATGCGCAAACTGATGCAGCAAATGGGGCTGACGGCGACGCAGGCGGTGGGCGAAATCACTTTTCAAGGCGACAAAATCGACAAATTGGAAGCGCCTTACGATATGGTGAAAACCATGCGCGCCGCGATTCTGGTTTTAGGGCCGCTGCTGGCGCGTTTCGGCGAAGCGAAAGTGTCGCTTCCCGGCGGTTGCGCTATCGGTTCACGCCCGGTTGACTTACATATCAAGGGCTTACAAGCGATGGGTGCGCAAATCACCATCGAACACGGCTACATTCACGCCACGGCGAAACGTTTGCGCGGCGCACGCATTTTCTTCGATATTGTCAGCGTCACGGGCACAGAAAATTTGATGATGGCAGCGGCCTTGGCGGACGGGGTGACGGTGTTAGAAAACGCTGCGCGCGAGCCGGAAGTGGTGGATTTGGCGAATTGCCTGCGCGCCATGGGCGCAAAGATTTCCGGCGACGGCACGGATGCCATCACCATTACCGGTGTGGAAAGCCTGCACGGCGCAAGTCATCGCATCATGCCGGATCGCATTGAAAGCGGCACATTTTTGGTGGCCGCTGCGGCCACGGGCGGGCGCATTACCTTGCTTGAAACCTGCGTCGATAGCTTGGATACGGTGCTGGAAAAGCTCAGTGAAGCAGGCGCTAACATTCAAGTGAAAGGCGATAGCATCACGCTGGAAATGCGGGGACGTCCGAAGTCGGTCAATCTGCGCACCGCGCCGTATCCGGCGTTCCCGACCGATATGCAAGCGCAGTTTATGGCGCTGAATTGCATCGCCGATAGCAGCGCGATGGTGGTGGAAACGATTTTTGAAAATCGCTTTATGCACGTGCAAGAATTGCGCCGCCTCGGTGCGCTGATTGACGTGGAAGGAAATACTTCGGTGATTCGCGGCGTCACACATCTGGAAGGCGCAAGCGTGATGGCAACGGATTTGCGCGCTTCAGCCTGTTTAGTTATCGCCGGATTGGTGGCGCAAGGCGAAACGGTGATTGACCGCATTTATCATCTTGACCGCGGCTACGAACAACTCGAAAGTAAATTATCTCAATTGGGCGCAAGCATTCGCCGTCTAAAATGAGCGACTTGAGTTCATTCTCTGCATTTCAAATCAGCGAAAAAAAGGGCGAATCGGCTGGGCGGATAGTGACGTTATCGCAAAATGATTTGGCGGCGGGTGAGGTGCTGATTCAAGCGCATTATTCCAGCGTCAATTACAAAGATGCCCTCGCCGCCACGGGCGCGGGCAAAGTGATTCGGCGCTTTCCTTGCGTTGGCGGCATTGACGTAGCAGGTGTGGTGGTGCGTTCTGACGATGCGCGTTTTCAGGTGGGTGATGAAGTGCTTGCCACGGGTTACGATTTGGGCGTGGCACATGACGGCGGGTATGCCGAATTCGTGCGTGTTCCCGCCGCTTGGCTTGTGCCGCTGCCCGCCGGATTATCTTTATTTGAAGCGATGGCGTTGGGGACGGCAGGATTCACCGCCGCACTGGCAATTCACCGGTTGGAGCAAAATGAATTAGCGCCCGCGCAGGGTAAAGTCATCGTCACTGGTGCGACTGGCGGCGTGGGCAGTTTGGCGATTCAAATGTTGGCGCAAAAGGGGTTTTCTGTGGTGGCGCTGACAGGAAAATCCACAGCGCACGATTTTTTAACTGCCCTAGGCGCGAGCGAAATTTTGCCGCGCGAGACGGTGGATTTCAGCAGCAAACGTCCGTTGGAAAAGGCGTTGTGGGCGGCGGCGCTGGACAGTGTAGGCGGCGAGACCTTGGCGTGGCTGGCGCGCACCATGCAACAAGAAGGCGCGATTGCCAGCTTTGGAAATGCGGGCGGCGCGGCACTGAATACCTCGGTGTTTCCCTTTATTTTGCGCGGCGTGAAATTGCTCGGCGTGGATTCTGCCGCCACGGCGATGCCGTTACGCCAAGCAATTTGGCACCGCCTAGCCCATGATTTAAAACCTCAGCAATTGCAAACGATGACGCGAACCGTGCCGTTCGCCGAGTTACCCGCCGTTTTTCCGGCAATTTTGCGCGGCGAAGCGCTTGGACGGATCGTGGTGCAGATAATCAAATAATTCTGTAACTGTCTGATTATATTAAGTTTTTATAAAAACTTAATATCGCTCCAATTTCAACGTCCTCAACGTATATTCGCGTACTTGGTGTAACAAAGCGACATTTTCGTCCAGCGATTCACCGTAAGACGGAATCATGGTTTTCATTTTGGCTGACCACTCGGCAGTTTTTAGTTTGGCGGCAAAGCAGCGCTCAAGCACTTCAATCATCGCCTGTACCGAAGTGGATGCACCCGGTGACGCGCCCAATAGCGCCGCCAGTGAACCGTCTTGTGAGGAGACAATTTCCGTGCCAAATTCCAATTTGCCCCCTTTATTTTCGCAACTTTTGATGATTTGCACGCGCTGTCCGGCCGCAGCAAGTTCCCAATCGGCTTCTTTGGCATCGGCATAAAAATCGTGTAAGGCGTGGACGCGTTCTGTGTGCGAACGAAACGCTTCGGTAATTAAATACCGGGTCAGGTCAAGGTTGTCGCGCGCCACGGCCAACATCGGTTTTAAGTTGTCAGTTTTCAGCGAAGAAAATAAATCCAGCACCGAGCCTTCTTTCAAGAAGCGAGTGGTGAGACTGGCAAAGGGTCCGAACAACAGCGCGGGTTCGCCATCAATAATCCGTGTATCCAAATGCGGAACCGACATGGGCGGCGCACCAACCGGTGCTTTGCCATACACTTTGCTGGCATGCAGTTTCACCAGCGCCGGATTTTTGCAAATTAACCATTGACCGCTGACCGGAAAACCGCCGTAACCGCGCGCTTCGTCAATGCCTGACTTTTGCAGTAACGGTAACGCGCCGCCGCCAGCACCCAAAAACACAAAACCCGCATCCACCGTTTTCGTTCTGTCGCTATGATTATCTTTGATCCGCACGTGCCAGCGTTGATCGGCGTGTTGTTTCATGCTGACTAAAGTGTGACTGAGTTTCAAATCAAACGTGGAATGTTTGGTCAGCGATTTAACCAATTTACGCGTCAAAAAGCCAAAATCGACATCCGTACCATGGCGCACTTGCGTTGCCGCCACTGCTTGTTTCGCATCGCGGTGTTTCATCACCAGTGGCATCCATTTACGCAAGAGCGCCGGATCTTCGGTGTATTCCATCTCTTCAAACAAATGATGTTTGTGCAACGCGGCATAGCGTTTGCGCAAAAATGCCACATCCGCATCGCCCCAAACAAAACTCTGATGACAAATCGGATTGATAAATTTTTCCGGCGAGGGCAACTCGCCGTGCTGTACCAAATACGACCAAAACTGCAGTGACACTTCAAACGCGGCGTTAATTTCGAGTGCGCGCTTAATTTGAATCGTGCCGTTGCTCGCTTGCGGCGTGTAGTTCAATTCGCAATAACCAGCGTGGCCAGTGCCCGCATTATTTAAGCCGTGCGAGCTTTCATGTCCAACGTGCGCCAAACGTTCTACCATCATAATTTTTAACGAGGGATCAAGTTGCGCCAACAATTTTCCTAAGGTCGCACTCATCACGCCTGCGCCAACTAACAACACATCCACTTTTCTGGCGGTCATAAATATCCTTTAAAATCAATTATTTGCATCAAACATGCGCCAAAGGCACAGCAGCAGTTTCCGGTGCAATCAAAACATCGGCGCACGCCAGCAACGCTGTTAATTGTGTTGGCTAGGTTTTTAAAAAACTTAATATAATCAAATAGTTACGTAGATAATTGCTACGTAGCATTGCCGTTTAAAAAGCAATTGCGCCGGTTAAAATAAAACGGGTTTGGCAACGGCGGCGAGTATTCCTTCTGCAGAACACGCGACCGGCCAATTGCATTCTACTTTGCTAGCACAAGGATGAATGGCAACCAGCGGACGCGGCAAATGCGCCAGCGCCGCCTGTGCTTAAGTCTGATTTTCAGCCGAAATAGGCAGTTTCCAGTTGATTCTAGGCTGCGGTGAACAGCCTAATAATGCGTTAAACGTCAAAAAATATCGAGTAAGTAGTTGTTTTTAAAGCGAAGGGTGTCGTTGCCTTAAGCATTGTGCTGCGCGCGGACTGGGCGGTAAATTAAAAAAGATGGTTTCACGCGCTACGCTGATAATCGTCATCGAGCCGAATAATATCGTCTTCGCCGAGATAGCCCCCGGATTGCACCTCAATCAAATGCAGCGGTTCGGTGCCGATATTTTCTAAACGATGCACCACACCAAGCGGAATGTACGTGGATTGATCGGCGCATAAAACCAGCGAATCTTCACCACGGGTGACGCGGGCTTTGCCAGAAACAACGACCCAATGTTCGGCTCGATGTTGATGTTTTTGCAAGGACAGTTTTGCGCCGCAATTCACCACAATGCGTTTTGCCTGAAAACGCTCGCCCATATCAATCCCTTCGTAATAACCCCACGGACGATAAACGCGTTTATGCACCAAATGTTCGGTGCGTTCGGCTTGTTTGAGATAGTCAACCGTGTGTTTCACGTCTTGCGCCGCATCTTTATGCGTCACCAAAATCGCATCGGCCGTTTCAACAATCACCAAATCCTTGACACCAATAGCGGCGACAAAGCGGCTTTCGGCACGGATATAGCAATTGTGAGTTTCGGCGCTATAGACATCGCCACGAAACACATTGCCTCTGGCATCTTGGCTGCTGGTTTCAGCCAGTGAAGACCAAGAACCAATATCGCTCCAGCCAATATCGACTGTCACCATCGCCGCGTGCGCGGTTTTTTCCATCACGGCATAATCAATTGATTCTGATGGACATTTGTCAAATTCAGCTTCATCTAAACGATAAAAATCTAAATCTTGATGGCTTTTTTGCCACGCACGTTCTGACGCGGCGTAAATGTCGGGGCGGTCGCATTTTAATTCCGCTAAATAAGTGCTTGCCTTAAACACGAACATGCCGCTGTTCCAAAAGAAATTGCCGGATGCTAAGAAAGCTTTCGCTTTTTCCACATCAGGCTTTTCCACAAAACGAGCAACGGAATAGGCTTGATTAACCGCTGGCAAACTCGCGCCGCGTTCAATATAACCAAAACCTGTAGCAGGTTCATTGGGCGAAATTCCGAACGTAACCAATTGATTTTGTTGAGCTAAAGTCAGTGCAGACTGAATGGCCTGATGAAAACCAGTTACGTTTTGAATTAAATGATCGGCGGGTAATACCAGTAAAACGGCTTCGCAATTGTCCGCTTGCGCAGCAAAGGCTGCTGCCGCCACTGCCGGCGCCGTGTTACGCCCAAAAGGTTCTAAAATTAAGGCTTGCGGCTTGATATTGATGGCGCGCAATTGTTCGGCAGCTAAAAAGCGATGCTCGTTGTTGCACACCACAATCGGCGCAGCCACATTCGGCAAGCCGTGTAAACGCGCTAAGGTTTCTTGGAACATGGTTTGCTCAGAAACTAGCGGCAAAAACTGCTTAGGCAAAGAAGCACGGGACAGTGGCCATAATCGCGTACCAGAGCCACCTGAAAGAATCACGGGATAAAGCATTATTTTTGATTGACTGGAAATTAAACAGTGCCGATTATAATGCGGGTCAAAAGTTCGGTGATATTTTTTAACAACTTAAGTTATTATTCTCAGGCGAATAATGTATTAGCGTTTCCTTTAAGCCTTGTACTGCGTCACTTCTTATTTTTGATCGCCTTATATGAAATTCTCAGCGCCGTTAACTTGCTGGATTGCACGCCTTTTAATCGGTGTGTTGTTGTTCGCGCAAGGCGTGGTGGCCGCGAATGGGTGCGATTTATTAGGCGGCAATATCGTGCAAGTTTTTGCCGCTGCCGAGGAAGCCGAACCGTGCCATGACGAGGAATCGTCTAACCCCAATGCTTGTCTGGATCACTGCACGCAGGGCGATCGGGTCGGCGTCGCTCAAATTAATCTGCATTTTGTCGCCGCAAGTGCGCCTATTTTAGTCACCGCGCGCGTTAACCAAACGCTTGTTTTACCTTTCAGTCCTGACACGACGCGACGGCTTAATACCGGCCCGCCGCTGAACATTCGTTTCTGCACCTTCCAAATTTAATCTGACTCAAGCAGCTTGCCCGTGGCTCAGTCGCGCCCATTTTATCGTCCTTTTATAGCGTACTGAACTCCAATGAAGAAAGAATCTCGATGAGAAAATATTTAATATTATTCAATATAATCATGTACTTACAAATTCAATCTGCGTTTGCGAGTGATATGATACCTAGCGCGCCAATCGAAAATTTATGGCAACTGCTTCAGCAAAATAATGCTGAATTAAATGCCGCAACTTTGGACGAAAGCGCCGCCGCAGAGCGAGCCAACGCCAGTGGCGCATTGCCCGACCCGAGTGTGCGAATTGAGTGGCAAGACGTTAATCAAGCCAGTGGATTGACACTTAATCCAAGCCAAGTCACGGCGGTGAAATATTCGCTGCTGCAAGCAATTCCGGGCTGGGGGAAACGGGATGCTCAAAAACAAAGTGCCAGCGCCAATGTGATGTGGGCAAGGGCGCAGCATCAGGTTTTACGTGCCGATTTACGCGCGCGTTTGCTGCAAAGTTACGTTGTGTATGGTCAGCGCTTCAATGCCTTGGTTTTGAATGAAGCGATGCAACAATTTGCCCGCAGCGCCACTGATTTAGCTAAGCTGCGCTACGAGCAAGGGCAGGGCAGTCAGCAAGATTGGTTGAAAGGACAGCTTGAAATTGCCACCTTGCGTTCTGAATATTTAGGCTTGCAGGCCGAACTTAAAACCGCGCAAGCACGGCTGAATACCGTGTTAAATCGCAGGCCTGATGCCGTACTTGCCGCGCCACAACCCTTGCCCGACAGCGTGTTATCGCTTGGCTTAAATGAGGCGGATTTACAGCAACGCTTGCAAAAAACCAATCCACAACTGTTACGTCAGCAAGCACTAACTGCTGCAGTACAAGCCGAAGTTGCCTTGGCTACCCAAAATGATCTACCTGATTTCATCGTGGCGATTGCGCCTGTGCAGCGGGGTAACGGCGTGAATAGTTGGGATGCGATGGTGGAATTTACCGTGCCCTTGCAACGTGCGGTGCACGGTGCGCAGCGACACGAGGCTAGCGAACGCTTGCGTGCGAGCGCAGCGCGTGAACAAGCATTACGGCAAGATTTGATGGCTCAAATGAGCGAGCAGTTTGCCGGTTGGAGCAGTAGTTCAGCCCAATTACACTTGATTCGCGAACAAAATTTACCCTTAGCGGAGGCGACCTTCAACAGCGCCTTGGCGGTTTATCAACAGAATCGATTGGATTTCGCTACGTTATGGCAAGCACGAACCGCAGTGCTCCGCGCCAAACTTGATGAGTTAAATGCGCTGAGCCAGCAACAGATTCATTGCGCCGAAATCGAACGACTATTAGGAGAACCTTTATGAAAGCCTGGATGAAAGTCTGGATTCAATTCGGCTTGATTTTAATGTTGGTGGCGGGTGCTTTTTGGTTTGGGCAACGTCAAATTGCGCCCAGTGTCACCTCTGTTAGCGCGCCGACGGAACGCAAAATTTTGTATTACCGCAATCCAATGGGGTTGCCCGACACGTCACCTGTTCCCAAAGTGGATAGTATGGGCATGGACTATGAGCCGGTTTATGCAGAAGATGAGCCGGCAGGGGCGAGCGTTGTGCTCTCGCCAGAAAAAATTCAGTTACTCGGTGTCCGCACCGAAGTTGCACGGCATCAAACCTTGCTTCGTCAGATACGTGCTAGCGCGATCATTGAAGTCGATGAACGTCAGCAATATTGGGTTGCGCCGCGTTTTGAAGGTTGGATTCAGAAGCTGCACGTCAACACCACCGGGCAAGCGGTGCGACGAGGCGAAGCCTTATTCACCGTGTATAGCCCCGCGCTGGAAACTGCGGTACGCGAAGTGCAATTAGCGCACAGCAGCGGTTTGACCGAGGTGGAGCAAAGCGCACGGCATCGTTTAGCAAACTGGCAAATAGTGGAAGCTGATTGGCAAACGTTCGTTTTCCGTGCGCCGATGGACGGTGTGGTCATCGAAAAATTGGCGGTGGAAGGCGCACGTTTTGGCGCGGGTGACGTGTTATTTAAACTGGTAGATTTGTCGAAAGTCTGGCTGCAAGCCGAGGTGGCGGAGCAAGATCAGGCGGGGCTACATATTGGGCAAAGCGTTGCAATCAAACTAGACGCTTATCCAAATGAAAATTGGCGCGGGAAAATCAGTTTTATTGCGCCGCTATTGAACGAAAAAACCCGCACCGTGCGCGTGCGCGTGGAATTAACCAATCCGCAAGCACGGTTACGCCCCGGCATGTTTGCCAGCCTTATCATTGCCGATAAACTAAAAGCGCAATTGCTAATTCCCGTGTCTGCGGTTATCGACAGCGGCACTCGCCAAAGTGTTTTAGTGCAAGTGGCTACCGGGCGTTTTCAAGCCAGAACGGTACAGCTAGGCGCACGCAATGATGAACACGTGACGGTGTTGGCGGGCTTAGCCGAGGGCGAAACCGTGGTGACACGCGCTAACTTTCTGATCGACGCAGAAAGTAATTTGCGCGCCGCTTTGAGTGGTTTGCAATCGGTGCCAAGCGCACATCAGCACGAAGGACAGTAACCATGCTCACGCGTTTAATTACCTGGTCAACTCAAAATGTTGTACTGGTTTTGTTGGGCACGGGCTTGCTGGTGGCAGTGGGGATTGTTGCGGTTTTGCGTATTCCATTAGATGCCATTCCGGATTTATCAGATACGCAAGTCATTGTTTATACTCAGTATTCCGGTCAATCCCCGCAGGTGGTCGAAGACCAGGTAACGTATCCGCTCACCAGCGCACTGCTGGCCGTGCCTAAATCTAAAGTGGTGCGCGGTTTTTCCTTTTTTGGCAGCTCGTTTGTGTACGTTATTTTTGAAGAAGGCACGGATATTTATTGGGCGCGTTCTCGGGTGTTGGAATATCTGAATGCTGCCAGCGGCAGCTTGCCGCGCGGCGTTTCGCCCTCACTCGGGCCGGATGCCAGCGGCGTAGGCTGGGTTTACCAGTATGTTTTACAGGGCGCTCAATTTACCTTGGCAGAGCTGCGTACCGTGCAAGATTGGTATGTGCGTTATCAACTCACCAAAGCGCAAGGCGTGGCCGAAGTTGCCAGCATCGGCGGATTTGTGCAGCAATATCAAGTCACCGTCGATCCCCGCCGCTTGCAGTCTTACGGCATTTCGCTCAATCGGGTCACGCAAGTTATTCGAGAGAGCAATCGAGATGTTGGCGGGCGCGTGGTCGAAATGGCCGAGACGGAATACATGGTGCGCGGGCATGGCTATTTGCACGATGCCGGCGATCTTGAGCAACTGGTGGTCAAAAGTGAGCAAGGCGTGCCGGTATTGTTGCGCGATATTGGGCGGGTTGAACTTGTGCCAGATGAACGACGTGGCTTGGCAGAGCTGAATGGGGAAGGCGAGGCGGCCGGCGGGATTGTCTTGGCGCGTTACGGCAGCAATGCGCTGGAAGTCATCGCTAACCTTAAGGCCAAGCTGGCGGAACTTGCCCCCGGCTTGCCGTCGGGCATGACAATGCAAGCGGTTTATGACCGAAGCGAGGTGATTAAACGCGCTATTCACAATTTGCAACGCACTTTACTCGAAGAAAGTCTGATTGTTTCCTTGGTCTGCTTAGCGTTTTTGCTGCACGCGCGTAGCGCTCTAGTGGCCATTATCATGCTACCGGTCGGCATTTTAATTAGCTTTATTGCCATGCGAATGTTGGGAATGAATGCCAATATCATGAGCCTAGGTGGCATTGCCATTGCGATGGGTGCGATGGTAGATGCAGCCATTGTGATGGTCGAAAACGCGCATAAACATTTAGAACGCCGCGTCGACAATGTCACCCCTGCCGAAGCTATTTTGCACGCCTGCCAAGAAGTCGGCCCCGCTTTATTCTTTTCACTGCTGATTATCACGGTTTCCTTCTTGCCGGTTTTTACACTGGAAGCACAAGAAGGGCGTTTATTTGCACCGTTAGCGCTGACCAAAACCTTTGCCATGGCAGCGGCGGCTATTCTTTCTCTCACCTTAGTTCCCGTGTTGATGGGCTTATTTATTCGCGGGCGCATCCGTGCTGAAGCCGACAATCCGCTCAGCCGCTGGCTCATCGCCGCCTATCGCCCTATTTTATCCAAGGCTTTATGGCACAAAAACACCGTCATCGTCGCTGCAGTGCTACTCATGTTGGCAACGCTTTACCCTTGGGGCAAGCTCGGCAGTGAATTTATGCCGCCGCTCAACGAAGGCACTTTGCTCTATATGCCGGCTTCCTTGCCCGGCATGTCCGTCACCAAAGCCGCCGAATTGTTGCAAACACAAGACCGCATCATTAAATCGTTTCCCGAAGTCGCATCGGTGTATGGCAAAGCAGGGCGGGCGCAAACCGCAACCGACCCCGCGCCGCTGGAAATGGCAGAAATCATCATCAATCTCAAGCCAGAAAGCGAATGGCGACAAGGCATGAACACTGAAAAACTCATTGCAGAATTAGATAAAGCACTGCAATTTCCCGGTGTCGCCAATTCATGGACCATGCCAATCAAAGCGCGAATTGACATGCTTTCAACCGGCATTCGCACCCCCGTTGGCATCAAAGTATTTGGCAAAGATTTAGCCGAATTATCGCGCTTAGCCAATGAAATCGAAAAAGTAGTCCGCCAAGTGTCCGGCACATCCAGCGCTTATGCCGAAAGATTAACCGGCGGTTATTACCTCAACATTGAACCCAAGCGCAGCACACTCGCCCGCTATGGCTTGAGCATCGGTGACTTACAAGAAGCCGTGGCCACAGCCTTAGGCGGTGAAACCGTGACAACGATGGTGCAAGGTCGAGAACGCTTCGGCATCAGCGTCCGCTATCCACGCGAACTACGCGATTCGCCACACATGATCGCAACCCAAGTGCTGATTAGCACACCAGATGGCGCAATGCTGCCACTCGGACAACTGGCCGATATTGAAATAAGCCGTGGCTCACCCGGCATCCGCACCGAAAACGCATTACTTTCCGCCTACATTTATGTGGACACCCGCGAATCGGACATCGGCGGATTTGTGGCAAAAGCGCAGCAAGCCGTGCGGCAACAAGTGAATTTTCCCGCCGGCTATTACGTCAGTTGGAGCGGTCAATTTGAATACATGGAACGCGCCGCCGCCAAACTAAAAATCGTCGTACCGCTTACTTTGGCACTGATCTTTTTACTGCTTTATCTGCACTTTCGCCGCCTCACAGAAAGCCTCATCGTCATGCTATCCGTCCCCTTTTCGCTGATTGGTGGCGTGTGGTTAGTGTGGCTGCTCGGCTATAACCTCAGCGTTGCGGTTGCGGTCGGTTTTATTGCGCTGGCGGGTGTGGCGGCAGAAACGGGGGTGGTGATGCTGGTGTATCTCGATCAAGCATGGCGCGAACAAAAAATGCGCAATCCAGCCATGACGCTCAATGAATTGTATGCCGCCGTGATGCACGGCGCAGTGGAAAGAGTGCGCCCAAAAATGATGACCGTTGCCGCAATTATGGCGGGCTTGCTGCCTATCTTATGGAGTAACGGCACGGGTTCAGAAGTGATGCGCCGCATCGCTGCCCCGATGGTGGGTGGCATGGTGAGCTCAACCCTGCTGACCTTGCTGGTCATTCCGATTTTGTATACGTGGCATAAAGAACGCCAAATTCGTGGCGAGTCAAAAAGGAGGCAATTGCCTTGACGTCTGGCAGCCTCCCAATATCCACAGCCAGACAAACCCCGCGAGTCCGGCCAGTAAAGATGCAGCCAAAATGCCCGTTTTGGCCATCAATAAAAAATCCGGCTGTCCGGCGAAGGCCAATTCTGCAATAAAGATCGACATGGTGAAACCGATGCCGCCCAACACCGATACCGCAGCCACCTGACTAAAGCGCGTCCCGCTGGGCAACTGGGCGATTCCCAAACGTAACGCCAACCAACACGCGCCGGTAATGCCGATAAATTTGCCCAATACCAAGCCGAACATCACGCCTAGCATCACTGGATGGGTCAGTGTTTCGCCCAAGGCGCCAAGCTGCAACGGGATGCCGGCATTGACCAGCGAAAAAATGGGAATGACTAGAAATGCTACCGGCAAATGCCAGTTGTGCTCTAGGCGCTGCAAAGGGGTTTGCACTCCCTTCACGCCTTGCTCCAAACTTTGCACTGCCAAATACAACCCCTCGTTGGTCATGATGTTGCTATTCTGCTGATGCGCTGTATCAAACTGCGCCAGAGTTTCTTTGATGCGCATACTGAATAATCCGGGGTCATATTTTGGACGGGCGGGAATGGCAAACGCGCATAGCACGCCGGCCAAGGTGGCGTGTACGCCGGATTGCAGCAGCGCATACCACAACAAAATGGCCACGCCGAAATACGGTAATACTTTCCGTATTCCGGCAAAATTTAAAACGAATAAAAACAGCACCAGCGCAACAGAAATAGCCAGCCAATTTAATGCCAACTCATGGGTGTAAAACAGTGCAATCACGACCACTGCGCCCAAGTCATCCGCGATGGCCAGCGCCACCAAAAAGGTAATGAGTGCTTTGGGCACGCGGCTTGCCAATAGCACCAGCGCACCCACTGCAAAAGCAATGTCGGTGGCCATTGGAATGCCCCAGCCGTGCGCGGCATCGGTGCCATGGTTGATCGCCAGATAAATCAATGCGGGCACGACCATGCCGCCAATAGCGGCAATAATCGGCAGCGCTGCCTGGCGTATGTCCGCCAACTCGCCGACCAGCATTTCACGCTTTAATTCCATGCCCACCACGAAGAAGAATAGCGTCATCAAGCCGTCGTTTACCCAGTGGTGCAAACTCATATCCAGCCCCCAGGCGCCAATATGAAAACCCAGCGGGGTATGCAACACATGCTGGTAAGCGCCGGCCAGAAAGCTATTGGCGAGGAATAGCGCGATGAGGGCCGACCCCATCAACAGCATGCCGCTGGTGGTTTGGCGATGAATAAACTCATCGAACGGGGTTAGAACGCGGTTAAAAGCACGCTCCCACGGTGCGTAGATAATGCCTTTTTCGTTGGCGGAGGATGACGGTTGACGCGCTTGCATGGATAAATCTTTCTGATGTTTATTAATGTAACTTGTTGATTATATTATGTTTTTTAATTTATCTGAGCAGTATTTAAGCGCAATTCACAGCGCGCTTCACGCATGGTTTCCATTATCTCATCGATAATTTTTGGCTACGTACCCACATGATCCCCGCGTAAGATTATTCGCGAGATTTCAGAGATTCTTCGTGAGTTCAGTGCGTATTAACCGCAACAGCAAATCATCAAACGTATAAAACCCGTCCTCACAATTCACCAACTGTGTCAGCGCAAACGCGGCACCGGTGCCAAACGCTTCGCGGCGGATCGACTCGTGGGTTAGGCGCACCGTTTGATGCGGGAAGCCAAAAATCGGCTCTATGTGAAATACAGTGGGTAATTGAATTTCAACTTACCGCACAAAAAG
>JAVHQT010000048.1:0-3010 GCA_036171275.1 Gallionellaceae bacterium | reverse complement strand
AAATGCGTTACACCAAGCAACCAGCGGCGGTTGCACTTCGAACTTGAATGCGCGTAATGATAACTTATAAGTACATGATTATAAAGGACTTTTTAATATACAAGAGCGAATAAAATAATTTGGCGACTGATAAATCGATTCTGCACTGCACGCATCAAATGCGTTTGTTTTGAAGTTGCCTTGCGGGTTAAGAAATCGGTAAGGCGGTTATTTATTTTCAGAGGATTTGACGCGTTTAGATTTTTAGCGTGAGCTTCAAGAAAATTGCTGAGCTAATGATAGAATGCGCGCCTCAAAATTAAGGTTGTTTTTATGTTATCTACCGCAAATATCACGATGCAGTTTGGCGCAAAGCCATTGTTTGAAAACGTTTCCGTTAAATTTGGCGACGGCAACCGCTACGGGCTTATCGGCGCAAATGGATGCGGAAAATCGACTTTTATGAAAATTTTAGGGCGCGATTTAGAGCAAACTTCGGGTGAGGTGATGTTGGATAGAAGCGAGCGTTTGGGCAAATTGCGCCAAGATCAATTCGCCTATGAAACACATCGCGTCTTGGATGTGGTGATGATGGGGCATGATGAGATGTGGCAAACTATGTCAGAGCGGGATGCGATTTATGCCAATCCCGATGCCACTGAGGAAGATTATATGCGCGCTGCTGATTTGGAAGCTGCGTTCGCCGAATTTGACGGTTACACCGCCGAGGCGCGTGCCGGCGAGCTGTTGCACGGCGTCGGAATTGCGATTGATTTGCACCAAGGTCCGATGAGTGCTGTTGCACCCGGCTTTAAATTACGGGTGCTACTAGCGCAAGCCCTGTTTTCTAACCCTGATATTTTGTTGCTGGACGAGCCCACCAATAACCTCGATATCAACACCATTCGCTGGTTGGAAGATATTTTGAATGCGCGTAATTCCACCATGGTCATTATTTCGCATGACCGACATTTTTTAAACAGTGTTTGCACGCATATGGCGGATTTGGATTACGGAAAAATCACCGTTTATCCAGGTACTTACGACGATTACATGATGGCGTCGACGCAAGCGCGCGAGCAGCAATCTGCCGACAATGCCAAAGCTAAAGAAAAAGTCGCTGAGCTGAAAGCCTTCGTGGCGCGATTTTCTGCGAATGCGTCTAAAGCCAAACAAGCGACTTCGCGCGCCCGTCAAATCGACAAAATTAAAATTGAAGATATCAAACCGTCCAGCCGCCAATATCCGTATATACGCTTTGAATATGATGAACGAGATAAGCTTCATCGGGTGGCAGTTGAGTTACAACAAGTGGCTAAAGGTTTCGATAAGATATTGTTTTCTAACGTTAATTTAAGAATTGATGCGGGCGAAAAAATTGCCATTATCGGCCCGAATGGGATCGGTAAGACCACGTTGTTGCGCTGTCTCGCTGGTGATTTGCAGGCCGATACCGGCACAATAAAGTGGGCGGATAAAGCAAAAGTGGGTTACTACGCGCAAGATCATGCGCACGAATTTGCTGAAGATAAAATGATGCTGGAATGGATGACCGATTGCCGAGGCCCGAATGACGACGATCAAGTGGTGCGGGGCACTTTGGGGCGCTTGTTGTTTACCGGCGACGATACCAAGAAGCGTGTAAAGGTGCTTTCGGGTGGCGAAAAAGGTCGGATGATGTTTGGTAAGTTAATGTTGGCCCGAACCAATGTGTTGCTTATGGACGAACCGACTAACCACATGGATATGGAATCAATCGAGTCGCTGAATACTGCGCTGCTAGAATTTAAAGGCACACTAGTTTTTGTCAGTCACGACCGAGAATTTGTTTCTTCACTCGCTACGCGCATCATTGAAATATCCGCCAAAGGCGTGAATGATTATCACGGCACGTACGAAGAATTTTTGCGAGATCAGGCGGAGTTGGCTTAAGTAAATGACGTGCCAGATAATTCTAATTTATAAATATAATCAATGAGTTGCGTTGGAATATTTGATTCCGGTGTAGGCGGGCTTTCGGTTTTGCGACACCTGCGCCAAGTGTTGCCGGCCGAGCATCTAATCTATGTAGCTGATTCAGCGCACGTGCCCTACGGCGATAAACCTCCGGCTTATATTTTGCAACGCGCCATCGCCTTGACTGACTTTTTGATTAGCAAAGGCGCTCAAGCCATTGTGATTGCCTGTAATACCGCTACGGCGATTGCGGCAAACGATTTACGGCAGCAGTTTAACGTGCCAATCATTGGCATGGAGCCGGCACTAAAACCAGCAGTCGCAGCGACAAAGTCAGGTGTCGTTGGCGTGCTGGCAACCGTTGGTACCTTGGAAAGCGCCCGTTTCGCTGCCTTGTTGGGACGTTACAATGGTGCGGTTAAAATTGTGACGCAAGGCTGTCCAGGCTTGGTGGAGCAGGTCGAAAAGGGGGAATTGAAAAGCCCGAAAACACGTGACTTGATACAAAAATATGTTGCACCCTTGATTTTTTCTGGTGCAGATACCTTGATTTTGGGCTGCACGCACTATCCATTTTTATTTCCCCTCATTCGCGAAGTGGCAGGCAAGCAAATGACGATTATTGAAACGGGGGATGCGGTTGCCAAACAAGTACAGCGCCGCATGGCAGCGTGCTTATTGATGCCGACTGAAACGGTTGTAGCGACAGATTTTTATACAACAGGCGAAGTCGAGCAGGCGCAAGCCATTATGTCGCAATTATGGGGAATGCCGATCTCGGTTTATTCGGTATAAAAAGAGGAAACCTTCATTTTTTTATAAGTATCTGATTTTATTGAGTATTATTACTCTGATTGCACAAAAAAATCGTAGATTGATTCAAATATCACTTCCTTAAAAGCTAAATAATTTAAATAAACAGCAAAATAAGTAACAAATATACGCAATAACCCATTGACGAGCATAGTTTGGATATGGATAATCGCGGGCTCATTTTTGGAGGGGTGGCCGAGTGGTTAATGGCAGCAGACTGTAAATCTGCCCTCTTAGAGTACGAAGGTTCGAATCCTTCCCC
>JAVHQT010000047.1:0-14626 GCA_036171275.1 Gallionellaceae bacterium | reverse complement strand
CGCGCCGGTGCTCTGGACACCGCGCCGTTTTATCAAGCGGTGCGTGCCCATTTGACGCAACAAGGGATTATGGCGGTGAACTTGTTGGGGCGCAGCAAAGGGTTTGCCGCCAGCGTGGCGCGCATTGCACAGGCGTTTGACCATCGCGCCATTGCCTTTCCGTCTTGCGATAGCGGCAACACCATTTGTTTTGCCGCCGCTGGCGATCAAATCAACTTGTCTCTTGATGATTTGAAAGAGCAAGCTATTGATTTAAAAGAGAAAATTGGATTAAATTTGCTACCAACGCTGACGCGGTTAGAACACGCACAAACCTGTTTGGGTGGGCAATTGCGACTGTGAGATTAAGAAACGACTGGGTGAAAACTGAAAATAATCATGCCAAGCAGGGTGCTAGAAAAGCTAAAAGTGTGGCAGGTGAAAGTCTGACGGGGATTCGCTTTGGCTTCGCAGGTCTATTTCCGCGCGCGGGCGCAGGGAACACAGTGTTCAGGCCAAATGGTTTAGTTAAGCAGCGTTTCTTCTAGTCGAAGCGCTCACCACGAACGGAATCACTTCGCGATGCTTTAATCCGTGTTCCCCTCAGTTCAACGCTACGCAACGGGATTCTCTCGCAAAAAAATCTGCAACAGATCATTCAAAAAACGTTGTCCTAACTCAGTCGGGGCAATGCGCTGTAAATCTTGTTTTATTAAGCCACGTTGCTCCGCTGCGGCCAATTCGTGGCGTAGCGTCAGCCAAGGCAGACTGGTGCGTTCGGTGAATAAAGGGCGGTCGAATCCTTGATTCAGGCGCAAGGCGTTCATCATAAACTCGAAGGGTAAATCCTGTGCGGCAACCGCCCATTGTTCCTGAATTGGCGCGCCTTGAGTGACGGCATTGAGATACGCTTGCGGTTGTTTGTGGCGCACTTGCCGCAACACTTGGTTATAAAAACTCAGCTTGCTGTGTGCCCCGGCACCGATGCCCAAATAATCGCCAAATTGCCAATAATTGAGGTTATGTTTTGCGCGACGGTGCGGTTGGGCAAAAGCCGAGGTTTCGTAGTGTTGATAACCGTGTTGTGCGAGCAAGGTTTCAATCGCTTGCTGCATATCGCTGCTGCTATCCTCGTCGGGCAAGGGCGGCGGTTGGTGGTAAAAGCGCGTGTTGGGTTCGAGAGTCAGGTGGTAACAGGATAAATGTTGCGGCGAAAATGCTAGCGCGGTTTGCACGTCTTGCAGCGCTTCCGCCTGCGTTTGCTGCGGCAAGGCGTACATTAAATCTAAGTTGATATTATCAAAATGCTGCTGGGCAATGTCGATTGCCCGCCGCGCCTCTGCGCTTGAATGAATCCGCCCTAGCGCCTGTAAATGCACATCGTTAAAACTTTGAATTCCTAGCGATAAACGATTGATGCCGGCGTCTTTGAACTGGGCAAATTTATCCGCTTCGACCGTGCCAGGATTGGCTTCGAGGGTAATTTCTGCTTGATGATCAAGCGGCAATAATAGGCGAATTTGGCGCATGATTTCCGTTATGCCTGCGCCGCTAAACAAACTGGGCGTGCCGCCGCCAAAAAATACCGAATAGACTTTTCGCCCCCAAATTTGCGGTAATGCCAGCTCTAAATCGCGTCCTAAAGCGGCGATATAGTCGCGTTCAGGAAACGGTGTTTTTGCTTCATGCGAGTTGAAATCGCAATACGGACATTTGCGCACGCACCAAGGCAGGTGAACATACAACGCCAGCGGTGGTAAAGCTTGAAAGTTGACCGTTTGCGATTTGATGCCGACAGGATGCAGAATATGAAGGGTCATAAAAAAATTAACATATTGATTATATTAACTATTTCGTATTTTTTTCTGCCATGCGTACGCAATTTCGCCCTGCTGCTTTGGCGGCATAAAGCGCGAGATCAACGTGCATCACCATTTCATCCAGGGTTTGCGGCGCGGTTGGACGATGCGCACCGATACTGACGGTAAAAGAAAAGGTCTGGTCGGTGGTTTCAATCTGCAAAAAAGCAATCACGTCGCGAATTCGTTCGGCAATGGTCAGTAAATCTTCTTCACTACAATCGGGGAGCAACATCAAAAACTCTTCGCCGCCCCAACGCGCCGCATGGTCATAACTCCGTTTCATGGCTAACAAAACCTTGGCCGCGCCGCATAAAGCTAAATCACCCGCTGCATGACCGTAACGATCATTGACGTGTTTGAAGTGATCCAAATCGAGCAATAAAATCCCCATCGAGCCAGATTGTCGGGCTTGCCGCGCTACTTCTTTATGAAAGCGATCCAACATTCCGCGCCGATTAAGCAGACCGGTTAGTGGGTCAATTTCGGTTAAGCGTTGCAAATCATTGGTGCGATCCTCGATGCGTTGCTCTAATTCGCGCTCATTTTTTTGCACATAATTCACCATCGATTCAAACGAACGCGCCAACTCAGCCACCTCGCCTTTGCCAACAATGGGAATAGTAAATTGATAATTTCCGTGTTGAACTTCCTGCGTTGCTGCTTGAAGTTGTGCTAAAGGATTTAACACCCAGCGCTGTAAGAAATAACCGAGCAGCAACAATGCCAGTAAAAACACCAACACGAAGGCCACTAATACCTGCTGCAAACCGTTCAGCATGGTTAAATTGCTCGGGTCCATAATCGTCAGGTCAAACCAACCAATTTCAGGTAAATAGGCAACACCCAATAAATGCTGAGTGCCGCGATAGTTTATCCATAAGGTTTTAACCTGCTCGCTGTGCGAAGATTGCAGCTGATCGGTGATGGTTTTCAGCCTTTGGGCATCTAGCGGACTGAATAAGCGATCAATTTTGATGCGGTCATTGGAATTTTTAGTGATGCTCGCATAATCAATCAGTTTTTTATCCACCGAAAGTTGCACGGCAAGTGATGTATCGACAAAAAAGTTCACCACGCCTTGCTGGTTAAGTCCCACACTTTCTTTGATAAAGTCGGTTAAGTCAATGCCAGTACCAATCACGCCTAATACAGCATCTCCTTGTTTTAAAAGAACATTTATCCAAACTTTGATCACGTCTAAATGGCTGTCGGGATCTAAATTAATTTGGTAAGCACGCTCATCATTTAGGGTTGCATAAAACCATTGGTCATCAGTCGCTTGCCGTGAAAGTGTGTAGCGATATTCGTGGCCAGAATAGTGACCTTCGTTGTCATTAAAATAATAATGCCCGTTCTTTGCCAGGGCGACAAAGTAGCTGTGGTCACGAAAATTGAGCCGGTATTGATTCATTATTTTGATCGCTTCAGCCCGCACAGCGGCATCATTTTCCTGGAGAGCAAAGCGAATTAAGGCGGGTTCGCTGGCCATTTTTCGTGCCAAACGAATTTCTTGAATCAGCGGCGATAAGGTGCGGTGCTTGTCAAATAGCACCTGGCGTTGCGCAAATTGGAGCCCCCATTGTTCATTAATCTGCTCACTGACCTGCGTAAAACCCAGCCAGGTCAGCAGCGTAAATACGGTAAAGATTGTCAGTCTGAGCAGGAAAAAACGAGTGTTAAGATTCACTTTGCATCCTTTTTGTCAGCGATAAAAACAAAAAAGACCTGCAGATTTCTGAGCAGGTCTTTTGATTGTTCACCGTCAGCAGGTTTTAAGCTAATTTACTCGCCGATCACCGAAACGGTAATGTCCACCAACACGTCAGTGTGTAGCGAAACTGCAACGGTATGGTCGCCAATTTGCTTGATATGCCCACCAACAATGCGAATCAAACCTTTTTCAACCTTAAAGCCTTGCGCTTCCAATGCGGTGGCGATATCGGCATTGGTGACTGAGCCAAACAACTTGCCATCCACACCGGCTTTTTGCGCAACGTGTACCGTTAAGCCTGCCAGTTTTTCGCCTCTGGACTGTGCTTCTATTAATTTAGCCTGTTCAGCCGCTTCTAATACAGCCCGACGCGCAGCAAAATCAGCCACATTGCTTTCGGTGGCACGCTTTGCTTTTCCTTGAGGAATCAAGAAGTTACGCGCAAAACCATTTTTAACTTTAACCACATCGCCCAGTTGGCCGAGGTTAACGACTTTTTCCATCAAAATTATTTGCATGACAACTCCTTAGTGCAAATCAGTGTAAGGTAACAGCGCCAAGAAACGTGCCCGTTTGACGGCGACGCTCAGTTGACGTTGGTAACGGGACTTGGTGCCGGTGATACGTGCCGGAATCAGTTTGCCGTTTTCTGAAATAAATTCCTTCAGGATATTGGTGTCCTTGTAATCCACTTCAGCGATTTTCTCGGCGGTAAAGCGGCAGAATTTACGACGTTTAAACAATTGACGCGAAGCACTATTCTTTTTGTCATCTTTTTTCTTAAATACACGAGCCATGTTGTGCCCCTTATTTCAATGTAATGTTATCAATATGTAGTACTAGTTGTGAGATGCGCAAACTGCGTTGAGCTAAAAAACCAGTCACTTGCACGGTTTGCCCCAGTTGTAAACGGCTGACTTGCAGTGCCGCTTCGCCCAGTGCAATGGCGGGAACAGTACACATCAGTTGCCGTGTAATGCCTGCTTCCTGCTGTGTTGAAACATGACGAATTTTCAATCCGATGCGCGGAATCCCCGCTGGGGTGTAACGCAAAACATCGATCTCAAACAATTCACCGTCTAATTCGCAACGGTTACTACGCAAGCCAATCAAGCCGCCACGGGCGCTTCCACTGCGACTGGTGCATCGTTGCTAAACGAGCGCGACTTATCTTCTCTCATCATGGCAGAAGGTGTGGTCACCGCAGCCTTGGTCTTGATGATTAAATGACGCAACACGGCATCGTTAAACTTAAAGGCGTGTTCCAGTTCTGCCAGTGTTTCTTGGTCGATTTCAATGTTCATCAGCACGTAATGTGCTTTGTGGATTTTTTGGATTGGGTAAGCCATTTGCCGGCGACCCCAGTCTTCTAAACGGTGAATGTGACCATTTTTGCTGGCCACTAACGTGCGGTAACGCTCAACCATCGCAGGTACTTGTTCGCTTTGGTCAGGATGCACGATAAAAACGATTTCATAATGTCGCATTCGATCTCCTTGTGGTAAAAGCCCTCTGTTATGCGGAACAGTAGGGCAAGGTTTTAGGTAGCGCGGATTATAGTGAGATTCGCCATAAGGTCAAGCAATAATCTCGCTTCTGTGAACGCAAAGAACGGAATAAATTAGTCACGCTTTTAAGCCATGCCGCAAGCCGTCGTTTTGGAATCGTCGCAAAATCGCGTATATTCGCGCGTCATTTTTATTCAGCTATTGATCTAATGGAATTTATCAAAATTCGCGGTGCGCGCACCCACAACCTTAAAAATATCAGCCTCGATTTACCGCGTAATCAGTTGGTGGTGATTACCGGCTTATCCGGTTCGGGCAAGTCTTCGCTGGCGTTTGATACTTTGTATGCTGAAGGGCAACGACGTTACGTTGAGTCTTTGTCCGCGTATGCGCGGCAGTTTTTACAGTTGATGGAAAAGCCGGATGTGGATTTGATTGAGGGCTTATCGCCCGCCATCGCGATTGAGCAAAAAGCCACCTCGCACAATCCGCGTTCCACCGTCGGCACGGTGACGGAAATTCACGATTATCTGCGTCTGTTGTTTGCGCGGGCGGGCGATCCATATTGTCCGCAGCATAATTTATTGCTGCAAGCGCAGTCGGTCGGGCAAATGGTCGATCACGTTTTGGCTTTGCCCGAAGGCACGAAAGTGATGATTTTGTCGCCGCTGCTGGCGGGGCGCAAAGGCGAGCAAGTGGAATTATTCGACGCGTTGCGGGCGCAAGGTTTTGTGCGGCTGCGGGTGAATGGCGTGGTGCATGACATGGATAATTTGCCGAAGTTGGAAAAGAACAAGAAGCACACGATAGACATCGTGGTGGACAGGCTGAAAGTTTCCGCCGAGATTAAACAGCGTTTGGCGGAATCGTTTGAAACCGCGTTGCGCCACGCCGAAGGCCGCGCGCTGGCCTTGGAAATGGACACGGGCACAGAACATTTATTTTCCGCCAAGTTCGCCTGCCCAATTTGCAATTATTCCCTGCAAGAATTAGAGCCGCGCCTGTTTTCCTTTAACAGTCCGATGGGCGCGTGCCCGACTTGCGACGGTTTGGGCGTGACCAGTTTTTTTGATCCGCAACGCATTGTGGCGTTTCCTAATTTGAGCTTGAGCGGCGGCGCAATTAAAGGTTGGGATAAGCGTAACCAGTTTTATTTTCAGATGCTCGATTCGCTAGCAAAACACTATGTATTTGATTTAGAACAAGTTTTTAGTGATTTGCCTGAAAAAGTTCGGCAAGTCGTTTTGTATGGCAGTGGTAACGAGTTGATTCGGTTTCAGTATTTAAATGAACGTGGCTCGCGCTTTGAACGTGCGCACCCGTTTGAAGGCATCGTGAATAATTTTAAGCGCCGCTATCAGGAAACTGATTCGCCGATGGTGCGCGAAGAGCTGGCGAAATATCAAAATAGCTGCACGTGTGCGGATTGCCAAGGCACGCGGCTACGGGTTGAAGCGCGCCATGTGCGGGTGGCAGAAAAAACGATTTATCAGCTGAGCGCTTTACCCTTAAAGCAGGCGCTGCATTTCTTTCAAAATGTGACATTGGCCGGTAATAAACAGGCGATTGCGGAAAAAATTGTGCAAGAGATTGCCAGTCGGCTGACTTTTTTAAATAACGTTGGATTGGAATATTTATCGCTAGACCGTTCGGCAGAAACGCTGTCCGGCGGCGAAGCGCAACGGATTCGGCTCGCTTCGCAAATTGGTTCGGGTTTGACCGGCGTAATGTATGTGCTGGACGAACCTTCCATCGGTTTGCATCAGCGCGATAACGACCGCTTGCTGGCCACACTAAAACGCTTGCGCGATATGGGCAACAGCGTGATTGTGGTGGAACACGATGAAGACGCGATTCGGCTGGCCGATTACTTGGTCGATATGGGGCCGGGCGCGGGCAAGCATGGCGGCGAAGTGGTGGCGCAAGGCACGCCAGCTGAGGTGTGCAACAATCCGCAGTCGCTCACTGGCGATTATTTGCAAGGTCGGCGCTGCATTGCGTTGCCCGCCAGTTACCACCAGCCAGACCCAGAACGGCGCCTTAAAATTATCGGTGCGTCCGGCAATAATTTGAAAAATGTCACGCTGGATTTACCCGTCGGCTTGCTGGTGTGCATCGCCGGCGTGTCTGGTTCGGGCAAATCCACGTTGATTAACGACACCTTGTATCACGCGGTTGCCAAACATTTATATGGCAGCCAAACAGATCCTGCGCCCTATCAAAGCATCAGCGGCTTGGCGTTTTTCGACAAAGTAATCAACGTTGATCAGTCACCGATTGGGCGCACCCCGCGCTCCAATCCCGCCACTTACACCGGTTTGTTTACGCCGATTCGGGATTTGTTTGCGGGTGTGCCGGCTTCGCGTGAGCGCGGTTATGGTCCTGGGCGTTTCTCGTTTAATGTAAAAGGTGGACGCTGCGAATCATGCCAAGGCGATGGCGTGATTAAAGTGGAAATGCACTTTTTGCCGGATGTGTATGTGCCGTGCGATGTTTGTCACGGTCAACGCTACAACCGCGAAACGCTGGAGGTGCAATATAAAGGCAAAAACATTCATCAGATTTTGGGCTTGACGGTGGAAGATGCGCATGAATTTTTTGCTGCTGTGCCGATGATTGCGCGCAAATTAAAAACCCTGCTGGAGGTTGGCTTGGGGTACATCACTTTAGGGCAAAGTGCTACCACGCTGTCTGGCGGCGAAGCGCAACGAGTCAAACTTTCGCTGGAATTATCGAAACGCGATACGGGGCGTACCTTGTACATTCTGGACGAACCGACCACCGGACTGCATTTTCACGACATTGCCTTGCTGTTGAAAGTCATTCACACGTTGCGCGACCAAGGCAACACAGTGGTCGTGATTGAACACAATTTGGATGTGATAAAAACGGCAGACTGGGTGATTGATTTAGGACCAGAAGGCGGGGAGGGTGGTGGGCGGATTGTGGCAGAAGGTACACCAAAACAACTTGCTGCTAACAAAAAAAGCGTCACCGGCCCGTATTTGAAAAACAGCTTCAAAGAACGGTAGCGAGAAAAAACAACTGAAATGGGCGGGGGAGTTCGGTATTTTCAATTTAAATCGTGAGAACGAACTAACCCTTTTCTTCCAAACCTTCTTTTTCGTAGGCGGAAGAATGGACGTACGTTTGAGCATCGCTAGAACCCTTAACAGCAAACGCCCTTACTTTTAAGGGGCAGGATTGAGGTAGGGATGGGGCAAGTTCTGAGCATTTTGTTCGCGCACAACAAATTTTCCACTTTGATTTTGCTGGATTTTTGCGCCGAAGTAGGTAGAATTCGCGCCTTCGAAAATTAGCTTTAGGCAGACTTAAAAAATGAAAATCGCTCAAGAACTCCGCGCAGGCAATGTTGTACTCGTCAAAGATCAACCCTTGGTGGTGCAAAAAGCGGAATACAGCCGCTCAGGTCGCAGTGGCTCGGTGGTCAAATTTAAATTTAAAAACTTGCTGACCGAAGCGCCGAGTGAGGCGATTTTTGCAGCCGACGACAAATTTGACCAAATTATTTTGGATCGCAAAGAATGCACTTACACTTACTTCGCTGACCCGATGTATGTGTTTATGGACACCGAATACAATCAATATGAAATCGAAGCCGAAAATATGGGCGATGCAATTCACTATATTGAAGACAATATGCCCTGCGAAGTCGTGTTTTATAACGACAAAGCGATTTCTGTTGAGTTGCCAAACAGCATTGTGCGCGAAGTCATTTATACCGAACCTGCTGTGCGTGGCGATACTTCTGGCAAAGTGATGAAGCCAGCCAAGATCAATACTGGCTTTGAATTGCCAGTGGCTGCGTTTATCGAAATCGGTGACAAAATCGAAATAGATACGCGCACCAATGAGTTTCGTAAACGTGTGAATGCTTAATAATTCATTCATTTCAAAACCGTTCACCCTAAGCTTGTCGAAGGGTGATTCAGGGTTAGAAAAGTTCAGCACGAACGGTATTCTGTTTCCATTTTTACTCAATAATGGATCGATATATCGACAGAAAAAGCAGCCTTGGCTGCTTTTTTGTTTTTAACTTGATGAAGGACGCGACTAGGATAACGCTGATTTATTCCGTTCGTAGTGAGCCCTTCGACTAGGCTCTCCTGAGCTAGCCGAAGGGCTCAGAGCGAACGGTTGATTCAATCAGCGTTTTCCTAAATATTCAATTTTAGAAGTGTCCGAAAGTGATGTGAATGCGAATTTTACTGAGTAATGACGACGGTTATCTTGCGCCTGGTTTAGCCTGCTTGGCGCAGCATTTATCGGCTTTGGCAGAAATCGTCGTGGTCGCGCCTGAGCGTGATCGTAGTGGCGCGAGCAATTCGCTGACGCTAGATAGACCCTTGAATTTGCGACAAGCAGCGAACGGGTTTTATTTTATCAACGGCACGCCAACGGATTGCGTCCACATGGCGGTCACCGGCATGTTGGACACCCTGCCAGATATGGTGATTTCTGGCATTAATGCAGGCGCAAATATGGGTGACGACACCATTTATTCCGGTACGGTTGCCGCTGCGACGGAAGGCTTTTTGCTGGGCATTCCGTCGCTTGCAGTGTCTTTGGTGGGGACAAATTTAAGCTATTACGACACGGCAGCGCAGGTGGTGGCCGACTTGGTGCAACGTTTTGTACGGCAGCCGCACCCAGAACCTTGCTTGCTGAATGTAAACGTGCCTGACGTGCCATTTGCCGAATTACAGTCAACGCAAGTGACGCGTTTAGGGCGACGGCACAAGGCTGAGCCGGTGGTGAAAGCGCAAAATCCGCGCGGTCAAACCGTGTATTGGGTTGGCGCGGCCGGCAGTGCGCAAGATGCGAGTGCAGGCACGGATTTCTACGCCGTGGCGCAAACCAGCGTTTCGATTACGCCGCTGCAAATCGATTTAACGCATTTTGCGCAACTGAAAACAGTTCGAACTTGGATGGAGTCAGCACTATGAATGTGAAACACGCTGGAATTGGCATGACCTCGCAACGCACCCGCGACCGGATGGTGATGCGTTTACGCGAAAAGGGAATTCAAGATGAAGTTGTGCTGGGGGCGATGAGCAGTGTGCCGCGCCATATTTTTGTCGATGAAGCGCTAGCGCATTTGGCTTACGACGATGTTTCGTTTCCGCTGGGTTACGGGCAAACCATTTCGCAGCCGTATATTGTCGCCAGAATGATTGAAATTTTGCGAAAAAAAGGTAATTTAATCAAGGTGTTAGAGATAGGCACTGGATGTGGCTATCAGGCAGCTATTTTGGGGCAAGTAGCGCAAACCGTGTATTCCGCCGAGCGGCTCAAGCCTTTGTATTTACGCGCACTGAAAACGCTAAAGGAATTAAATGTCCGAAATGTGGAATTGACTCACGCCGATGGCACGCTGGGCAGACCCGAACTCGCGCCGTTCGATGGCATTATTATGGCGGCGGCGGCAACGCTTGTTCCGCAAGCCCTGTTGGCACAATTGGCGGTTGGTGGTCGTTTAGTCATGCCTTTAGGCGCGCAAGAACAAGTGCTGATGTTGATTGAACGCACGGAAACAGGCTTTGTGCAAACGCAACTCGAAGCGGTTAAATTTGTACCGATACTGTCGGGTAAAGCTTGATGAAAATGAATTCGCTCTATTCGTATATCTTATTGATTATATTGAGTATTTTTATTAACGGTTGTGTGACTCGCCAGCCGAATCACGCGCCAATTGTCGAGCTTAATGCAGATATTCACCCGCTTTCACCGACGAAAACAGTCGATATTTCACCCGCCGTATCGCCTTCTGCCGTCGGCAAATCAAGCAGCGGAACGACGAATTATGAAGTGCAAAGAGGCGACACTTTGTACAGTATTGCCTTTGCGCAAGGTGTTGATTTTCGCGCTTTAGTGGCGGCCAATAATTTGGAAAACCCCAATGAAATTCGAGCAGGACAAAATCTAATGATTCCTTCTGCCAATGCAGTGCTTAGGCTGGTTGAAAAACGTCGGCTTACTCCGTTGGGCACAAAAACTCAACCTCAAGCACTGAAAATTCCTTATTCTGATCGTGCACTCGCTCAGGCAGCACAAATTTCGGGTGTTTCCGCCGTGGCAATGGCTAGCGTCATGGTGCCGGCAAAAATAGTGACTGCTCCTAAAGTGACGCCGCCTGAGGCCACTGATGACGACGATGATGCGCCAGAGGAAGGGATTGACTGGGCGCTGCCCACCAGCGGAAAAATTATTTCTGGTTTTTCAGAAAGCGCAAATCGTAAGGGCGTGGATATTGCCGGCACCGCAGGTCAAGCAATTTTTGCCAGTGCCGCCGGCAAGGTGGTGTACAGCGGCAACGGCTTGCGAGGCTACGGTAAACTTATCATTATTAAGCATAATAAAGTGTATCTAAGCGCGTATGCGCATAACAATCAAATCCTCGTCAAAGAAGGGCAGTTGGTCAAAAAAGGTCAAAAAATTGCCGAAATGGGCAATACCGATGCGCCACAATACAAGCTGCATTTTGAAATTCGTAAGCTGGGCAAGCCCATTGATCCTGTCCAATTTTTACCTTTGCTGAAGTCGTAATTGATCGTGACTCAATCTATGCTGACGGTGACCGAACACACCCGTGATATTACGGGAATGCGCTATATTTATCCGGTAATTTCGCGCCGCGCCGGCGGCGTTTCGATCGGTATCAATCTGAATGTCAACAACGCCTGTAATTGGCGCTGCCTGTACTGTCAAGTTCCTGAGCTAAAATTGGGCACAGCGCCGCCAGTTGATTTGGCGTTATTGGAGCAAGAGCTCGCGCAGTTTTTGCATGAAATTGAGTACGGCGATTTTATGCAAACCCGCGTGCCGGAAGCGTCACGTCGCATTAATGATATTGCCCTTTCTGGTAACGGCGAATCTACTAGTGCAGCCGAATTTCCTCAGGTTATTCAAGTGGTTGCAAGATTCAAAGAGAAGCTGCCGTGGCTTGACGCAGTCAAATTAGTGCTGATTACCAACGGCAGCTTGCTAGCGAGAGAAACGGTACAAGCGGGCTTGTGCCAATTGGCAACGCTGAACGGCGAGATTTGGTTTAAGTTAGATCGTGCCAGCGAGGCCGGATTAGCGCGCGTCAATGACACGCGAATGACGCTTGCCAAAGTGAATGAAAATCTCAGTGCTGCGCTAGCGTGTTGTGCCAATACTTGGCTGCAAACCTGCTGGTTTGCGTTCGATGGACAGCCGCCAAGTCAGCAAGATGAAGAGGACTATTTGGACTTTTTAAGAGGACGTTTGCAACAAGAACGAATCCCTCAAGGCGTGCTGCTCTATGGCTTAGCGCGCGCTTCAATGCAACCGGAAGCCCCACGTTTACAGGCATTGTCGTTAGCGCAGTTAGAAGCGTTTGCGGAGCGTATTCGGCAATTGGGATTGGTCGTTAAAGTCAGTCTCTGATTCTAAAAACACAGTTGAAATGCCTCAACCCTTAGCCATGCCCGCTGTGCGGGTTGCTCAGAGCGAACGGTGTTTCACCCAATCGGTGACCATTCCGTTCGTGCTGAGTAGCGCGGCTTTATGCGCGTATCGAAGTATGAATGGAATGCAAATGCGTTTTTCAGACCCCTTAGCCACGCCTGCTATGCGGGCAGGTTTAGGGCGAACGGGTTGAATCTATAGTCTTACCGTCCCGCCGCCACCGGAAAATCTGGCACGCCGCCGGGTGCTTGCGTCACTGGCGATTGCTGCCCGTTGGTCAAGGCTTTCACCCGTTCCGAAATAAACAAATCCAGCATTTTGTGGGTAATGCGTCCGGTGCGTTGATAATCTGCGCCGCCGTTCATGCCTTCAATCAAGGCCTTGGTAAACGCGCCATTTCCCCACGCCGCATTTTCCAGCGAATACTGGCTGCCGGTGCTAGACGAAAACACCACCACGCCATTCTCCGCGCTGGACAATTCGTTAATCACCCCGTTCAAATTATTATCCAAGGCGCGCCGACCGCCACCCAGCGCATTGCCCGCGTGGCAAGTGTCAATAAAAAACACCGCTTTCCCGGTCAAACTCGCCAAGGTGCCGCGAATATCCGCCATCGAAACGCCGGTGCGTTTTAGCTTGTCCGGATTCGCATCCACGGGCAAATAATAATAGCCCGCCGTCGCATCGTTCACGCCGTGACCCGCCATAAACAACATCCCGACATCGTGTTGCGTCACCTGCTTTTGCAACCATTCCAGCCCATCCACCACATTATCCCGCGTCGCCTCCGCCTCAGTCAGCAAGCGCACTTCCACCTCGCGGTACAACGCCGTTTGCTTTTTCATCGTCGCGGCAAAATCGCGTGCATCTTTGGCAGAAAAGCCCAGTTTCGGAATCTCGGACGAAGAATAATTCGCCACCCCCACCGCCAACACATACAATTTCGGCTTAATCACAAAACCCGCAGCGGCAGCTGTTTTGCCTTTCCAAGTAACTCGCACAATCGCTGGCACGGACACGCCAAAACGATTTTCTGCGAACACCTGAATCTCGCTATTTTGCGGCGGAATCGTCACTTGAATGCTTTGTTCACCCTCGGCACGCACCGGACGCAACGCCCGTTCGCCACTTTGCGCTTGCCCGTTCACCCGCGCCCGCACCGCCGTCACCGGCGCATCCGCCGCCGAACGGGTGCGATAACGCAAGGTTAAGGTGGTTTCTCCCGTTTCTAATTCGGCGGCGCTTAACAACTCCACCACGGGCGGCAACACCTGCGCCACCGAAACCGTCGCATTTTGTCGCCGACCGCTGGCTTCGTTTGCCTGCCGCAACGCTTCCGCTTCATCTTGGGTGCTTAAGATTTTCTCAATTAAATCAGGGCGATAGAAACGTTCTCGAAAACGCGACGCAGGGAAGAAATCCGCCGCGTGGTCTTTGCCGCGATTCACATGCCAGCCAATCATGCCTTCCGCACCGGGCGAAGCATCGTAATAACCCGACGGTGTCCACAGCACCCAACGCTTTTTATCGGCATGGGGGAAAAAGGCGAGTTGCTCTGCGCCGTCGGAAGCGCGATGCCAGCGGATGGTGCCGTCGCCATACGCTGCCACCACCCAGCGTCCGTCTTGTGAAACATTCACCGCCCACACCGCGCCGGGGACGGGCAGTTGCCAGCGTTGATTGCCGTTGCGGTTGAAAAGAATCAATTGCCAATCTGTGCCCAGCGCGAAGCCGCTGCCGTCCGGCAACAGGGCAAGGCTGCGCGACATGTCAAAGTTTTTCAGTTGCAGCAGCGTTCCGTTGAGTTTGGGCGCGGTGGTATCTTCCCAGTCGGTGACGTTCATCCCATAGGCACTGAGAATCGGTGAGTTCAGCCCTTGTTCCGCCACAAACGCCCGCTGCGCCGCATCGAACACGGCGGGCGATTTACCGCCATACTCATAGTCAAAGCGCACTTGCGCGCCATCGGCAGAGAGCGTAAAGCCTTCGCCCATTGCCCGGAAATCCGCAATCACCGGCGTATGCCGCAGCAGGATTTTTCCTTGCATATCTACCACGCCCCAAGCTGGTCCACCGACATACGCCAGCCTTCCTGCGGGCAGCGCCAGTAAATC
>JAVHQT010000046.1:0-42675 GCA_036171275.1 Gallionellaceae bacterium | reverse complement strand
CTTCAAATCAAGTTAAAAATGTAGCATTGAATAGATTGGTTTATCTACATTTTATTGCTCGTTATTTAATAGTTATTTATGAAGCACAATTCGTCGCCATTCCAATGCAAGTTTGGAATGAATTGAGAAATGCTTTCGATCACAACATAAGATCGCTTACTTCTAACGAACTTGATTCCATTAGCCATATTAAAAAAGCAGAAGGTCATATTCAAAGAGCAATTTTGGACTGCTGTAAAATACTATGTAGAGATTCACAGTTGGCTTTTGAGAATTTATTAAAAACTCATGAAAAATCCGCATTATTACTAATTGATAACGGGCATTTTTATCCAAAGCTGACTAAAAAATTTGAAACTTCAAAAAGAATTTTTTTGAAAGCAAAAATATCAGACTCACAACTTGGGGATCAAGCCAAAGAGAATAATAACGTGTTAGCAAATTATCTTGATGCTTTTTATTCGTATAGCGAAACAATAAGTTATATGCAGCAAAAGTCCACAGAGATAGAGTCGGCAAAATTTAATCTAACTGTCGCTCAAAAGCTTGCTATTCATATAGGCATTCGCAACGGATTAATTATCGGTTCTATCGTTGCATTGCTAACTTTAGTTCTAAATAAGCTAATTTATCCAACATTTATTTTGCCTAAACTAATACAGTTCTTTCCAAATTTGCAATAGGAGACGATTTAATATCGTTGCGGAACTGGTGCGGGTGTTCCGTATCGTGAGTTTTCAAATTCTGCGGACGGCGGTGTGTTTAAATCTCGACGGGTTACAACACGACTATTCGCTTGTTGAACATTGTTGAAAAACCCTTGAACCTGTGGCAAAACTCTTCTTTCGTCATCAGTTAAATTTTTGAGTGATCGGTCAAAAAATTTCAAGTCAATACCATGTCCTCTGGCTTGCTTAACCTCGACTGATAGTTGGTTTGAAGCATTCATATAATTATTATAAGAAGCTCTCATTTGTTCTTGAAATCCTTGGCCCGCAGAATTCCCGCCACCATTATTCATTTGATTTACATCTCTTTTTAATGAAGTCATAGCGGTTTGTGCAGACTTTAATTTTTCTAAAATCAAGTCTTGGTTATATGAATAATATCCACCATTCTCAACATTCCTTGTTGCATCGAATTGCTGATTTTCGCCCGCACGATTTAGATTATCGGCATAAGCGGCGGGAAGAAAAAACAGGCAGGTGCATAAAGTAAGAGTTTTTTTCAATTTAAGTTCTCCGAAATAATCAGTTAACACCTTAACACCGCCCCTATGCTGCTCGCAACCAGTTATCCAAGCTTACGAGCTAAATCTTCGGTTTTGGGGTGGTAATATCGAGCTAATTGAGAGGTTGTTTTGTGCCCAGTCATTTTCATTAACTCGTGCATTTGCAGTTTTTCTGCCAGTCGGCTTGTCGCTTCGTGCCGGAGATCGTGAAATGTAAAATCTAAAATTCCGGCTTTCTTGCAAGAGGCTGTAAAGCAAGCATGAACCCCTTTTTTTGAAATATCAAACACTCTTACATTTTCAATTTCTTTAATTTCCTTATCCTTTGGTAATAAATCACTTAACACTTTCTTCGCATTAATCGAAAGAGGAACATTACGAGAAGTCCCGTTTTTTGTATCTGGAATATGCAGAGTGCTTTTTTTAATATCAACAAATTTCCATAATGTTGTAATTAATTCGCCTTGGCGCATGGCTGTTTCAAGTGCAAGTTCAATCAAAGGTTTTATTACCTTGCTTCTGGATTTATTCAGCTCTTCAAAAAGTTTTCCCTCTTCTTTATCTTCAAATCTTCGTTCTCTTGAATTACTGACTTTGGGTTTTCGTATATCTTTTATTGGATTAACTAAATCCATTCCCCAGTCTTTTTGGCAGACAGAATAAAGGTGACTAATAATCGCAAGTTCCTTTAATACCGTTGCTGGTTCAACTTCTTTTAATCTATTGTCCCGCCATTTGGCAAAGTCACTACCTTGCAAGCTAGAGAGAGTTCTTTGTGCTAAATCCTGTTCTTTCCAAAATTTAATTCTATACGACTCTTGTGACTTCCCTTTTTTTAACGGTGTTATCTCTTCTGAATATCTATCGAGTGCTTTACAAAGAGTTGTAGTCTCTTTTTCTTCTTTTGGTATGAATACACCACGAATCATTTCGCTTTCATGCACCTTTGACCAGTCGAGTGCTTCCTGTTTTGTATCAAAAGTTTTTGTTGTGAGAGGAAATCCTTTCCTTCGGATTTTTACTCGCCATTTACCTTTTCGATTTTCAATGTTTGCCATTTGTATTTACCCCAAAAATACTTCTGCCCCAAAAAATGCGACTGCCCCAAATTTGCCCCAAATCGTAGTTTAAACTATAATTAATTGCGGGTAAAGCCTTATTATATATAGTAATTTTAAATTTATGTTTTCGGATTGCAAATCCGGTTAGCCCAGTTCGACTCTGGGTCGCACCTCCAAATAAATCAAGTAGTTAGCGCACTTTTTTCCTTTCAATTTGCTAGGCCTGCCGCCATGTAAGGGCAGTGTAAGGTTTTCCGATCAATGCAATTCTCCGTCACCGCTTTACCCAATAAAAAAACCGCCAACTATTTCTAGTGGCGGCGCATATCTATATGTAGATATTAAACAAAAGGCAGGGCTATCTTGAACCTCTTGTGCGACACTCTGTACCATATTACGGTCGCCCCACTCTAGGTGTGTCATGTCTATATTTGATTATTTTTGTATTTTTAAGCGGCCACAAAATACACCAAAATCTGCTCACTTCATATACGCCAAAAGGACTATCTAAGAACAGAGGAATGTTGTGCGGATTATGCGTGTATAGCGACCGTTTCACATCGGTGTCCCATCCATCCGCTTCTGCGATTGATTTTTTTGAGGGTAGCTTAGTTCTACTCGGTGTCGCACCTGCCAATAAATTCCCATTAACACCGATCATGGCAATTTTTATATTGCTGAATATCGGCCATTTTGGCATCGGTTAAAATCTAAAAAATCCTTTATAATCATAGCACTAAATATAGCATGTCGATTTCAGCCCAAACTAAAACCAGGGCGGTTTGATGTTTTTTCCGTCATGCTAGCGCAAGCAAACTCTTGAAAAACTTTTATAATCAACAGGCTGAATAACAACTTGCGTCCGCCTGATGAATTATTCAGTACGTTTTACAGTGATCAAATAAGGAATCGGAAATGAATATCAATAATTTACCCGTCTTTACTAAAGCGCGCGTATTGGTGGTGGGCGATGTGATGTTAGATCGCTACTGGTTTGGTGACGTGCAGCGCATTTCGCCGGAAGCGCCGGTGCCGGTATTGAAAGTGAATCGAGTGGAGGAACGTCCCGGTGGCGCGGCGAATGTGGCGCGCAATATCGCTTCATTGGGTGCGCAGTGCACCTTGTTATCGGTGGTGGGCGCGGATGAGGCAGGTTCTTGTTTACACAGGCTTTTATCTGAACAAGGTGGCATTGAGGCGTGTTTACATCGCGATGAAAGCATTTCTACAATCGTCAAATTACGCGCGATTGCGCGTCAGCAACAGTTGTTGCGCATCGACTTTGAAACCCGTCCCAGTAACGAAGTGTTGCAAGCCACCTTGCTAGAATTTAAAGAAAAACTAGCGCTGTGTGATGTGGTGATTTTGTCAGATTACGGCAAAGGCGGTTTGGCGCATATTGCCGAAATGATTCCGCTGGCGCGCGAGGCCGGAAAGCGCGTGTTAGTTGACCCGAAAGGCGATGATTATGCACGCTATCACGGCGCAACGTTGCTGACACCGAATCGTAACGAGTTTGAGCAGGTCGCAGGAAGTTGGCAGAGTGAGGCAGAATTGACGCGCAAGGCAGAACAGTTGCGCAGCGAGTTGAATTTGGACGCACTCCTGGTGACGCGCAGCGAAGAAGGCATGAGTTTATTTCGTGCCGGCGAAGTGTTTCATGAGCCAACGCAAGCGCGCGAGGTGTTCGATGTCAGTGGGGCCGGCGATACAGTGATTGCCACCTTGGCGGTCATGTTGGCGAGTGGGGCGCAATTGCATGACGCGGTGCGCATCGCCAATCGCGCAGGCGGCATTGTGGTGGGCAAACTGGGCACAGCCGTGGTGTCTCGTGCCGAAATTTTACAGGATCTGGCACAACATTAAATATGCAATTAATTCAACAGGTTAGCGAACTTAAGTCGCAATTAAAAAGTGCATCATCTATTGCGTTTGTGCCTACCATGGGCAATTTGCATGACGGGCATTTGGCTTTGGTGCAACAAGCACGGTCGTTGGCAGACTGCGTGGTCGTCAGCATTTTTGTCAATCCTTTGCAATTTGGCCCGACCGAAGATTTCACTGATTACCCGCGTACTCTGGCGGCCGATTGTGCGCGACTCGACGGGTTGGCGGAGCTGGTCTTTGCGCCCTCAGTCAGTGAAATGTATCCACAAATGCAGACGGTCTTGATTGAACCGCCACCGCTGGCAAATGAATTATGTGGCGCGCATCGTCCCGGTCATTTTCGAGGAATGGCGACCGTGGTGTTGAAATTACTGAACTTGGTGCAACCGCAATTCGCTTTATTTGGCAAAAAAGATTATCAGCAATTGCATATTATTCGCCAATTAGTGGCGCAGTTGAATGTCAACACCCAGATTATTGGCGGTGAAACGGTGCGAACCGAAGCGGGGTTGGCGCTTAGTTCGCGCAATCAGTATTTGAGTAGCAGTGAACGCGAAGAGGCGTTGACCTTGCGACGCGTTTTATTAACCTTGCGCGCGCATTTGATAAACGGTGGCACACTTACCAGCGGTGAAGCGGCCGCGCTAACAACCTTGCAGGAACGCGGTTGGCAGGTCGACTACGTGTCAGTGCGCGCGCAAGCTGGCTTGCAAGTGGCGACAGCGGCAGATCGCGCCTTGGTGATCTTGGCTGCAGCGCGGCTGGGGCGCACGCGTTTGATTGACAATATCGAGCTGCATCTTGATGCTGATTTTTCTTTATTGCAAAGCCAAATTACACATTAAATTTATGGCATATACCAGCGCGGTATAAATTATAACATATTGATTATTAATGTGTTTTTGGGATTATTGCCCGCACCTAAAGATCAATATTTAAAAAATTAGCATGCCCTTGGTTTTGGGTTGCGGTCAAATTTTGATGATTAGCGATGCCCTTTGGCGCGCGGGGCTTTATAATCCGCAGCGTCCAAATTTATAAAACCAACTTCTGCGCACGCAGATTGAGGAAAAAAACCATGCAACTGACGATGTTACAAGCAAAAATACACCGCGTTCGAGTCACGCAGTCTGAGTTACATTACGAAGGTTCGTGCGCGATTGACGACGATTTGCTGGACGCATCTGGCATTCGCGAATATCAGCAAATTGATATTTACAACGTCAGTAATGGCGAACGTTTCACCACCTATGCCATTCGCGCTGCACGCGGTTCGCGTACCATTTCGGTAAACGGCGCTGCGGCGCACAAGGCACAACCGCACGATATTTTAATTATTGCCGCCTATTCTGCTTACTCGGAAACAGAATTATTGCAATTTCATCCGCGCCTCGTTTATGTTAATGAGCATAACGAAATGATTGCGCAACGGGATAATATCGCGGTGCAATCCAATCAATCTCACCCTTAAGCTATGCCGATGTTGACACGCCTCGGTCAATTTCTTTCTTCAAAACGCAGTATGCGCCTGCTGTCATTTTTGCTCGCGCTGACCTCGATTTTGTCAGTGACTGTTTTATATTATTCACAAAACGCTTTTTTTGAAGCTTTCGAAGCAAAAACCTACGATCTACGCTTTCAAAGTATGCGCGGCGCAATGGCGCCCAGTCCCGATATTGCCCTGATTGCCATCGACGACAAAAGCATACGCGAACTGGGTCGATATCCTTGGAATCGAACAGAATATGCCAATATAATCAATAGGTTATCAACTATTGGCGCAAAGGCGATTTTATTTGATGCCTTCTTTCCTGAGCCCGAAAACGCAGATTCAGACCGACAATTTGCGAATGCGCTTAAACACGCCGGTAATGTTATTTTAGCCACCAATTTCGAGTTCGATGCTAACTTCAACATTCAAGGACAGACCGGTTCTATTCCCGAACTTGAGCGCGCTGCTGCCGGCTTAGGGCATATCAATTTTTTACCCGATAATGATGGTGTAAATAGACGTAACCTATTGATTATAAAAGATAAAAATGGCATCACACCGTCTCTGGGTTTGCAAGCTGCCATGTTCGCCTTGGGCGAAAGCAAACTTGTGCAAAGTCCATTTAGTGTGACACTGGGCAATCACACCATCCCCACCAGCGCCAATAATGCGATGTGGATTAACTTTATGGGCCCACCTGGCGTTTATCCGCGCTATTCGTTTGTCGATGTTGCCAAAGGCAGGATCAATCCTGCGCTACTGAAAGGGAAAATTTTGTTTGTCGGTGCGACGGCGTTGGGCGTTTACGATATGCGCGTCACGCCTTTTCACGGCAACACTCCTGGGGTTGAAGTTCACGCCACCATTGCCGATAACATCATCACGGGTCGGTTTATCCAACAAGCCGGTTTCGAAGCTTTGTTGGATATTGCCATGATTATCTTGTTGGGCGGCATGACTTACTTTTTGACCGTTCGCTTGCGTTTATACATTGCCCTGCCCGCCACACTGCTGATGATTGCCAGCTATATCGAGGTGTGCTATCAATTTTTTGTCAGCGGGCATTGGGTGAGCATGGTGTATCCGCCACTCGCCGCAGTCACTGCCTTGTTATTAGGCGCTAGCTTTCGTTTTTTGGTGTTGGAACGAAGCGCGCGCAAAATGCGCGCCATGTTTTCGAGTTATCTTTCCGACAAATTAGTCGCCCGTTTGGAGAAAGATCCTGAAGCAGCCAAGCTCGGTGGCGATACCAAAGAAGTGACTGTGCTTTTTACCGACATTAAAAATTTTACCACCTTCAGCGAGGGGCACACACCGCAAGAAGTCGTGGCGAGACTGAATGAATACTTGGGCGAAATGGTGCAACTGGTCGAAAAATTTGATGGTACGGTGGATAAGTTTATCGGTGATGGGATTATGGTTTATTGGGGTGCGCCTTTAGCACAACCGAATCACGCTCAACTGGCAATTGAGTGCATTCAGGCCATGCGCGACAAAATGACACAATTGCGCGCGCGCTGGCAACATATCGGTGCTGAACCGTTTTATATTCGCGGCGGGCTACAGTCCGGCTTAGTGGTGGCCGGTAATGTCGGATTTGCCGGCAAAAAAATGGAATACACCGTCATTGGCGATACAGCCAATCAGGCCGCACGCTTCGAGGGAACGGCTAAATTTTATGGCATTGAATACCTGGTCGGGAATGTCACCTTTCAAGCAACGCAGCACTTATTTAGCTATCGTGAAATTGACCAAATTCGCGTGGTTGGCAAGCATTTACCGGTTCGAGTTTACGAACCGATTGGTTTTTCAGCTGGAATTGACGAAATCTGCGCCGCTGAATTTAATCAGGCATTAGCGCTTTATCGCGCGCAGCAATGGCATTCAGCGTTGGAAAGTTTTACGCGCTTGAGTTTAAAGCTACCTGAAGATAAACCCTGTAAACTATATATTGATCGCTGCAATTTTTTTGAAGAAAATCCGCCAGATGCTCAATGGGATGGCGTCTTTAATCGTAGAGAAAAATAAACCACTAAGCCTGTATTTTGTTAATCCAAGAAAGAAACCAGCATGAATCTCTCAAAAATTATTTGCTTTATTCTTGTGTTTTTAGCTTCCGTCAGCGCCCTTGCCGCAGAAAGCAACTCGCCTACTGCGCCGCTAAATGCGCAAATGATTAAAGAATTTCCCCTAATCAAAGGCGGGGTAAAGCTAATCGGTAGCAGCGCGGAGCGACTGTTCTTTCGAATGAAAGAAGGCGCGGTAATCATGACGGATTTAGACGGCAAGGTGCTCAAAACGCTACAAGCCAAAATCGATGGCGATTCAGTTTTGCGGCATCCGGAATCGGTCACGGTCGGAAAGGATTGGATTTATGTTGCCGACAGTGAACTGCATCAAGTGGTGATGTTTTCCTTGGAGGGCAACTATAAAAACCGCTTTGGTGTTAAAAATTCCGGCTTCTTTGGTTCGTCAGATTCAGTTGGCGCACTTAAAAAACCGGTTGCACTTGCCTATCACGAAGGCATTCTTTACGTGCTTGATCGGGAAGCAAAAAATATTTTGCTGTTCGGCAGCAATGGCGTTTTTCTCAATCAATTAACGCTAAGTCCGGCCAGCCAAACCAATTCAAGCAACGCGCAAGCTGCGCAATTCACCCTCAAAGATCCCTCAGCTTTATATCTGGATATTACTGGCAAAGTCTATGTGTTAGATGCCGAAGATGCGCTTGTAAAGGAATACACAACGACAGGCGAGTTTGTGCAGGCTCTGCCTTGGGATGGCGAATTACTGGGTTTGGCGGTTGCGCAAGATGGTCTTTACACCGTCAAAAAGAACACCCTGACAGTTCAAAAATATAATTTAAACAATAGGTTACTGTATCAATTTTCAGGTGCGGGTAATGCGGCCGAGCAGATCGGCGAATTTTCTGGCATTGCCTCGGTGAAAAATCGGCAAATTGTCATCGCCGATGCTAAAAATGGACGGGTGAAAATTTTCGTGTGTGATACCGGCATCCCCGTTGAGGCGATTCCCAAGGCCGCTTCACGAATTTTTATTGAAAGCGTTGAGCAAATTCTGTTATCCGCTAAAAAAATGGCTTGGGATGGCAAAGGTTCTTTATTCGTGATCGATGCCGACGACGATTCGATTGTGCAAATCCAAAATGGAAAAATCATCGGTAAAAAAATCAAATCTCCCGATATTCATCCCCTTGCCTTGGCAATTGATAACACCGGTGCGCTCTGGGTGCTGGATGAAAAATATCGTGTACTCAAGGTCGACGCGACTGGAAAAGTAATCTTTGGTTTTGGCAGCAAGGGCTCGGGTGACGGTCAATTTAACGAACCATCGGATATGGTTATTTCCGCCTCAGGCAAAATTTATGTTGCCGACAAAAACAACGGCACCATTCAAATCTTTGATTTAAATGGGAAATTAATCAATATAATCAAGGACTTAAAAAAACCACTTTCTCTTGCAGTCGATCAACAAGACGGTGTGTTTGTACTTGAAAAAGGCAATCGCTTTATTTCTATGTTTTCAAATAAAGGGCTAAGAATTGGCGCGATTGGACAAGGCGCAGCCAATGCAATTTCCGCCTTGGCGAACCCGCTGGCCCTGATGACAAACTTCAATGAAATCTCAGTTGTTGATGGCAACATCGTGAAAGTGTTTAGCGACAAAGGCGCTTTTTTACGGTCCTTTGGCTCGTCCGGTAAACAACCCGGTGAATTCACTGAGCCTGTCGCCATTATCCGCAAAGATGCAGTGAGTTTTTTCATTGCTGAAGCAGGCAACAAACGTATTCAGTCTTTCATCACACAATACAAACCGCTGGCACCACAAAATTTGACCGCCAAGGGTGACTTGCATCAAATCGAATTAAACTGGGCGGCTCTGGGTCTGCCCTATATTGACGAATATATCGTGTATCGCTCTAAGGCAGAAAATTCTGGTTTTGTGCAAATCGCCAGCGTAACAACAGCGCAGTTTACTGATCGAGGCCTAGAGCCGAACGGTGAATACTATTATCGGATTGCAGCCAAAACCGCCACGGGCTATGAAGGCATGAGTAGCGCCGCCGTTAAAGCCGCTGCACTGAAATACACCCCACCCGTTTTGGCGGCAGTGCAAGTCAAAACCACACCTTGGAAAGTTTATTTAACTTGGCAAGCGATTGATTCGTCGTTTGTAACAAGTTACACCGTGTTTAAACAACAGGGCGATGCGCTGGTCAAAATTGCCGAATCACTGGTGCCGTCCTTTACCGAGGCCGGACTCACACCCAATCGCAAATATACTTACGCCATTTCCGCCCATAGTTCGGACGGAACAGATGCACCGCTCTTGCGTGTTGAAGCCAGTACGATGCCCTTTAGTAAAGCGCCGCTCGAAATTGAAGTAGTTAAATTAAAGCCAATTTTTTCAAATACTTACAAGCTTTATGAATCAGAGGGTGTGGGAACAGTGCGCTTAACCAACAACACTGACCAGGCGATGGAAGGCATCACCTTTTCTTTTCTACTCAAAGATTTTATGGACTTCCCAACCGAAAGCAAAATTGAGCAATTGCTTCCTGGTAAAAGCGTCGAGGTGCAACTGCGCGCGGTGTTTAACAATAGAATGCTGACTATTACCGAAGACACGTCCGTTCAGGCGCAGCTTGAGGCGAGTTTCTTTGATAACGGACAACGTGAATCTTTTCCTAAAACAGCCACCGTCAGCATTTACGAAAAACATAAATTATTGTGGGATGAACATGGGCGCTACGCTTCTTTTATTACTCCTAAAGACCCACCGCTGATGGCTTTTGTGCGTTCGGTGGTGACTCAATACAAGACCATCAAAGAAGATTCGCAGTTAGCCGCCGTGCTCTTTAACGCGATCGGCGTGTATGGGCTTACCTATTTACCTGACCCAACCAATCCCTATCAAGTGATTTCTGGCAAAGTTAATGTGGTTGATTACATACAGTTTCCAAGAGAAACGCTGGAGCGCAAATCAGGCGACTGTGATGATCTGGTGGCTTTCTATACCTCGGCGCTGGAAAGTTTGGGCATTACCACTCGCGTAATTGAAGTGCCAGGACATATGTTTATGATGTTTTCAACGGGGCTGAAAGTGGAAGCCGATAATTACACCATGGATAATATGTACGTGCCTTACGAAGGGCAATTGTGGATTCCCGTCGAGACTACTGCTGTGGGAAATTCGTTCATTAAGGCTTGGGAACTGGGCGCTAAAAAATACTATGAGTTTCTGGGTAAAGGTTTAACTGTGCTCAATATCGCCCAAGAATGGCAAGTGTATAAACCCGCCAGCCTGCCTGAATCAACTTGGCGTCCTAACGAAGTCACACCCGCCATGGTTGAATTCCGCTTTCCACTGGAAGTCGGTTCGATGCTAAAAATGATTTCTCAAGTGAAAACTCGAAAATATTTACAAGCAATAAAAGCCGACCCTAACGATGTAGAGGCGCATCTACAAGTGGGAATTATGCTGGCTAAAATGGGCGATTATGAACAGTCGCTTAAATACTTTAATAGAGTCATTGCGTTGCATCCCGATAATCCCGCCGCACTGAATAATCGTGGCAACTTAATGATGATCAGTGAAAACCCGGCTGAAGCCCAAAAAAGCTATCTCGCCGCCACAACCTCCAGTCCTGACGATGCCTATGTGTGGATTGGTTTAGCCAGGGCTTATAAAGCACTGAAGCAAATTACCGAAGCGACTGACGCGTTTAATAAAGCAGTCGCTATTAACCCTGAGATTCGAACAGAGTTCAAAGCACTGGGACTTGAACTGTCTAATACCTTGTAAAATTTACCCAACCAAAATGGAGACAATGATGAATAAATTGATATTAATGTTGCTGTTACTCACTAATGCAGTTTTTGCCCCGCTTGCGATTGCAGCAGATGCGCCTAGTTTAAGTCTATGGGAGCGTTTACGTAAAAAAATTGAAATGTTCACACCGCAAAAGAAAATGACGGTTACCAATGCCGTCGGGGGTGTTCGAGGTGCTGCCAGCGACAGCAATGATCTGTATTGGAAAGGAGAAGCGACCCAAAAAACCATTAATGAGGATGAGTTAGCGGCTTTCCAAAAAGCCATGAATTTACTGGAAACCGGTGATAAACCAGGCGCTCATCTTGCGTTTGAAGCCTTTATCAAAAGCCATCCAGACAGTGTTTTACGCAAGGATGCAGAACAAGCATTGGCGGAATTACCATAACGTTACAAAGCACCAAATAAAACAAGGGAAGCGCTAAATCAAACAGCGCTTCCCTTGTCAGGTCGAAAATTTGGTTTTTGCTGTTCCAAAGAAAAAACAAAAAACACTTTATAATCAACAACTTATAAATTAAAGATTATCGAAATATTGCCAAATTCAGTGCACCCTTAGCCGAAGCGTCCGGTGATGTAATCTTCAGTTTCTTTCCGTTTTGGGTTGGTAAACACGTTACTAGTGTCGCCAAATTCAATCAAATCCCCTAAGTACATATACGCCGTAAAATCAGAAACGCGAGCCGCTTGCTGCATATTATGCGTGACGATGACGATGGTAAAATCTTTCTTTAATTCATCCACCAGCTTTTCAATATGCGCAGTTGAAATTGGGTCCAGTGCTGAAGTGGGTTCATCCAGCAGTAGCACTTGCGGCTTGACTGCAATTGCCCGTGCGATACACAAGCGTTGTTGCTGTCCACCCGATAAACCGGTGCCACTTTGCTTCAATTTATCTTTCACTTCATTCCACAAGGCCGCTTTTTTGAGTGCCCATTCGACGCGCTCTGCCATTTCGTGGCTACTGAGGTTTTCATACAGTTTTACACCAAAGGCAATGTTGTCGTAAATTGACATTGGGAAAGGTGTCGGCTTTTGAAACACCATGCCAATTTTAGCGCGCAAGGTATTTAAATCCTGTTTTTTATCCAATAGATTTTCGCCATCCAATAAAATTTCACCTTCTGCTCGTTGCTTGGGATAAAGCTCATACATTCGATTAAAGGTGCGCAGCAAGGTAGATTTTCCACAACCAGACGGACCGATAAACGCGGTGACCATTTTTTCCGGAATGGTCATATTGATATTTTTCAACGCCTTATCGTTGCCGTAATAAAAATTGAGGTCTTTCACAATCAATTTTGGGGTCATATTAACTGGGATATTCATTTGCAACTTCCTTAATGAGAATTGGCTTTTTGACGGAATAAAACACGGGCAAGGATATTCAAGGTCAGCACGCTGAAGGTAATCAGCAGCGCGCCTGCCCAGGCCAAACTGCGCCAATCGTCGTAGGGACTCATGGCAAATTGGAAAATAACCACCGGTAAATTTGCCATCGGTTGATTCATGTTGTTGCTAAAGAATTGATTGTTTAAAGCGGTAAACAACAACGGGGCTGTTTCACCACTGATACGCGCAATCGCCAGTAAAATCCCAGTCAAAATACCAGCACGTGCCGCGCGCAAAGTGACGAGGGTAATGACTTTCCACTGCGCGGCCCCAAGCGCGGCGGCAGCTTCGCGCAGACTGTTTGGCACTAAACGCAACATATTTTCGGTGGTTCGAAGCACCACTGGAATTACAATAATCGCCAGTGCAAATGTCCCGCCCCAACCGGCGAAGTGCCCTATTTTGACCACATACATTTCATATACAAACAGCCCAATCACGATGGACGGTGCAGATAATAAGATATCGTTAATAAAGCGAGTAACCGGTGCTAACCAGCCGCGTTGACCAAATTCAGCCAAGTAAGTACCGGCCAATATGCCAATTGGCGTGCCGATTAAGGTGGCAGTACTGGACATTAGCAAGCTGCCCCATATCGCATTACTTAAACCACCGTTACTACCCGGTGGCGGCGTTGTTTCGGTAAAAAGGGAGACGCTAATTCCTGACAAACCTTGCACCAACAAGGTCCATAATATCCATCCCAACCAAAATAACCCAAACGCCATCGCCAGGACTGAAACCGTCAAACTAAGCGCATTGATCAAGCGACGACGCGTATATAAATTAAACATGATTAAGCCCCCCGCCCTTCGCGTTGTCCTAATTTAACCAACAAAATTCGCGCTAGGGTTAAGACCACAAAAGTAATAAAAAACAGAATCAGTCCGAGTTCGACTAAAGCCGAAGTATATAACTCGCCCACCGCTTCGTTAAATTCGTTCGCCAAGGCTGACGAAATGCTGTTGCCCGGATTGAGCAGTGAGGCACTGAGTCGGTGTGCGTTACCAATCACAAACGTAACTGCCATCGTTTCGCCCAATGCACGCCCCAAGCCGAGCATGATGCCGCCGACCACCCCTATTTTGGTATAAGGCAAGACGACTTTAGACATCACCTCCCACGTGGTTGCGCCCAAACCATAGGCTGATTCTTTAAGCAGTGAAGGTACGACGTCAAACACATCGCGCATCACCGAGGCGATAAACGGAATGACCATAATCGCTAAAATAATCCCGGCCGCTAAAACGCTAATGCCCATATTGGGGCCGGTGAACAAGGGTGAAATGAGCGGCATTTGCCCCAAGTGATCGTTAATCCAAGGTTCAACATTATCAGCAAATAACGGCACAAAAATAAACAAACCCCACATACCGTAAATAATACTGGGAATCCCGGCAAGCAATTCAACTGCGATACCCAAAGGACGTCGCATCCATTCGGGAGAAAGTTCGGTTAAGAACAGGGCAATGCCAAAGCTGACTGGAATGGCAATTAGCAAAGCGATGGTGGCCGTCGCCAAAGTACCAACAATGGGAACTAAAGCACCAAATTGATCGGTGACGGGATTCCATTCTGAACTGGTTAAAAATCCCAATCCAAAGGCGTTAATCGCTGGCAAACTGCCAATCAGCAAGGAAATGATAATTGCCATTAGCAAGGCAAAAACGGCAATAGCTGATAAGCGCGTTACTGCTCGGAATATCATGTCAAGTAAGTTTTGACGCTTTAAGCGTTGGTCGCGCAATTTTATCTGCATAGTAACTATATGATTATATTGATATTTTAGAAAGTATTCTTGACTACAAAATTACTTACTAAAATTTTGGAAGAGGAAAACCCTCCTCCAAAAGGTTGACAAAGCAACTGCCATACTGGCTGCGCTACGCCGTTTTAGTGCCAGATTGGCTTGCCATTTGCAGCACGAATTTGCGCTTTCCAAGCAGCACGAATTTGCGCAATTACATTTTCAGGCAACGGCACGTAATCCAATTCTGCTGCCATCTTTGCACCGTTGGTGAACGCCCAATCAAAGAACTTCAAGACATCTAGCGCTGCTTGTTCATTATCTTGATGGACGTACATCAAGATAAAGGTAGCGCCAGTGATTGGCCAGCTATCTTTGCCAGGCTGATTGGTCAGAATTTGATAAAAACCTTCTTCTGGCTTCCACTTGGCATTTGCAGCCGCAGCTTTAAAGTTAACATCTTCGGGTTTTACGAATACGCCCGCCTTGTTTTTCAATTGCACATAGGTCATTTTGTTTTGTAGTGCGTAAGCGTACTCAACATAACCAATGGAATTTTTAATGCTTTTAACGTTTGAAGCAACGCCTTCATTGCCCTTACCACCCATGCCCACCGGCCATTGTACGGCCGAAGCTGCGCCTACCGAACGCAACCATTCCGTACTGACATTGCCTAAGTAAGTAGTAAAAATAAACGAAGTGCCCGAACCGTCAGCACGGTGAACAACATTGATGTTCGCATCAGGCAGGTGCAGGCCTTGATTGTCCGCTGCAATTTTAGGATCATTCCACTTGGTGATTTTGCCCAAATAAATGTTTGCCAATACATCACCGGTCAATCTTAATTGCCCCGGAGCAATCCCTTCAACGTTAATCACGGGAACTACACCACCAATCACGGTAGGAAACTGCGTCAGGGTTGCCATGCCGAGTTCATTCGGAGTCAATGGCGCATCGGTCGCACCAAAATTGACGGTTTTAGCCTTGATTTGTTTTATACCACCACCAGAGCCAATGGATTGATAATTCATGCCAATCCCTGTTTGCGCTTTATACGCTTCAGCCCATTTAGCATAAACAGGATAAGGAAAGGTTGCGCCGGCGCCGGTAATATCCGAGGCAAACGCAGCGCTGGCTGCAAAAAGCGCAGTGGCGATGCCTAGCCCAGTAAAAAAACGATTGCATTTATTCATAGAATCTCCAAATTTAAGTTAGGTTGCTTTCCAGTGCCAAACTTCAGCAATTATCATTTTAGCAACACCGTGTTACACAATTATTACACGGGTAAACGATCACAAGCAGCCAGGCTATTTGTGCGCACTTTTTCCACTCTCATCAAAATCTCGCTCAATAAATACTGATTAAATCAAGGGCTCGCCCAGCGCCAATCGAACGGGGTATCGCGAACGTAAAATCTGCGTTCTCTTAAAGCGCACCTTTAAAAATTGAATTGGCAAGGTGCTCAGTTTAATCGCCGTGCAAGCGGATTTCGGCAGCCGCTAATGACAAGGGAGCGCCCAGCAACATCAACACATCACCAGCGCGTAAAACCATATTCCCGGATGGCTGACTGCCTTCAACCTGATGGCGGCGCACAGAATTTACTTCAACATTCATTTCGTCAAATTTCATCTCATGCAAGGGCTTGCCGACAGCGTAATCACCTTCATTTAAAATGACGCTGCTAAAGCGCACTTGCTGCGTGTCGTTCACCTCGTTTGCCGAGTCAGGTGCATTGCGAAAGAAACCACTGAAAACACTGTAACGACGCGCACGATTTTCTTGAATGCGTCGAATCACGCGATTCAGGGGTACGCCTGACAATAACAGAGCTTGTGAAGCAAGCATTAAACTGCCTTCTAGGACTTCCGCAACCACTTCTGCCGCGCCTGCCCGCTTCAGTTTTTCAACATGAGAATCGTCTGCGGTGCGAACCACCACCGGCAGACCAGGTCTGAGTTGTTTGACGTGATCTAAAATTTTCAGCGCAGACTGTGTGTCGTCGTAAGTGACCACCAACACATTAGCGCGCATCAATCCGGCCGCTTGCAATACCTCACGCTTAGAGGCATCGCCAAAAACCACTTTATCCCCGACTGCAACTGCATCGCGCACGCAACGCGGATCCAACTCTAACGCGATAAATTTAATGTGTTCATTTTTTAAAAAGTCGCCCAAAGCTTTGCCACTGCGTCCATAACCACAAACAATAATATGCGCATCGGCCGTCATACTTTGTACTGCGATTTGATGGACACGCATCGCTTGATTCATCCACTCATCCGGCGAAAGTCGTCGCACAATTGCATCGGCATGTTGAATTAGAAATGGCGCAATGAGCATCGAAATCAGCATCGCAGCCAAGACGTTTTGCATCACTTCAATTGGCAATAAATTCACGTTTCCGGCCAGTGTCAACAACACAAAACCAAACTCTCCGGCTTGCGCCAAGCCGAGTCCAGTGCGAATACCCACGCCCCAATCTTTGGCAAACCAGCGCACAAGCAAGGCGACGACCAGTGCCTTAAATGGTATTAAAATCAATAAAATCAACAAGATCCAACCTGCGCCGGCAAGGATGCTTTGCAGATTTAACAACATACCGATGGTAACGAAAAACAGCCCCAGTAAGATGTCGCGAAAAGGTTTGATATCCTCTTCCACCTGATAACGATATTGCGTTTCAGAAATTAACATTCCGGCAACAAAAGCCCCTAAAGCCATAGACAACCCACTCAACTCCGTCAAATAAGCCAACCCAAGAGTGAACAACAATACATTCAGCATAAATAATTCAGATGATTTTTGTCGCGCCACCAATTCAAACCACGGCCGCAATAAGCGCTGTCCAAAAAAAAGTAAAATCCCCAACAACACAATCGCTTTAATCATCGCATAAGCAATCGTCATGGTGAGATGGCTAGTGTCCGACCCTAGAGCGGGAATAATGATAATTAAAGGCACGACTGCCAAGTCTTGAAAAAGTAGCACGCCCATGATTTTGTGGCCGTGCGACGAGCTTAATTCTGCCCGCTCGACCAGCATTTTGCTGACAATCGCAGTAGAAGACATCGCCAAGACACCCCCTAAGGCAAGCCCTTCGCGCCAATCCAAACCAAAAATCGCAGAGGACAACATGACCAGCACCATGGTCAGAATCACTTGTGCCGAACCCAAACCAAAAACAATGCTCTGCATGGAACGCAAATGCGCCAAGCTAAATTCCAGGCCGATGCTAAACATTAAAAACACCACGCCAAATTCGCCCAAATGCCGTGTTTCAGGCGCATCAGGAATCCAGCCCAAGGCACGTGGACCGATCAAAATCCCGACAATCAAATAACCCAACATGGCCGGCAAATGAAGCGTGCGAAAAAGCACTACCACGGCTACCGCCGCTGCGAGTAAAACAAGAACCAATTGCAATGAGTTATTCATACGTACTTAGAATGGCGAGTTTAAAGCGAAGGGAAAGCTATTTTGGGTATCCTAGGATAATGCCTGAATTTACGTTTTTTTTCAAAAAGTCTATGCAACATTCGGGCATTAGGGGAGCACTGATTTATTCCATTTGTGCTGAACCATTCGGCTAAATCAGACAAACCTTGTTGAACCATTACGACAATAAACAAATAAAAAATCAATTACAAATACTGACACTAAGCATTCGACTAATCTCTACTGAATTTACCGATGAATTCAGGGTGAACGATTGATTTATTCAACCCCTCCTTAATCAGCGCCAAAAGACAGCTTAGCATTAGTAATAAGCCAAGTAATCAAATATAAAAAGGCGTTTTTGTTCAGGTTTGGGCTGCAACATTTCTTGATAAAGGCGCACGGTTTCAACCAAAATCACCGCTTCGCCGCCGCGTGCTTGACCGTATTTACTGTTTTCAAAAAAAACAGGGCGCGATAACAAGGGCATTACTTTTCGCACATCCGCCCAAATATCTGGATTCAAACCAGATTGCGCTGCCAACACGCGCGCATCTTCCAAATGCCCCATGCCCTGATTGTAAGCAGCAAGTGCCATCCAAGTGCGCTCCTTTTCGTTAATGCGCGCCGGCAACGCGTCTTTCAGCATTTTTAAATACCTCGCGCCCGCCGCAATACTTTCTTTGGCATTCAAACGATCGACTACCTTCATTCGACTGGCAGTTCCCTCGGTCAACATCATCATTCCCCTGACATTAGTGAACGAAGTCGCCAGTGGATTCCAATGCGATTCTTGATACGCCAACGCGGCCAATAACGCCCAATCAAAGCCGGTTTCTGCCGCAGCTTGTTGAAAATATTCCTTAAATTGCGGCAAAATGGTTTGCGCATTTTGCTTAAATGTCGACACGTCAATCGGCTCTAAACGCTCACTATGCCCGTAATGCCGATCCAATAAATGATTCAAGCTGCCGTCTTGCTGAATACCTTTGATAAACAAAGTCGCCTGTTGGAATAACTCAGCATCACCGTCAGCGGCAAACCCCCAAGCCAAGGGTGAAGGCGAATTTAAATCAACAGAATTGCCCAATTGAGGATAATAATTTCGCACCAGCGCCAACTGCTCCTCGTTGGCAACCGTACAGGATAAATGCCCTTCAGCCACTTGCTGCAACAAGGTCGAACTACTTTGCTCATTGGTTTCGGTCCAACTTAAGCGCGGAAAGCGTTGCGAAATTTCCGCTAACGCCTGCGCCTGAGCAGAGGCTTCAACCACCTCGACATTCAGGCCTTCTGGCCATGCATTTAAACGCTTTGGGGTTGAACCTTGGCAAATAATTTGTTCGCTCAGCGTTTGAAAAACAGGACTAAATTTTAAGGTCGAATCGCTGCGTTGACGCATTCCCGTTGCTGAAAAATGCACACGACGCGCAAGCAATGCCGGCTCAACTTGTGGGTCTTCCAAAATCACCGATTTAAGCTTAACTTTTAAGTGATGAGCAAATAAACTGACTAATTCCAGCTCAAATGCCGCGTCGCCATTTAAACCTGGTGGCGGCAAGGCCACCACCAACACGCCTTCATGCCAATCTGGCAAAGGGCGAATCTCAACGAATGCCATACCCAACCAAAGCGTGACAACCCCTAGAATGGTTAATTTCCAAGCAAATAAATTAGGCATCTCCGCACTCCTGCTTGATTTTTATCCGGGACAGATTTTTTGTAAATCTGCGCTGTGCAAACAGTTTTGAATCGGCAGATTTTATTTTTTAAGAATTCAGCTCATCTGGATTAAAATAAATGAAGTCAAGCCAGTAATAAAATAGTGAATATATTCAATGAGTTACAGTTATTCTACGCTTGCACATTGACACGCACCCCGACAGTTTGACCGCTGGTATTTAGACTAGGTTCATTACGCTGATTTTGCTCATTTCGGGCCGCTTGTTTTTCACTTTCTGAACGCTCAGGCTCTTTTGCTTTTTCAGGTAACCGTTGTATTTGAGCCTGGGGTTGCACCGATGGAGAATTGTAACTGCCTGCCGAAACCCCGTTAATTGCCATGATAGAACTCCTTAAAAAAATTGATGCGCAGGAATTTTGCGCTCATCGAAAACCCATTTCAAGCTTATTCATCAACACTCTAAAGCAACGCTGATTGCTATTTTTTATCTGGTCGGCATAAATGAGCATCGCAAAACGTCTTTAAAATCCAACCATTGCCTGCAGTTTGTGCCGCTCAAAAAAAGCAGACCTGTCTACAGCAACTCTGATTAAATCAATCCATTGTCTTGATTCGATCGAAGGATGAGTTAACGAATTGATTTATAAAATAATGAGCCGTTGTGACCTGAACGCTCACCACGAGCGAAATAAATCGGCGCTTCGCTAACTTTCATTTTTTTCAATAAACTTTAGGAAAACATACGTCAGCCAAGCCAGCAAAACCAGTCCAACCGTAAATAAAAAATACGCCAGTTGCCAAGGGATGCCTTGCGTCATCATCGAAAACTCTGACATTCCACCGATGCCCGCCAATACATTCAGCGGCATAAATACCACACTCAACACCGTCAACCGCTTAATCACTTTATTCTGATTAATGTTAATAAAACCGACTGTGGCATCCATCAAAAAGTTGATTTTTCCGAATAAAAAAGTGGTGTGACCATCTAGCGACTCAATGTCGCGCAAAATTTGTTGTGAATCTTCAACCTGCGCACGCGATAAAAATTTGCTGCGCATCAAAAACGAAACGGCGCGGCGTGTATCCAGCACATTGCGCCGAATGCGCCCATTCAAGTCTTCTTCATGCGCAATGGCAACCAGAATTTTGGCAGCTTCTTCATCGCTCATGTGCTTACTCAACACCTGCGTACCCACGGCTTCTAAGCCTTTGTACATATCTTCCATCGCATCGGCAGAATATTCTGCATCAGCGGCGTACAAGTCGAGCAACACATCGCGCGAATCGGAAACGTAATTAGGCTGAGAAAAAGCGCGCAACCGTTGCAAACGAAACACCGGCAACTCTTCGGCACGCACCGAAAACAAAATATCCTGATACAAAATCAACGCCACGGCAACGTTGCGCGAGGCATTGTCCAGATCCAGCAAAAAATCCGAGTGCAAATGAATCTCGCCATTTTCTTCGACATAAAACCGCGCACTCGACTCAAGGTCACTTAAGCGCTCAGGATCGGGCAATTCAACGCCAAAAATATTACCCACCCAAGTACGCTCTTCAAATGTAGGCCCAACTAAATCAATCCAAACCGGTTTCAAATTTAATAAACCTTCGCTGCTTTGAATGGCAATTTCGCGCAAGCGACCTTCATGCAAACCAAACGCTTTAATGCTGGAACGCTCATTTTTAAACTCTCGTTTCCCCAGTGCCGAAAGCACAGAAACAGGCACGTCACGCAAAATCAATTCTTTGCGCCCCTCTTCAAGGTGATCCCAAATAAACATCTGCTCATCGGCGCTGAGACTTTCCAAAATCTGCCCCAACTCAACCGGATCAGCCTCGTTAAGTGCTTGTTTTAATTTAGCTAAATTTTGCTTACGCACCAAGGTTTCCACTAAATCACGATGCGGAACTTCTTGTTTGCGCACAACATCCTCCACCAACTGGTGCTTTTGCAACAGATTGAGAATGGCTTCGCGATGACTAGAAGGAGGAATCAGCAGGTCATTTTGCATGGTGTGCAATCAGAAATACGGGTTATTTTTATCGTAGTGATAATACGGCAGGCTTAACGGACTGTCACTGAATTTATCCCAAAACCTTGCGTTCGAAAGCAACTCAATAAATACAGATGACGGCCAACCGCATGACTGAAAAACACCCTGACAAATGGCTTGAATAATAAAATTGCTTCAGGTAGTTTACCGACTTCAATTTTTTAACATTTTAAATTAAGGAATTAACTATGTTTCCAAAAAATAAGGCAGTGTTAATGCTGCTGGCTTTAGCTACGCTCGGCTTGTCGGCTTGCGCCACTGATGTCAAACGCGTCGGAGTCGAAGAGGTGCGGGATTTATCGGGCAAATGGAACGATACCGATTCGCGCCTAGTTTCAGAGGAGATGATTCGCGATGCATTGTCCGGTGGCTGGATTGATCGGCATCAGGCGGCGGCGAACAAAGCGCCAACGGTGATTGTGGGCAAGGTGCGTAATTTGTCGCACGAACACATTAGCACTGGTACGTTTGTGAAAGATTTAGAGCGAGCTTTTGTCAATTCTGGTCGCGTCGATATGGTGGCTTCGGCTGCAGAACGTGAGGGCATTCGGGCTGAGCGGCAGGATATGGATTTGAATGCAAGCGAGGAAACGCGTGCAGCGCAGGGTAATGAAGCGGGGGCAGATTATATGTTGATGGGCACAATTAACAGCATTATCGACGCGAGCGGCAGTGAGCAAATTCGGTTTTACCAAGTGGATTTAACCTTGATTAGTACTAAAGATAATCGCAAGGTATGGACTGGGCAAAAGAAATTGAAGAAAGATATTAAAGCAGCTACATTTCGTTGAAAATACATATTTTAATCAATAGGTTACACTAAAAAGGATGTAAAAATGTTAAACGTCTCATCGTTTGTTGAATTAAGTTCTCCGTTTGGTTTTCTTCGCTTCTTCAAGGCTTTGGCGGCGTTGTCTTTTTTACTGTTTTTGTCGGGTTGTGCTACTTATAGCGCTGGTTTTTATGGCGTTGAAAATGCAACGGCCAATCGAGATTTGGTCGGCGCAGTGAAGTCACTCGACGATTTAAAGCTCTCCGGTGCCGATTTGGCTTTGCATCATTTAAATAAGGCGACTTTGTTGCGTTTGCAAGGACAATTTGCAGAGTCGAATCAGCAGTTTGACGCAGCTAAAACCCTGATGGAGAAGTTGACCGCAATCAGTGTGACTGAACAACTCGCTTCGGTCACGGTGAATGATGGAATGCGTGCCTACGATGGCTTGCCGACCGAACAACTGATGGTGTACTCGTTTTTGTCCTTGAATTATTTGCAAATGGGGGACGTGGAGGGCGCAGCGGTGGAGGCGCGTCAATTTAATGTAAAACAAGGTTTGATCGCTGAAAAACATCCCAAAGCACCGTATTTGTCAGGGGCATTTTCCCGATATTTGAATAGCATGATATTTGAAGCTTCTGGTGGCGACGATCTTGATACTGCGCGGATTGAGTTGGAAAAAGCGCGTGAAGGCTATCATGCACAAAATGCCAGATTCCCTGTTCCCGCAGGAATCGCGAATGATTTGCAACGTCTTCGTGCGAATCGTGCCATGCCCAGTGAGGTGACTTTTGTGTTGCACAACGGTCTAGGTCCATCGTTGGATGAAGAGGTGATCAGGGTTGCGAATCCAAGTCCAGGTGAGCATGGTCCTGCGATGTTTAGTTTGGCTGTGCCAAAGTTTATCAAGCGCGCAGCGCCTGTGGCTCGCGTCGTGTTGAGTGCGGGTGGCAAAGAAGTTCAATCTGAAATGGTTGAGGACATTAACGCTTTGGCGGAAAAAAGTTTTAATGATCGCTTGCCAGTGATTAGGGCGCGAGCGATTGCGCGTTTCGTCGTTAAAAATGTAGCTGCGCAAGTGGCTAAAAAACAAGCCGGGGACAACCAATTTTTTAATTTGTTGGCCGATATTGCGACAAATGCTTCGGAACGTGCCGATACCCGAACTTGGTCGTTGATTCCAGCTAATATTTTGATGGCGCGCTTGTCCTTGTCGCCGGGGCAATATGACATCACTGCAACCTATTATGATGAGAAAAACCAAATCATCGGCACACGCGTTTTCCCAGGCGTTACCGTGAAAAACGCACAGAAAACCTTTATTGCAGATTATTTTTTAAATCCACCAGCAGCACCAAAAGCTGCACGTTAATTTGCAACTGCTTGATTTTAAATGATAATTTAGAGAGGCGTACAAATGATTCGCATTAATTTTTTTTCACTGCTGATCGGGGTGATGTGTATTTCAGCGCAGGCGTGGGCGGGCGCGCCTAGCTGGATTGGCGGCGAGTCAAGTCAATATCCTCATGCACAATATTTAGTTGGTCGTGGTCAGGGTTCGACAGAAAGTGAGGCACAAAACCGGGCTCGAGCAGATTTGGCTGCGGTCTTTGAAGTAAGAATTGCGGTAGTGACTGAGAATGCAACCACCGTTACCCAGTCAACCGGACACGCTGCACAAGCAAGTTCGCAGGCCACACAGCGTGTTTCAGCAAAAACCGACAAAGTCATTAGTGGAATCACAATCGCTGAAATTTGGCGCGATCCTGCAACGAAAGATTTTCATGTATTGGCGGTGTTGGCGCGTACCCAAGCGGCGGCAGCTTTACGTCAGGAAATCAGCCAGATTGATCGTGAAGCTCAGCAATATTTGCAAGTCGCAAAAACTGAAGTTGATCCGTTTTTAAAATTAGGCGAGCTAACTAAAGTGTTGCAAAGTGTTTTAAAGCGTGAAGGATTTCAGGCTTCGTTACAAGTAGTTGACTCGTCAGGACGCGGGCTTCCCGCTGAATTATCGCAGTCTGATGTGCAAATTTTAATCAGCGAAAATTTGCAAGCGGTTCAAATCGCCCCGCGTGTAATCGAAGATTCAGACGTATCAGAATTTGCTGGTGTGCTCAAAGGAGGATTGGCTGCTGCTGGTTTTCTCGCTGTCCAAGGTCAACAGGCTCAGTTTGAATTGCAAGGAAAACTCACTTTAGTCGATTTAGGTCGGCGCGGTGATTGGAATTGGATGCGGGGCACCGTTAATATTTCCTTGGTAGAAAAAGCAACGGGTCGGGTTCGGGGTAGCAAAACGTGGCCGGTTAAAGCATCGGCACAGGATGTCAAAACAGTGCGTAACCGTGTTTTACTCGAAGTCCAAAAATTATTGAATCAGCAATTGCGTTCGACGCTGATTGGTTTTGCGGCACGTTAATTTGAGATGTTGATCGGGTTAATCTCGCTGTATTTATTCGTTTCAATTGCCCTAGGTTTATACGCCGCAACCCGTGTTCACAATGCGAAAGACTTTGCCGTGGCGGGGCGACATATACCGTTGCCCATGGTCACCGCAACGGTCTTTGCAACCTGGTTTGGCGCCGAAACCGTGTTGGGTATTTCGGCAACTTTCGTTAAAGACGGCTTGCATGGTGTGGTAGCCGATCCTTTTGGTGCCAGTCTTTGCCTGATTCTCGCGGGCTTATTTTTCGCCCGAAAACTCTACCGAATGAACTTGCTGACTATCGGCGATTATTACCGAATGCGCTACGGACGTTCGGTTGAATTGATGACCAGTATTTGTATTGTTCTTTCATATTTGGGTTGGGTTTCCGCTCAAATTATGGCTTTAGGTCTGGTGTTTAATGTGATTACCGATGGCGCAATGAGCCGAGAGACCGGCATGATTTTAGGCGTGACGCTGGTGCTTACGTACACATTATTCGGCGGAATGTGGTCAGTTGCTCTGCTCGACTTGGTGCAAATGACCGTGATTATGGCGGGAATGTTATGGATCGGGCACTTGATTAGCGCCGAAACCGGTGGTGTAGTGGCGGTTGTTGCTCAGGCACAATCCGCCGGCAAACTGGTGTTTTTTCCGCAGGGTGACTATACGCACTGGTTGCCCTTTTTGGGCGCAGGACTGACCATGATGCTAGGCTCAATTCCGCAGCAAGACGTTTTTCAACGAATCACCTCGGCAAAAAATGAGAAAGTAGCCGTACAAGGTTCAGTGCTTGGCGGCGTGATCTATTTCGCTTTTGCTTTTGTGCCGATGTTTATCGCTTATTCCGCTAGCCTGATTGATCCCACCTTATTCAATCATCTTCTGGTGCAAGATTCACAATTGATTTTACCCAGTTTGATTTTGCAACACACACCCTTGGCGGCACAAATTATTTTCTTTGGCGCGCTACTTGCCGCCATTATGAGTTGCACATCAGCAACCTTATTGGCGCCTTCGGTTACTTTTACAGAAAATATCTTAAAACACTTTATAATCAAAGACTTAAGTGACAAGCATTTACTGTTTTCCATGCGTATCGTATTAATTTGCTTTGCGTTCCTCGTCCTTAGCATCGCACTCAATTCTGAATTAGGCATTTTTAAAATGGTAGAAAACGCTTACAAAATTACGCTCGTAGCCGCTTTTGTCCCACTAGCATTTGGTTTGTATTGGAAAAAGGCGAACAACCAAGGCGCTGTGTGCGCAATCGTACTGGGCTTAGGTACTTGGCTCACTTTTGAAATTTGGCCGTTAAATGAGTTTTGGCCAGCGCAATTATTGGGCTTACTAATGAGCATTCTTGGCATGTTGTTCGGCTCATGCGTTGCACGTTTTCGCGCGAAACTGACTGCCCGTTTCAGCTCAGCGTCCGTTCCTTAGTGAATCTCTGCTAAACCCCGGACGGATTGCATCGCCCTCGCAGGTTTGAGCCTCTTCCATACGCGATTTCTCCCTGCGGTTGCATCACAATCGGAGCAAATCAGCGCTTCCTTAGGAACTACAAGACAGCATAGAACAGCCAGCCTTATGCCGCGCCCAATCGGGACGTTTGGCGGTGAATTCAGCCGGAATCGTTTCTGCGTAAGGCTGGCGCGCGGTATCCAGCAGTTTAGCGATCAAAGTTAAATCACCTTGCGTGGCGGCATCAATCGCCTGTTGCGCCAAATAATTACGCAACACAAATCTTGGATTCACCTGATTCATGCGCAGACGGCGCTTTGAATCTGTGTCGGCTTGCTGTCCGAGTCGTGCAACATAGCGCTGCAACCAGTGTAAAAGTGGGGCGGCATACTGCTGTTTTAACGCTTCACTGTAAAACGCATGGTCAAAAATCGCGAGCGTTGGCGTGGCGTATTTGCAGTCTGCCAAAGCGCGAAAAAACTCAGTCATATCCATTTCCGCCACCTGCATTAAAGCCAAGATTTCTTCGACCCATTCGGCATCACTGTCTTGCCAACTTAATAAGCCAAATTTTGCCGCCAGCATCCTTGCCAAAGCAGATTGAAAAGTTTGATCAAAATGTGCCAACCCTTCGGTCAGTACAGTTTCAGAAGGCGCGACCAATGCCAATGCTTCCGCCAATCGTTGCAAATTCCAGCGTGCCATATTCGGCTGCTCCGCCAGTGCGTACCGTCGTTGCTGCGCGTCCGTGGTATTCGGCGTCCAGCCTGGATCAAAGTTATCCATCCAACCATACGGGCCATAATCAAGCGTCAGCCCTAAAATAGACATATTGTCGGTGTTCAACACGCCATGCACAAAGCCCACGCCTAACCAGCTCACCACCAGCTGCGCCGTTTTCTCGCAGACCAGCGCAAACCACTGGGCAAATTGTTCCGACGCTGACTGTTGCGCCAACTGCGGAAAATCGCGTGCTAGGGTGAAATTCAGCAAACGACGCAATAAATCAAGGTCGCCACGTGCAGCCAAGAGCTCAAAATGCCCAAAGCGGGTAAACGATTGCGCCACGCGGCAGACAATGGCGCTCGGCTCTAACTGCGGATGTCCATCGTACAAAATGTCACGCACCACTTCATCGCCGGTTGCCAGCAAACACAAAGCACGGGTTGTTGGAATGCCCAAATGATGCATGGCTTCACTGCATAGAAATTCTCGGATGGATGAACGCAACACCGCGCGTCCATCGCCACGTCTGGAATACGGGGTCAAACCCGCGCCTTTAAGCTGCAATTCCCAACGTTCACCAGCATGATTGATTGTCTCACCCAAGCTCAGCGCGCGCCCATCTCCCAATTGCCCTGCCCAATGACCAAATTGGTGACCGCCGTAGCAAGTCGCGTAAGACTGCATCGAAGGCAATAGCTGATTGCCCGAAAATGCCTGCAAAAAAGCCTTGGAATGCAACGCCTCATCCGACAAATTTAACAGCTGCTGCACTTCGGATGAATAAGCCAATAATTTGGGCTGCGAAACTGGCGTTGGCTTGACCGCCGCCCAACACACGCCGTGGGTTTGCCTTGGACGGATGTTGCCCGAGCAGTCGCCTGGCAATTCGTTCAAAAAACGATTATCGAAAGTAAACACAGTTTGAATGCCTTGAAGGAAGGAGTGAAAGAATTATACCCAATTATTTTACTCAGGTTTAAATTCCAGCTATTTCTCCTGCTCCTGCACGGCAACAGCGACGCATTTTGGGGAGTTAAAAATTCCTACAACCTGCACGCAAAATTTGCTAAGTACTTGATTATAAACATATTTTTATTAGCCTACCCCAAAAAAAACCAGCAGCGTTAACTGCGCTGAATGCAGATACTGACCAAGCGAGTTAGGCTGAAAACTGCCCTTACTGGATATTGATTAAAATTTCGTTACGACGAAAAAAAGGGAGCGTCCAAGGTGGGTTATACCGCGCCAGTTGCGGACTGGACAGCACATTGAAGCCACTGGCTTTAATCCAAACCAATAAAGCGGCGGTCTTTTCGGCCACTTTATCTTCGTTTGCCAGCCCTGAAAAAACCATCACTGCGGTTTTCTGCGCTGGAATTTCCCTCAATAAAACACGGGGATCGCTGGGAACCGGTAACGTCGCCAAGGTGTAGCTTGCCGGCATCACGAAATGCACCCGCCAGCGCGTCAGGTTATTTTCCAGCAGCACCGGTGCGGTCATGGCAATTTTTTGCGCACCCTGCTCTAGCGTCACCGGCACTGTCATGGCAATTTTTTCCGGGATCGCGCCCTGCCGACTTTGATTTGCACCAAAAATATACGACGCGATCAGTCGAAAGCCAGCGTTAGAAGCGTCACTGAGTGTGCCTTCTACGTAAGTTTCCGCCACAATCATCGGCGCATATAAGCGCAATTCAAAATCGCCGCTTTTTTCCAGTAAAGTAAACGTTGGTTCTTCGGTAGCCATGGCGTAGGGAGTACTCAGAAGGAGAATAAAAAGGGCGAACCCAAGGATCATCGACTTTGCAACTATGTTGACCATGCTCATCGCGCTGTCCTTAGTTTAAAAAAATAGCGCGATTCCTCAATCAATCAAGGTCAAGTAGCCTGCCAGATAAAAATCATACAGCAGTTGCGCGGTCTGCAAATCACTGGGGCTGGCAGACCGCTTTCTGCTATCGGCTAAGCGCCGCAAATCTTGATAAGTTTCAGCGCTCACCGAATACGATTCTCCGTTAATAAATAAGGTGTTAGCGTTACAAAGCATTTGGGTTTTTAAATCCAATTGCAACCCGCGCACGGCCAACTCACTGCTAAATTTTTCGAGTGACACGGGGTTTTCCGGCGCATCAAAAAACAAGTGTGGTTTGGGCTCGCTTAAATAACTGCCTAAAAAATTAGCGACATCTTCATCGTCCCATTTTATATGGCGAATCGCTTGGGCAACTTGTTGCAACATGGCGGCGCTAATTTCGGCAGGATGCGCTTGCGCGTGTAAATCGGGGTCGGCGTAATGGCCGTCAAGTTGAATGCGGTCTTGCAAATACACCAAAAACTGCTCTGCCAATTCCTGATAAGCGGGCGTGCGAAAACCGATGGAATACGTCATGCACTCGTCTTCGGCGATGCCGTTATGACCACATTGCGGCGGCAAATACAGCATATCGCCAGGGGCGGTTACCCACTCTTGCTCGACTTGGAATTGCTGCAAAATCCTCAGTGGCGCGCCAGGAATCAGACTGCGATCGGCTTGGGTGGAAATTTGCCAACGTCGATGTCCGTACCCTTGCAATAAAAACACGTCATACGGATCAAAATGAGGACCTACCCCGCCACCTTTAGGCGCATAGCTGACCATTAAATCATCTAAGCGCGCGTGGGGAATAAAGTTAAATTGTTGCATTAAATCAGTACCTTGAGCTAAAACGTTGTTTACACCCTGCACCAGCACCGTCCATTCGCCGCGCAATTTCCAGATTTTTTCGCGCTCAAAAGGGCCTTGTTCAAGTTGCCATTTACCGCGCGAATGTTTGACCAATCGCGCTTGCGCGTCTTCTAAACACGCCAGTTCTATCAATTCTTGGGGAGAAAGTAAGCCAGAAAAGCCCGGCACGGCTTGCCGAATCAGTAACGGTTTTTTCTGCCAATAATCGCGCAAAAATTCTTCAACCGATAAGCCGCCTAATAAAGTAAGAGATTTTTTCATGGGCGAATTATAACGGGCATAGCTGCGCTGCAAAATAAATTTAGGGCAAAATCATTCTCAGTTAAAATAACGACACGGAGGACTCAAGGATGCATTTAGAAATTGGGATGGCGGCGCCGCATTTTGAATTAGCGACAGCGGACATGACTTTTTTTCGCTTAAGCTCAGTGCGTGAAAAACAAAATGTCGTGTTGTACTTTTATCCAAAAGATGGCACGCCCAGCTGCACCATGGAAGCCAATGAGTTTAGCGACCACGACGAAGAGTTTGCCAGCTTAGACACCTTGGTCGTTGGCGTCAGTCGCGACGATAGTATCAGCCATGCATCCTTCCGCGATCAATATGGCTTATCGGTCTTATTATTGGCGGATACCGAGTCACGCGTTTGTAAAAAATACGGGGTACTGTATGACAAAGTTGAACATGATGGCAGCCACCACGCCGCCATTCAGCGTTCCACATTTATTATTGATAAACAGGGTCTGTTGCGTCACGTTTTGTATGGCATCCATGCCCACAAACACCCTCTTGAAGTACTTAATTTAATAAAGGAAATGAAATGAAAATTGTAAAAGATACCGTTGTTTCGCTGCGTTACGATCTAACTGATGTCAACGCAGGCGTGTTATTGGAAAAAGCAGATGATCCGATTAGCTATTTGCACGGCGGCTACGACGGCATTTTCCCTGTGGTCGAAGAAGCCATTCACGGTAAAAAAGTCGGCGACTCTTTTTCTGTCACCCTACAGCCCGATGATGCTTTTGGCGAATATGAACATGAACTCGTACGGGTGGAAGAACGCAGCGCCTTCCCGAAAGACATCGAAATTGGGATGCAGTTTGAAGGCGGCGCAGAAGATGACGACGACGACGATTTCATGCTTTATACCGTCATTGAAGTGACAGACGATGAAGTCACCGTGGATGGCAACCATCCCTTAGCAGGCAAAACCATTAAATTTGACGGCGTTATCACGGGCGTTCGTGCCGCCAGCGCAGAAGAATTAGAACATGGACACATCCATGGCGAAGGCGGCCATCACCACTAAAACAGACGAGGCATAAGGCGTTACGCTGACGTAGAATTATTCTATAACACTATGATTATAAATGGTTTTTTATGATAATCTACGCTCGCGTAACAACGACAAGCAGCGTTTCCTTAACTGAACATCCATGAACCCCAAGCCCGTTCACCGCCGCCGTCTAGCCGCGCTGCCGAGTAAAATTTGCCCCGTTTGCCAACGTTCTTTTGACTGGCGAAAAAAGTGGGCAAGGGATTGGGCTACTGTCCAATACTGCTCAGAACGTTGCCGCCGCACCCACCATTCAAACACTGCCATTCCTTAAAAAACCGCTGATTCAAGCAACCATTCACCCTAATTTCCCCTATTTTCTTAGACTGGCTTGGTCGAATTTTTTTAAGTCCATGATTTATATGATCAATTAGCGCCTTCTTAATCCGCCATTCCTCACCCTAATTTTAGGTCAATTGCACAGTTAAGCTCCCCGTTAAAAATCATGACAAACGACACGCCTTCTACCCTGCGCTTGATTTTGGGCGACCAACTCAACCCGTTACACCCGTGGTTTGCCCAAGTCGAACCACACGTGATGTACGTACTCATGGAAGTTCGCCAAGAGACCGATTACGTGCGCCATCACGCGCAAAAAGTGTTGGCGATTTTTGCTGCGATGCGCGCGTTTGCCGCCCAGTTACAGGCGGGAGGTCACCGCGTGATTTACCTAAGCATCGCGAACCAGTCCAATTGCCAATCCATTTCCGGCAACCTGCGTGCGTTGCAAGCACAAACAGGCGCACAAGTCTTGCAATATCAATCGCCGGACGAATGGCGCTTACAGCAAGAATTACAGACTTTTCTAGGCGCCCGCTGCGAGGCTAAAGACTCGGCCATCCATGAAGTGGATAGCGCGCACTTTTACAGTCAACGCGGCGACGCGGCGCGATTTTTTACCGGCAAGCGCAGCTGGCTAATGGAAACTTTTTACCGGCACTTGCGCCGTCAACACCGGATTTTGCTGAATGAGAATGGCGATCCCGAAGGCGGGCAATGGAACTTTGATGCCGACAACCGCAAGCCTTGGCGTGGCGCACCCGCCCATCCGGCCGAACCCGATGACCCGCGCCCCGTGCATGACCACCGTGCGCTATGGGCGCAAATCCAAGCTGCCGGCGTGCAAACAGTGGGCGCGGCACACGCAGAACAGTGCCGCTGGCCGATTGATCGCCGCGAAAGTTTGCTGCTACTGGCGGCCTTTATTCGGCACGCTTTACCGCATTTTGGTGATTATCAAGACGCGATGAGCACGCGCGGCACGCACTTATTTCATAGTTTGCTGTCGTTCTCACTCAATACCAAAATGCTGACACCGCACGAAGTCGTGCAAGCGGCGGAGACCGCGTACCGCGCGGGGAGCGCACCGCTGGCTGCGGTGGAAGGTTTTATTCGGCAAATTTTAGGCTGGCGCGAATATGTGCGCGGTTTTTACTGGGCGCACGCTCCACAGCACGCCAGTGCCAATATATTTGCCCATACCCAACCTTTACCCGACTGGTTTTGGAGTGGCAATACGCGCTTGGCCTGCTTGGCGCACGCGCTTGGACAAACCTTAGAAACCGCCTACGCACACCACATTCAACGCCTGATGATCATTGGCAATTTTGCTTTGCTGGCGGGGCTAGACCCAAGCGCAGTGGATGCTTGGTATTTGGGTGTGTATGTGGATGCGTTCGAGTGGGTGCAACAACCGAATACGCGCGGCATGAGCCAGTGGGCCGACGGCGGTTTGCTAGCGACTAAACCCTACGTCAGCAGTGCCGCGTATATCGACCGAATGAGCGACTATTGCAAAGGCTGCGTTTACGACAAAAAACAGCGTTTGGGCGAACGCGCCTGTCCGTTCAACGCGTTGTATTGGGATTTTTTCCTGCGCCACCAAGTCTTACTGGCGCGCAACCCGCGCATCGGCATGGCCTATCGGCAACTCGCGCGCATGCCGCAAACCGAACGCGACGCCATCCAAGCGCGCGCCACTGTCTTGCGAAACACGCTCGATTTTTTGTAGCGAAGCGCTAAAAATTAAATTAACGATACTGCCTTGCTCCCAAAAAATGACGCCTTACTTATCTGCTACAGGCTGCGTGTTCATTGTTTGCTCGCATCATGCTTCGCTTCGAAAATTCAATTTTTAGCCGCGCCATCTGGTGTGTTTTTTAAGCCGAGCATTCGGGTTTCGCGATAGAACGCCGCTAAATTCAGTGCAAGATTGTTAGCGGACACGTGGCTTGCCCAAGCCAAGGTTCGCGCCTGTGAAACTGCGCGTTGCGCCGAAAAATCGCGCCACGCCGCTGCAATATCGCCGTCTCCGTTCCAAGCCAACCAAACTTTCTCCAGCGCAGCATCGCCCAATAATTGACTTAAGGCACGCAATTTTTGCCAATGTACGCCATCGTGTTGCGGATAAATTTGCCAGATAAAAGGCTGGCCAGCCCAGTGCGCGCGCACGCATGAATCTTCGCCGCGTACAAAGTTGACGTCGCACGCCCAAAGCAGGTGGTCGTAATCCTCTTGCGCTAAAAAAGGGATTGGAATGATTTTTAACGCGCCAGCATCACTTTTAAATTCTTCAATATAATCATATAGATAGTGATTATCCGGCACAATGCAAACGACGCTTTGCGCGCCGCGCCGCCAGGTTTCCAGCAAGGCCGGCAGTGCTGCGTTTTGGTAACAAAATAGGGAAATTCGCAGTTCATCCGGCGCACGTTCCGGCAAACCAAGGCTGCGCCAAAACGCTTGTTGCGCCGATAAATCGGCTTGAAATTCGACACGCCGCGTCAGTAAATCCCGCTCTAACAGCAAACCGCCGGTATCCGCTGTGAAACCGGGAAAGAAAAAATATTGCGTCAGCGGCAAAGTAGCATGGGGCGAGGGCAAACGATGACAACCTGCCACCCAGTTTTCCGCCGAGAGATATTCGAGGTTAATCCACACTGGCGGCGGCGTTTGCCGCGCCATGGCGGCGAGATAATTTTCGGGCAATTTGCAGGCGAACATGCCAATTACCCAGTCTGCCCCAGTGAAGGTTTGCGTCTGAAAAACGTTTTCTGTCCAATGCCGAATTTCGACACCGCGACAGGTTTGTTGCTCGATTTCTGCGTTTAATTCAGGGCAAAGCTTGGCAAAACTCGCCAGATTATCTACCCACAAGCGCACCGCCAACCCGTGTTCATGCGCCAACTGGCGCGCCAATCGCCAACTCACGCCGATGTCGCCAAAGTTGTCCACCACGCTACAAAAAATGTCGCAATGAATCGACATCACGTTCAGCGCGTTTGCTGTTCTAACACGAAACTGGCGGCGTTGTCTTGACCGAGTTTTTCTACCAACACCGGCAGCACTTTTTCTAAAGTGGCGTGCAACGTCCACGGCGGATTGATGATGAACATTCCGCTACCGTGCATCCCAAAACCCTCTTGCGACGGGGCTTGCACACTGAGCGCAACATGCAGCCAATTCACCGGCAGCGCCCGTAATTGCTCGGGTAATTGCACCGCTTCGTTGCGCTGCAATTGCGGATACCACAGCGCGTAAGTGCCGGTGGCAAAGCGTTTTAATCCTTCTTGCAAGGCTGAAATCACCCGCGCGTAATCTTGTTTTTCTTCATACGGCGGATCAATCAGAATCAGTCCACGCCGTGGCGGTGGCGGCAGCAAGGCTTTTAATCCAGCAAATCCATCGGCTTGTTGCAGCAAGGTATTGCGCTGTCCGGCAAAGTTTTCCTGCAAAATTTCAAAGTCACTCGGATGCAGTTCAAACAAACGGGCACGATCCTGTTCACGTAAATAAGACTGCGCCAACCACGGCGAACCAGGATACAGCGTTAACTCGCCATTATTATTTAAGTCCTTGATTATATTGACATATTCGCATAATTCTTCTGGCAAGTTTTCTGCATTCCACAGCCGCGCAATTCCGCTGGCAAACTCGGCATTTTTTGCCGCAAAACCGCTATCCAATTCATATGCGCCCGCGCCCGCGTGGGTGTCGATATACCAAAATGCTTTGTCTTTTTGCGTCAGATAACGCAACAACTGCACCTGCACACAATGCTTCAACACATCCGCATGATTGCCCGCGTGAAAAGCGTGTCTATAACTTAACATTTTTGACCTTTTATAATAAATTCAATGGGTTAAAACGCTGATTAAATCCACCGTTCGCCCTGAGCCCGTCGAAGGGTGGGTTTAAAGACTGCTTCACTCAACCGTTCGCCCTGAGCAGTCCGCGCAACGGGCGTGTCGAAGGGCGATTCTGAAACCCATTTGCGCGCCTTTCATACTTCGATACGCGCTTAAAACCGCGCTACTCAGCACGAACGGGAAGGTTTGCGCAGGGAAATCCACCGTTCGCCCTGAGCCCGTCGAAGGGTGGGTTTAAAGACTGCTTCACTCAACCGTTCGCCCTGAGCAGTCCGCGCAACGGGCGTGTCGAAGGGCGATTCTGAAACCCATTTGCGCGCCTTTCATACTTCGATACGCGCTTAAAACCGCGCTACTCAGCACGAACGGGAAGGTTTGCGCAGGGAAATCCACCGTTCGCCCTGAGCTCGTCGAAGGGTGGGTTTAACTGCTTGATTATTTTGTAATTTATTCCGTTATGGTTCGACCAGCTCACCACGAACGGAATAAACTCACCTCACCACGAACGGAATAAACTCACCTCACCACGAACGGAATAAATTCTGCTCACCACGAACGGAATAAATTAGCGTTTCCTTAGCGCGCTTCAACGAATTTTCTCTACCGCATCTTCAACGCGTTCCACGGCGATAATTTGCATTCCTTCGATGGCGTGTTTTGGCGCGTTCGCTTTGGGGATGATGGCGTGGGTAAAACCGAGTTTGGCGGCTTCTTTCAAGCGTTCTTGTCCGCGCTGCACGGGGCGCACTTCGCCAGCCAATCCCACTTCGCCGAACACCACGAGTTTTTCGGGCAAGGGTTGGTTGCGCAAGCTCGACACAATCGCCAGTAACACGGCTAAATCTGCGCCCGGCTCGGTGATTTTCACGCCGCCAACCGCGTTGATAAACACGTCTTGGTCAAAACAAGCGATGCCCGCGTGGCGATGCAATACCGCCAACAACATCGCCAGCCGATTTTGTTCCAAGCCCAGTGATAAACGGCGCGGACTGGGTGAATGCGCCGCATCCAACAAGGCTTGGATTTCGACCAACAACGGGCGCGTGCCTTCTTGCGTCACCATCACGCAAGTCCCCGCGACTTGTGTGCCGTGTTGCGACAAAAATAAGGCTGACGGATTGCTGACTTCGCGCAGTCCTTTTTCCGTCATGGCAAATACGCCGAGCTCGTTCACCGCGCCGAAACGGTTTTTAAACGCCCGAATCAGCCGAAAACTCGAATGCGTGTCGCCCTCAAAATACAACACGGTATCGACAATATGTTCCAAAACGCGCGGCCCAGCGAGTGCGCCCTCTTTGGTGACGTGTCCGACCAAAATGATCGTCACACCGCTGCTTTTTGCCAGTCGCGTGAGTTGCGCCGCGCATTCGCGTACCTGCGCCACCGAGCCGGGCGCGGAAGTCAGTTGTTCGGAATACACGGTTTGAATCGAGTCGATGACCACCACTTGCGGCTTTTCGTGGGCGACGGTTGCTTGGATTTTTTCCAGTTGAATTTCCGGTAATAAATTCACCGAACGCGCGTCCAACGCCAGCCGTTGGGCACGCAAGGCAATTTGCTGCGCGGATTCTTCGCCGCTGACGTACAACACTTTTTGTGTTTGCGACAAATGCGCCAAGGCTTGTAGCAACAAGGTGGATTTGCCAATGCCGGGATCGCCACCGATTAACACCACGCCACCTTCGACCAGTCCGCCACCTAACACACGGTCAAATTCGGCGATGCCCGTTGGCGTGCGCGACACTTCGCTGGCTTCCACCTCCGCCAATTGCTGCAATTTCCCCGATGCCGCCAAGGCGCTGTAACGATTTTTTCCGGCGGCAGGCAGTGCTTCCGCTACCGATTCCACCAAGGTATTCCATTCCCCGCAATGTGTGCATTGCCCTTGCCATTTGGATGCTTGACCACCGCATTCGGTGCAACTGTAAATTGTTTTTGCTTTTGCCATGAGTCAAAACCTTGATTGAGTAAATTCAAAAATCCGTGCACTTTCGAATTTAACCATACAACAACACCAATGTTTAAGATTAAACGAGCAAAAAATCACGATGAAATCAGGAGGGATTGCTTACTTACGCTCCTTTCAGCTACAATGCCAATCTGGCTTTTTGGCTATTAAATATAATCAATATAATCAATACAATCAATAGGTTGCGTATAATATGAAAAAAATCCTGTGCGGAATTTTGGTGTTAATTAGCTTAAATAGTCCAGCTTTTGCCGCCTCTTTTGTGATTGATCCCGTGCAAATGAGTGATTTGAGAGAGCAACGAACTGAGTTAGGCAATAACGTTAAAAAATTAGACGAAATTGCCCGTCGAATTGACGCGGCTCAGACAGCAAAAAATAATGCCAGTATTGATATTCGCACTCAAGAACAAGCCAGTAATGTGGCCAGAGCTGCGCTTGAAAGACTTCAAAAAATGGATAGGGATGAGCCTGGTAGCATTACCCCAGAAAAAATGCGCGAAGTAAGTGTGAGAAACAAGGCCGCTTTCGATGCATTAAGAGCAGCTAAAGAAGCCTATACCAATGCTGAAATTCAAATCGGCAATGAAAATAACAACGCTGATAAGCAATATGCGGAATTGTTACGGCTGCTGAAATCCTTTGATCGCGAAGTCGATCGGGTGGTTGAATCTGAGTTGCAAGTGCGCATTAAAGCGATCCAAATCACCAAACAAGTACAGGTGACGGAGCGCGTTGCCTGCGGCGATGACTCGATTCCTGTCTGTAAAGAACGCTCAAAAAAAGCGGCAGAGCGTAAGGCTTCTGAGCAAGGTTCGACTGTTTTCTTAAATTCGTTTACCGAAGTGCGCAATTTTAGATTGACGCAGGATCAAGTTCGTAGCGAAGTGAGCGCGACTTTAAATGACGTTGAGTTTTCCAATCAGCACATGGTGGGTGAAGCAGAATATGAAACAACGGTGACCGCAACCGTTGTTCCCGCCATTAGCGCTTCTTTACGCAAGCAAATGGCGGATTCGGTGCGCGATGAAGTGTATGGGCAGGTGGGTGGAAAATTGGATATGTCACGCGTAAAAAATCCGAATAATTCTGCCCCACCACCGGTTGTTCAACCTTTGCCAGTTGCTCCGCCTTCGCCTTATATTCAACCACGTCCGGCCGAAACCCGTGGCTGTGTCAGCTCAAGACGGGTTAAGTGTCCTCCGCCTGCCGCGACATGTACACCTTCTCGTGGTCACCCTTGTCCGGCATAAAATAGGGACTTGCCTAGGCCAAATTTTAAGCCGCATGTGATGTGCGGCTTTTACATTGATTAGATATTAATAATAAATTACAAAAATGAAAATTCATAACCACTTGATTGTATTGGCTTTTTTTACTCAACTAACAGGATGTGTGACTGCGCCAGCCTCACCTGAGGCGCATTCCACTTTACCCGTTGCCAAGGCGACTGTTGCACCTTCTACTGCACAGCCTGTGTCTAACAAGCCAGCTTGGGTGTTGAATCCAGCGAAGTCTGGTTTTACCAGCGTAGTTGGCTTTGCGCCCACGCAAGAATGGGGCGGTCATGCGGCGCAATTGCGAGTGGCAGAAATGAAGGCGCGGCAAGAATTAGCGCAAATGTTACAGACCAAAGTTGAGTCAGAGTTGAATGCCAGCCAAGATAATCGCGGTGCGCACGCGGAAGATATTCAAACGAGAATCAGTAGCCGTGTGGGTCTTAATTTGGAAAATTCACGCGTGATTGAAGAGTGGACAGATCCGCAAAATGGAACTTTATACATTTGGCTAGTCACACCGAATCAGTGAGAAAATCCCCGCAAACATGCAACGAGCAGCTCAGGCTGCTTTTTGCATTTTAAGATTTAAAGAATTTTGATTTTATAGAAAAGAGCATCGTTATGAAAAGTAGTCAAATTCGCCAGCAATTTTTGGATTTTTTCGCTTCTAAAGGTCACACCGTGGTCGCCTCCAGCTCGCTGGTTCCGCACGAAGACCCCACGCTGTTGTTCACCAACGCGGGCATGAATCAGTTTAAAGATGTGTTTCTCGGTTTTGATAAACGCCCTTACACCCGCGCCACTTCGTCGCAAAAGTGCGTGCGCGCCGGCGGCAAACATAACGATTTGGAAAATGTCGGTTACACCGCGCGTCATCACACGTTTTTTGAAATGCTGGGCAATTTTAGTTTTGGCGATTATTTCAAACGCGATGCGATTGCCTATGCGTGGGAATTATTGACTGAAGTTTACAAACTGCCCAAAGACAAACTCTACGTCACGGTGTATGCAGAGGATGACGAAGCCTACGACATTTGGACGAAAGAACTGGGCTTGACCGCCGAGCGCGTGATTCGCATTGGCGATAACAAAGGCGCGCGCTACGCCTCGGACAATTTTTGGATGATGGGCGATACTGGCCCGTGCGGCCCGTGCACCGAGATTTTTTATGACCACGGCGCGCATATTCCCGGCGGATTACCCGGTACGCCCGAAGAAGATGGCGACCGTTTTATCGAAATTTGGAATAACGTGTTTATGCAATTTAACCGCGACGAAGCGGGCGTGATGCACACCTTGCCCAAGCCGTCGGTGGACACCGGCATGGGACTGGAACGAATTTCGGCGGTGTTACAACACGTACATGCCAACTATGAAATTGATTTATTTCAAGCACTTATCCAAGCCGCCGCACGTGAAACACACTGCGCCGATTTAAATTCGCCTTCGCTGAAAGTATTGGCAGACCATATTCGCGCCTGCGCTTTCCTGATTGCCGATGGTGTCATTCCCGGCAACGAAGGGCGCGGCTACGTGTTACGGCGGATTATTCGCCGCGCCATTCGTCACGGTTACAAACTGGGCGCACGAGCAGCATTTTTCTACAAACTGGTGCCTGACTTGGTCGCCGAGATGGGCAGTGCTTATCCTGAATTGACCGCCGCGCAAACCCGTGTGAGCGACATTTTGAAACAAGAAGAAGAACGCTTTTTTGCCACCATCGAAAATGGCATGGCGATTTTGGAAGCGGAACTTAAATCCGTTCGCCCTGAGCTTGTCGAAGGGCAAGTCATCAATGCTTCGACAAGCTCAGCACGAACGGTTACTTCCGCCGACACGAAAACCGTTATTTTCAGTGGCGAATTAGCCTTTAAGCTACACGACACTTTTGGTTTTCCGCTGGATTTGACGCAAGACGTTTGCCGCGAACACGGCGTGACGGTGGATGCCGCCGCGTTTGATTCCGCCATGGCGCAGCAAAAAGAACACGCGCGCGCCGCAGGCAAATTTAAAATGGCCACTAACTTGGACTATTCCGGCGCAACGACTACTTTCCATGGTTACGAACTACTTGATTACAAAGGGAATATTTTAGCCCTTTATAAAAACGGTGTGCCTGTCAACGAATTGCACGAAGGTGACAGCGGCGTGGTGGTGTTGGATGAAACGCCGTTTTATGCCGAGTCTGGCGGACAAGTTGGCGATAGCGGCATCCTGCGCAGCGGGCAAGGAATTTTCGCGGTGGAAGATACCTTGAAAATTCAGGCAACCGTATTCGGTCATCACGGCGTGGTAAAAACCGGAAAATTGAGCGTGCATGATGCGGTGCAAGCGCGAGTAGATACGGCGGCGCGCGCTGGCATTATGCGCAACCATTCGGCGACGCATTTGTTGCACAAAGCGCTGCGCGAAACCTTGGGCGAGCATGTGCAGCAAAAAGGTTCGCAAGTGGACGGCGACAAAACTCGCTTTGACTTTGTCCACACGCAACCGCTGACGGATGCAGAAATCAGCCAAGTCGAAGCGTTGGTCAATGCAGAAATTCTGCAGAACGCCGATTGTCAGGCGCGGGTAATGTCGATTGAAGACGCACAAAAAACCGGTGCGACCATGTTGTTTGGCGAAAAATACGGCGACGAAGTGCGCGTGATTGACATCGGTTCGTCGCGCGAATTATGCGGCGGCACGCATATCAAACGCACGGGTGACATCGGACTGTTTAAAATTGTGACCGAAAGTGGCGTAGCGGCAGGCGTGCGGCGGGTGGAAGCCGTGACCGGCACAGGCGCGTTAAATTGGGTGAATCGTCAGCAACAACAATTGCAAAATTTGGCCACTTTACTGAAAACTTCACCTGCCGAAGCCGCAACGCGCGTCACGCAATTGAGCGAGCAAAGCAAGCAACTGGAAAAAGAATTGGCGGCGTTAAAATCCAAACTCGCCTCAGCTCAAGGCGATGAGCTAATTTCGCAAGCTATTGATTATAAAGGAATTAAAGTGTTATCCGCCAAACTAGACGGCGCAGACAGCGGCGTATTGCGCGAAACGCTGGACAAGTTGAAAGACAAGTTGCACTCCGCCGTGATTGTGTTGGCGGCAAGCAGCGATGGCAAAGTCAGCTTAATTGCCGGCGTAACGGCGGAGGTGACTGGCAAAGTAAAAGCGGGCGATCTGGTGAATTTTGTCGCACAACAAGTCGGCGGAAAAGGTGGCGGTAGAGCCGATATGGCACAAGCGGGTGGCACACAACCAGAAAACTTGAACGCTGCGCTGGCATCAGTCAGTGCTTGGGTGCAGGCGAAGTTGTAGCGTGATTTATAAGAAAAATATTTATGCTTAAGCTACCGAATTACGAAAATATTAGTGAATGTCCCGCTTGCAAGTGCAATAGTGATTCACTCAGGAAAAGTCGCAGTTTTCTGGGTTTTCACAAGATAGAATGTAAGAAATGTGGAGCTCAATTTGAGTATGAACTTTCTAGTGGCTATCGGTGGGCTTATTGGATTTTGGGTGGAATATCACTTTGTATTTTTTTGTTTGTAGCTATTAATTTTTTTTGGATACTATTTCTTATTGGGGCAATAGTTGCCTTAATAAAGGATTCTAGGTTATCCAAAATAAACAAAGCTGTGCCTCCTGCAGTCACTGCGGCGCCTGCTGTCAAATCCTATAAGAATAATTCAGTGCTCACCTCAACTATTCCTATGTACCAGCCGCCTTTGCAAATAGTTGAGCGTGTATCAAAGTCAGATGTCGAATCTAATATACTCAATATAAATATGGAAAACCTTGAAGACTGGGCTTATGAAAAAGTCGGGGAAGAATTGGAATCAAACACGCCAGATAAGGCGCTGTGGACAAAAGCCTTTGCTCAAGCGGAAGGCGATGATAAACAAACCCGCGTGCTGTATATCAAAATGCGAGTGTCGAAGCTAATCGCATCCGAAACTGAACGATACGAAAGCGAGCAGTCTGTACAAAAG